>NZ_JAUPWM010000011.1:0-182315 GCF_032436795.1 Streptomyces sp. P9(2023)
GGCCATGCACCCGCCGGGACCGAGAGGTCACAACCCTACTCGTGAGGGCTGCAGAAGGGATGGTCCTCTAATGAGCGACGAGGACGGCGCCCCGGCCCAGGACGAGCCCAGAGACGGCGGCCCTTCCACCGGTGCCGACTCAGGAGGCGCAGGCGGACCGGGCGGAGCGGGCGGGCCGGGCGGTGCAGGGGGCGCGGCGGGAGCGGGCGGAGCGGCGGGCGGGGACCGGGGCGACGGCGCCGGCGCCGGCGAACAGCCGCCCGAGGCCAACCCCTTCGACCGGGCCGGCCGCAGCCCGCTCGACGGCGTGGGGGGCACCGGCACCGGCGGCGCCGGCACCGCACGCGCCGCCCTGCGCACCCTCGCGCCGCGCCCCTCCGGCCGTACGTACGAGATCGGCGGCGACGGCCAGGTATTCGAGGGCAACCAGTTCATCAACCAGTTCTGGTCGAGCCCCGGCACCCGCTCCGACCTCGTGCGGGGCCGCGTGCCCGAGGAGACCCTCCAGCACCTGGACGACGTGTACCGCGAGGTTCCCGGCTACGCGCGGATGCGGGACCTCCTGCGCGGCAACCGCCTCCTCGTCCTGTGCGGCGAACCCGGCAGCGGCCGCAAGGCCACCGCCCTCGCCCTGCTCTCCGAGGTGACCGCCCACAGGGTCAACCGGCTCGATCCCCGCCACCGCGTCGACGAGATCGCCACCGAGTCGCTGGAGAGCGGCTCCGGCCACCTCCTGGAACTCCCGTCCGACGAGGGCCGGGCCGAGCACGAGCCGCACCGGGGCCGCGACGAGCCCCGTGACCGGACCCGCCGTACCCGCGTACGCCTCTCCGAACTGCACCTCGACCGGTTCAGCGAGCAGCTGCGCGAACGGGAGGCGTACGGAGTCGTCCTGGTCGAGAGCGGCGACCTCGCCGACCGGCTGCTGCGCGGACGGTACGGGACGTACTGCCCGCCACCGCCCTCCGACGAGGTCCTCCACCGCCACCTGCGGACGCTGCTGCGCGGCGAACCCGAGGGGGCGCTCGACGGCGCGCTGACCCTGGCCCGGCGCGCCGACGTGACCAAGGCCCTCGGCCTCGACGCGCTGCGCCCCCGGGAGGCCGCCCGGCTCGCCGACCACCTGGCCCGGCGGCAGAAGGAGGAGCTGACGGACGCGGAACTCCTGGAGGACTGCTCGGCGTTCGTCCGCGCGCAGGCCCGCTCCTGGTTCGCCGGCGCGGACCGCCCCGGCACGCTGCCCGAGGCGCTGCCGGCCCTCAACGCCACCGCCTTCCGGATCGCCGTGGCCGTCTTCAACGGCTCGGCGTACAGCATCGCCGCCGAGGCGGCCGAACTCCTCACCTGGGAGCTCGCCGCCACCCTCGACCCCGAACAGCCCCCGGGGAGACGGCTTTTCGGCACCCATGCCGACAGTCGCCCGGTCCTCGCCCGCTCGGTCCTGGAGGACGGCGAACTCGACCTCGGAGCGGCCAAGGTCCCCGTCCGGGCCATCCGCTTCCAGGGCGAGGCGCTGGCCACGGCCGTCCTCGCCGAGGTCTGGTACGGCTACCACAACGTGCGCGGCCCGGTCTCCCGCTGGCTCCGGACGCTCTGCCACGACCCCCGCCCCGAGGTGTGGGTACGGGCCTCCATCGCCGCCGGTGTGCTGTGCTCCTGGGACTGGATCTACGGGTTCGGCGAGCTGATCGCCCCGATGGCGGCCATGGACAGCGCCGTACCGAGGATGGCGGCCGCCACCGCGCTCGCCGAGGCGGCCCGCAACCCGCGCGTGCAGCCGGCCGTCGTCGCCGTACTGAAGGACTGGGCGAGCGGCGACGACGACGAGCTCCGCGACACCGTCCTGCTCACCCACGGCTACGTACTGGCGGCCGGGACGGTGAACGGCTCGCTCGAAGCGCTGGCGCGGGTGGTGCGGCAGCGGGAGGCCACCGACGTGGAGGTGATCGCCACGGCCGCGTTCAGCGTCGTCCGGCTGCTCGCCGCGGGGGACCCGGAGACGGTCGTCCGGCGGATGGCCGCGTGGCTCCGGGACGGCCGGCTCAACCTGGCCAACCTGGTCCTCGTCTCCATGCTGAACACACTGACGTTCCGCACCACCCACCTCTGGGGGCTGCGGGACGTGCCCGAACTGGAGGCGCACGCCGCCCGCCCGCTGCTGGTGGCGCTGCTCGCCACCCGGCCCTCCCTGACACCGCACCTCGCGGGGCTGCTGCGGCACACGCTCAACACCGCGCGGTCGGGCGAGGCGGCCCTCGACGGCCTGGGAAGCCTGCTGCGCCGGGCGGCGAAGGACGAGGAGGCGCTCGACCACGTGTGCCGACTGCTGCCGCTGCTCGGGGTGAGCCGCAGGGACCGCGACCGGCTGCGCGGGCTGCTCAAGGAACTGGTCGGCGATCGCGACCGGCCGATGGACCGGCGGGCCGCGGGCCGGATGTGGGACGCGGTGGCGGAAGGAGCCGAGCGATGAACGACCCCGGGAACCAGAACGGCGGCGGCGCCGGCGGCGGACAGGGACAACGACGCCAGCAGGGCGCGCAGGGCGCGCAGGGACAGCGTGAGCCGCAGCGCGGGCAACAGCGTGAGCCGCAGCGCGGGCGCGGACAGCAGCAGGGACGGCAGGGCCAGCAGGGACGCCCGGGACAGCAGGGACAGGCAGGGCGGCAGGGGGCCGCCGGGCAGCGGGGAGAGGCGGGACAGCCGGGCATGGAGCGGGCCATCGGGCCGCTGATCGGCGAGGTCGCGCCCCCGTACCGCCGCACCAGCGGCACGGTCGCGGCCGTGCTGCTCTACCGGAACGGCGGCCACCGGATCATGTGGCCCGACCGCACCGAGGACACCAACAAGCCCCGGCTGAGCTCTCCGTACACCGTCTTCGAGGTCCTGACCGGCCGCCATGTCACCGAGTTCGAACTGAGCCTGCCCGCCTCCGGTGACGGCATCTTCTTCAAGGCCGCCGCCCGGGTCGTGTGGGAGGTGGCGGACCCGTACCTCGTCGTCACCCACCAGGTGTGGGACGTCGCCGAGTTGCTCCGGCACGACCTCCTCGACGGGCTGCGGGCGGTGTCCCGGCGGTTCCGGCTCACCGACGCCCAGCGCGCCGACGAGGCCGTACGCGAGGAGTTGAGCTCCGGGCGCTTCAGCCTCGGCGAGGACCTGGGGCTGCTCACCCGGGTCCTGGTCTTCATCGACCTGGACGACACGATCAAGGAGGAGATCGGCAAGCGGGACATGGTCGGCGTCTCCATGCAGGTCGACGAGCGGGAGATGGAGCAGCGACGGGTCAAGGAGCTGGCCGAGCGGCGGCTCGTCGCGGAACGGGCCCGCGATCTCGAAGAGCTGTTCCGGCGCGGCGACCTGGCGCAGATCGCGCACCACATGGCGATGAACCCCGACAAGCAGTGGGACATCAGGCGCGAGCTCCAGCACGAGAAGCGGGAGGGCCAGGCCGACTTCCTCGCGGTGTTCAACCGCCTGCTCGACACCGGGGTGCTTGAACGGCACGACATCGGTGAACCCATGTACCAGGTACTGGAGTTCCTGCGGGAGAGCACGGGCACGGTCCTCGGCGGCGTCGCGGGCCAGGTCCTCAACCCGCCCGGTCGCGCCCGCGGAAGAGCGGCCCTCGACAGTGCGCGCGCCGAACCCGTCCTGCCGCCGTGGCACGACGACACCGGCGACGAGGAGGAGCCGGCGGAGGCCGGCCGTGACGCGGTCGACCGTGAGCGGGCGGGCCGTGACGCGGCGGACCGTGAGCGGGCGGACGGTGAGCGGGCGGACGGTGAGCGGGCGGACCGTGACGGGGCCGGGCGTGATCGCGTGGAGCGGGACGAGGGACGGACGGTGTACGAGCCGACCCGCGTCCAGTCGTCCTCGGAACGCGACCGCGACGAGCGCGCCCGTCGCCGGTACCGGGACTTCGACGACCGGCGCGACGACGACGGACGCCATGACGACAGGCGGTACGACGACCGGGAGGACGGCCGGGACGACGACCGGGACTTCGACCGGGGCTACGACGACCGGCGGCGGGACGACCGTGACCGCGGCCGTCCACCCCGTCGCCCCAGCGCCGAATTCGACGACTGGGACACCGAATGACCTCCCCGACCCCGACCCCGACCTCAGCCCCGACCCCGACCCCGCCCCCCGCGCCCGTACCGGACCCCGCCGAGCTCCGCTTCATGGCCGAGCGGCTCCTCTCGACGGTCCGTGAGGACATCGGCCGCGCCGACACCAAGGCGGCGATCCTGCTCTCCGGAGCCCTCGCCTTCCTGGCGGTGGTCTTCTCCCGGGACCGCGGCCCGCTGCCCTCGTCCGGCGCGGGCCTCGTCCTGCTCCTCGTGGCCGGGACGCTGTGGACGGCCGGGGTCCTGATGCTCGTCTCGGTGGTGCTGCCGCGTACCCGTATCGGCGCCGACCGCACCCTGCTGCGCGAACTGACGGCGGGGACGAGCCCGGACGCGCTGCGCGACCGGCTCACGGCGTCCGGCGCGGACGTCACCGACTGGCTTCTCGAACAGGCGAGCGTGCACGGTGTCGTGCTCGCCGCGAAATACCGGTGGCTGCGGCTGGGCGTGTGCGCGCTCGCGCTCGGCTCGCTGCCGGCCCTCTTCAGCGGACTGTGGTGAGAGACGATGCAGTGGAGAAACACCGGGGGCGTCCTGCTCCTCGCCGGGGCGCTGCTCGCGCTCTCCGGCCCTCTGGGCACGGCCGGCCCGCTCGGCCCGGGTACGGCGGAAGCGGCGCAAGCGACCGCCGCGAAGGCAGCCGCGCCCGCGCCCGCCGAAGGCCCCGACCCCATCGACTTCGCCGTCGTCGTGGACCAGTCGGCGAGCCTCGCCGACAAGGACCTCGCCCTGGAGACGGAGGCGGCGGCCCTGCTCAGCCAGGGCGAGATATCCGAACGCTCCCGGGCCACCGTCATCGGCTTCGGCAGCTCCGAGAAGCCGGGCCAGTCCCCGGTCCGCGAGGTGTGCCCGCCGACCGTCGCCGACGCGGCCGGCCGGCAGCGCCTCAGCGACTGCGTACCGCAGTTGACCCGCCGGGACGCCGGCCGGATGGGCCCCGGCACCGACTTCCCCGCCGCGATCCGGCAGGCCGTCTCCCGGCTCACCGAGGACGGCCGTGAGAACACGCCCAAGGTCGTCTTCCTGCTCACCGACGGCAAGCTCGACGTCGGCGACAGCCCCGAGTACGGCACGGACAAGGCCAGTCGGCAGAGCAACGGCGAGAAGCGGCTCGCCGAGGAACTCGCCCGCGCCCGGGCCGCCTCCGTCCAGGTCTGGCCGCTGGGCTTCGGCGGTGAGATCGACCGCGCCGCGCTCACCGCGATGGCCGAGGGCGGCTACCGGGGCAGCTGCGCCGACGTGCCCGGGGCCGTACCCCGGATGCGGGTGGTCGACAGTGCGGCGGGCATCGACAAGGCGCTCCAGGAGACGTTCGCGGCGGCCCGCTGCGCGCGGATCGCCCACGGCACGGCCGGCAAGCCGCCGGCCGACCTCTCCGTCACCATCCCGCCGATCGCCACCGACGGTTCGCTCACGGTCGGCAAGCACGACCCGAAGGTGCGGGTGACGTACTACGACCCGAGCGGGCGGAAGGTACCCACCCAGGGTGAGCTCGACGGTTCCACCTTCGAAGTCAGTGGACAGGACGGCCCGGTCGAGGCGCTGCGCGTCAAGAACCCGATGCCCGGCCGCTGGCGCGTCAACATCGAGGCCCCGGAGGGCCACCGGGACCGTGAGGTCGCCGTACGCGCGATCTGGCAGGGCCGGCTCCGCTCCGAGGTCACCCTCGACCCCGCCTCGCCGCGCGCCGGCGAGGAGGCCGTCGTGGAGGTACGGATGCAGACCCGGCGCGGGGTCGTCATCACCGACCCCCAGCTGCTCGCGGGCGTCAGCGTCTCGGCCGTGCTCAGCGGCCCCGGCTTCGCACCGGTCAGGGTCAGGCTCGCCGACGACGGGCGGGCCCCGGACCGGCGGGCGGCGGACGTGCGGTTCACGGGGCGGATCACCGTGCCCGCCACCGCCACCGGCGACCTGGAACTCGTCACGGACATGGCGGCCCCCGGGATCACCTCCGACCGCCGCCCGCTGCACACCAAGATCACCGAGGGCACGCCCGCCGTCACGGCGGGGCTCACCGTCGACCGGGTGACCGTGCACCCCGGAGCCACCGTGCGCGGCACCCTGGACGTCACCAACAACGACAGCGGCCCGCACAGCCTGCGTCTCGCCCTGAAGGACCAGACACCCGGTGCCGATCTCAAGGTCTCGCCGGCCACCGTCACCGCCGAGGCGGGCCGCAAGACCCGCTTCGACTTCACGGTCACGGTCGGCGACGGCACTCCGGTAGGTGAACTGGGCGGCCAGGTCGTCGTCCTGGACACCGGGGACGGCGACCGCGACCTCGACACCGCCTTCCTCGACGTACGGGTGGAGGCGCCGCCGACCTGGTGGGACCGCTGGTGGGGCGCCGTGGCCGCCGCGGCGGCGGTCCTGCTGCTCGCCGGGGCCTTCACGGCCGTGCGGCTCCTCGCCGGGATCCGCCGCAAGGACCTGACCGGTGTCCGGCTCGAACTCCTCCGCGACGGACAGGTCCTGAGCACGATCGGCATCCGCAAGGGCCAGAGCCGTGGCGGCGAGTACCTCTTCACCATCGAGGAGGCGCGGGGCGCGGCACCCGCCCTCCGCCGGGCCCGCGGCTCGGCCGCCGCGCACCGGCTGCGCCGGACGGGCCGGGGCGATCTGCTGCTGCGCCCCAAGGGGGGCCGGGAGTTCGGCGTCCGCCTG
Organism: Streptomyces sp. P9(2023); assembly: GCF_032436795.1. NCBI lineage: Bacteria > Bacillati > Actinomycetota > Actinomycetes > Kitasatosporales > Streptomycetaceae > Streptomyces > Streptomyces sp. P9(2023). The sequence continues at coordinate 6,795 of NZ_JAUPWM010000011.1, forward strand.
GGAGTTCCGGCCGGCCTCGACGACTTCGAGCTCGTCGTGGGAGACGGCCGCCGCCCGAGCCGGGGTACGGACGCGGGCCGCACCCCCGGTACGGGTCGGACGGGCGGCTCGGGCGGCGGAGCCGACTCGGGACGTACGAGCGGCAGTACGAGCAGTACGCGCCGTACGAATCGAGGCGACCCCACCCGGACCCGCGGCCCCGGCGGCTGGCGGGAGCTGTTCAGGCGCCGCCCGTCCACCCCGGGCACCGACGGCCGCGACCGCGACCGCGACCGGCGCCGTACCGCGCGGCCCGATGCCCGCGGACCCACCGAGCAGTCCGGATCCACCGACGAACCGCACGGCGACTTCTGACCGGCTCACGCACCGACCGCACCGACCGCACCGAACGCACCGACCGCACCACCACGGTCTCAAGGGGAGACGTACATGAAGATCTACCAGCCCATGCTCTTCGTCGGCCTGGGCGGCACCGGCGGACGCATCGGCGGCGAGCTGGAGCGGAGCCTGCGCAGGGAGCTGTGCGGCCCCGACGGCACCGACCTCGTCGACGGCGGCAAGCGGCTGCCGTTCCAGTTGCCCGAGTGCCTCCAGTTCGTCTACGCCGACTTCAGCGAGACCGACCTGCAGAACCAGACGCAGTTCAAGGCCAGGGGCGCCGAGAGCCAGGCCTACGCCCGTACCTCCCGGATGATCCGCGACCTGCTCCCGGCCGAGTTCGACTCCTCGCCCGAGGTGACCCGCATGCTGCGGATCGCGCTGCACGAGGAGACCCGCTCGTGGCTGCCGCCGCAGGCCCGCCAGCCCCGGGTCGCCCCGCTGCACGACGGGGCGGGCCAGCTGCCGACCGTGGGCCGCGCCGCGCTGTTCGCGACGATGCGCCACGGCCTCGAACCGGTCCTGCGCCAGCTGCGCGAGGCCATCAGCGCCATCGGCACCTCGGCGGGCGACCTCCAGCGGGTCGGCGGCGGCCGGATCAGGGGCTGTGACGTCTTCGTCGCCTTCTCGGTGGCGGGCGGCACCGGCGCCGGCATCTTCTACGACTTCCTCCACCTCATCGGGCACGAGTTCCGCAACGCCAAGGTGCGGGGCGTGAAGATCTATCCGCTGGTGGTGATGCCGTCGGCGTTTCCGCCCGAGGCAGGCGGCGGCCGCGAGGCCGAACTGAACGCGGCGCGCTCCCTGGTGGACCTCTCGCGGCTCGTCGACGACCAGAACGTGCCGGACGCGCTCGACGAACTCGGTGACGTCGAGCAGCGCAGCCGGATCAGCGTCCGCTACCCGGGCGAGGGCGCCGTCAAGCTGCGTGCCTCCACCGTGCAGACCGCCTTCCTGTTCTCCAAGCCCGCCGTCATCCGCCCGGAGGACCTGCGCCGCTCCATCACCGCCATGGTGATGTCGCTCATCGGCACCGAGGTCGGTGAGGACTCCGGGACCGGCAACCGGGGTGGCGGCGACGACGACTACCAGTCCTTCGCCGCGAGCTTCGTCAACAAGAGCGTGGAGCGGTCCACCCCGGCCCGTACCGGCATCGGCTACCGCGGCATGTCCACCAGCCTCGCCGCCTCCCTCACCGTGCCGGTCGACGACCTCGCCGAGATCGTCGCCGCCCGGCTGCTCGCCCAGGCCGTCCGGGGCATGACCGAGCGGGCCCGCCGCCCCTCCTCCGAGGCCCCCGAGCTGGTCAAGGAGCTCTTCAACCGGTCCGGGGTCGGCCGGCTCTGGGTCCGTGAGGCGCCCGACGTGCCCGCACCGGAGGAACTCCCCAAGGGGAGCAAGGCGATCACCAAGGCACTCTTCGACCGGCTCGGCGACATGGAGGACTCGCTCGACCGTCTCGCGAGCACGCTCGAACGCGAAGTCCCCCGTCTCGTCGAGGAGTTCAAGCCGGGCACCGGCGTACGCGAACTCCTCGACAAGGCCGGGCCGTTCCAGCTGGAGGCCGTCCTGAACGGGCTGCCCGGCCACACGGACCGGGTGGCAAGGGAAGGCTTCACCGGCATGCTCGACAACCGCCGCAACGAGCCCGAACGGCAGCCGCACGTGCACAACCAGCCGCCGGTGATCCCGCACATCAAGCGCGGCGCCGGCGGCCTCGTACCGGCCCGCTGGAGCGATCCGGACGTCCAGGACGCGCTCGCCGAACAGGAGGACTGGTACACCTGGCGGGCCCGGAAGCTCTGGCACAGCGGCTGGCAGGAGGGCGAGACGCAGTGGCGGGACCCGCTGCACCGCATCGTCCACGACCTCGGCGAGCTGACCGGCGCGCTGCGCACCCACGAACAGGACGAGGGCCGCCTCTTCGCCGAGCGCAGGCGCGAGCTCTACCGCGACGACCGCACCGGCATCACCTACCTCCTGCCCCCGCAGAACAGCCTGCGGGCCTTCTACGACGACGTCCTCGACCGGCTCGCGCAGAGCGAGCGGCTCCCCGAGAACGTCGACGCCGCCACCCTCCTCGGCCGGCTCGTCAGGCCCGAGGACTGGCGCGCCGCCCTGGACGCCGTCCGCCGCTCGCCCGGCGCCGCCGTCAAGGAGATCAAGCAGGTCGTCGAACAGCGCGTCAAGCGGCTCTTCGGCGAGGCCAACGAGGACCGGTACGCGCGGCCCCTGCTGCCCTCCATGGAGCTGCTGCTGCGGGCCGCGTCCGGCGACGAGGCCGCCGAGTCGAAGATCGACGTGCGCTGGCTCGAACAGTTCCGCGCGGGGATCGCCGGACTGCTTCCGGTGGGCTTCAGCCCGGACGGCGGCGGGCCCCTGAAGACCCTCATCGTCCACCCGGCGAGCGAGTCCGACACCCGCGCGGCCGAGTACCTCGCCGAGGACCTGAACCTGCCGGCCGGGGGCACGCAGGAGTTCCGGGCCGTCGACACCGACTCGATCACCGTGGTCCTCTTCCGCAGCGGGATGAACCTCACCGACATCTCCGAGGTGCGTTCCGTCCTCAAACTCTGGTCGGAGGCACGGGACTCGGCCGGCGAGGACGACTTCCTGCACTGGCGTCAGCGGCTCGGCTATCAGGACGACTGGCTGGTCTCCACGGAGGAGGACCGGCAGCGGATCCTGCACCGGCTCCTCAGCGCGATGTGGAACGGGAACATTCGGATCCAGGGTCCGGCGGACTCCCCGGAACTGGTCCGGATCCGCCTCCAGGAGGGCGAGGCCGCGACGATGTCGCTGCGCCTGGAGGGCTTCGACGGAGCGCTCTCCAGCTGGGCCGGGCTGCTGCGCGGGTACGAGCAGTCGGCGCTGCTCGAAGAGAGCCAGATCGTCGAGGTGTTCTGCGAACGGCTCATGCGCTCGCTGCCGCGTGGGCTCACGCACGTGCCGGCCGAACCGTCGCCGCTCTTCGTCCATCTGATCGAGAAGGTCGTCCCGCGGCAGTTGGTCCTTCTCGACCAGCTGAGCGCGGAGTACGACGAGAGGGACGCGCAGTGGCTCGCGCCGCTGCGCCACTTCTGGGCGGAGACCTTCCCGGCCGCCATGAACCGGCGCTTCTCCGGGTCCGGCCACCCGGTACGGCCCAGCCTGCAGGCGCTCTTCGACCGGTACGTCCAAACCCAGACCCAGACCCAGGCCCAGACCCAGGCCCAGACCCAGGCCCAGACCCAGGCCCAGGCCTCGGCGCAGGCCTCGGCGCAGGCCGGGGCGCAGGACCGGGAGCGGACGGAGCCCCGGGCGCGGGCATCCGAGCCGCCGCCCGAGCCTGTACGTCGGGTGTCGTACGACTCCGCTGACGAACCCCGGCCTGAGCCCGAGCCGGCCCACCGCCCCGAGCCCGACCACCAGCCCCGGCCCGAGCCGGAGCCCGAGGAGGTTCGCCACCCCTGGGGCCTGGACGGTGAGGAGGAGTGAGCCCCCGCGCGACCCCGGAGCACCCGGTACCCGGCCACGCCGTGTGCCTCGACCTGCGGGCCCCGCTGCACGATCCCGACGGTGTGGTGCGCGCCGCGCTGGACGTCCCGCAGCCCACCGGCGACCGGCGCTTCGTCGTCCTGGACGACGCCGACATGCTCGTCGCCCACCAGCTCCTCCACGAGCGCCTGTCGTCCTACGGCCCCGCGCGGATCATCTGCCTGGCCGTCGGCGCCCCCGGGCAGCGCACCCTGCACCGGTCGCTCACCCTGCGCCCGCGCAACGCCGGGGTGCTCTGGCTGCTCGACGACCCGGACGACGCGGCGCTGCGCCCGCTGGTCGACATCGTGTCGGGCCCGGAGGTGTTCGCGGCCGTGCTCGGCGCGCTCGCGGAGGTGGTGCACGGCGTGGCCGTGCCCTCCGCCCGCGTCCTGGAGCACGACCTGACCGACGAGGCCCGGGCCCGCTCCTGGCGCCAGGCGGTGGAGGGCCTGGCCGGACCGGACGTACCCGCCCAGGCGCCCGCCACGGACGGGGTGCCCACCGAACTCGCCCTGCTCCTGGACGAGTCCGTCCCTCGCTCGCTCGCCGGGCACGACTGGCTCCCCGGCCACGGACGGGCCGGGGGCCTGCTCCTGACCTGCGAGGAGGCGCTGGACGACGCCGTCGAGGGCCATGCGCGGGTGCGCGGTCCGGCCGGTCTCCTCACCACGTCCGGCCCCGCGCACGACCTGCCGGGCGAGATCGAGCGGCTGGCCGAGTCCCTGAAACGGTTCCGTACCGCCGTCGCCGACGCGTTCGCCGTCGCGGGCGGCGCCCGGCTCACCGCCGAGCACCGCGGCCACCTGCGCGACCGGGGCGTCGAACTGCCCGAGATGCCACGGGAGATGAGCCGCGCCGGGATCGTCCCGGCGCTGCGCGACCACACCCACGAACTCATCGACCGCGGGCTCCCGCTGCGCTCCGTCGCCGCCCGGCTCGCGGCGCTCTCGTCCCGTACCGCACCGGCGGGCAGCGCCGCCCGGCTCGCCCGCCTCGACGAGGTCTGCCCGCCGGACGAGGCGCGACGGATGGCCGCGCAGCGGCCGTTCACGGCCGGCGGCTCGCGGCCCGTCGCCCTCGTGGTGAGCGGTGTCCTCGCCTTCCTCGCCGGGCTCTGGCCGGTCGTCGGCTGGGCCGCCGGCCCCGCCGTCGGTGTGCTGGCCGCCGCCCTCGCCCATCTGATGCTGCGGCGCAGGCCCAACCGCTCGCCCGACGGCCGGCTCGACGGCGGCGGCAGCACCGGCGCCGCGCCCCGGCTCTTCGGCGGCCTCGTCGGCGGTGTGCTGGGAGCGGCCGTGGGCCAGCTCGTAGGCCTGCCGCACTGGGCGGGCGCCGTGGCCGCCGCGCTCGCCGTGGCCGGCGTCGTGGGGCTCGCGCTGCGGGACTGGACGCGGGCCGTGGACGACTGGTGGGCCCGGGTGGACGCGGAGCGCGCGGGACCCGTACTGAAGGAGATCCACGCCCTGGTGATCACGACGGCCGTGCACGACTGGCTCTTCGCCGACGTGCGCCACCACTGCTCGGACGGCGCCGGGGCGGTGGCCCGACTGCTCCGGGGCCTGGCGACGACGGCGGACGCGTACAGGTACGACGGGTACGGGACCACGGGGACCAGCGGGACCATCGGCACCGGGACTCCCGGGCCCCTGAACGCCCCCGCGGCCTCCGCTCCCGAGCGCACCGACCCGTCGACCGGCGCGGGCGCGGGCGCGGGCGCGGGCTGGAGCTGGGGCGACTGGGCGGACAGCGACGGCGACGACCTCTGGTCCGACGCACCGGACGATCCCGCTCCGGAACCCCGTGGACCTGCCTCCTTCGAGCCCGTCGCACCCGCACACGCACACGCACACGCACACGAGACCGAGGACTCCCCGCCCGCCTGGCTGGAGCGCACGCACGGCGACGGCGGTCCCGCGCTCGTGGACACGCTCGTCGCCGACCTGGTCGAGGGCACCGTCCGGATCCTCGACGGCTGCTGGGCCGGGATCGAGCGCGATCCGGCGAACGCCGGCCGGCTGCCGCTGGCCGAGCGGTTGACCGATCTCCTTGACGAGACCCGCGTACGCCTCGAACGGGACGTCGCGGCCTCCCCGCCGCCCGGCGCGGGGGAGCGGCGCCCCCGGCCCGACGCGGCCCGGCTCACCGGGGTCGCGCCCGACGCGGTGGCCCGGCTGATCGCCGCCGACGACGACCCCGACCGCACGGTCCCGATGTGCGGCCCCGAGCACCTCCGGCTGCTGTCGCACGACCCGGGCGCCGTCCGCCAGGTCCGCTTCGTACCGGAGACCATGCGCCGGGGCGCCACCGGAGACGACATCTGGCGGGGCACGGCGGAGGACGTGGAGTGGACGAGTGCCGGACGCCACGCCGGCGTCCTGCGTCTCGTACCGCTGCGCCCGGACGTGGTACGCATCGTCAGGGCAGAGGAGGCGGGAGCGCCATGACCGAACCCGACGACGCACAGCAACACACCGGCCCCCAGGAGGAGTTGGAGTTCTCCACCCACCTCGGGGAGTCGATCCGCTTCTCCGTCCGCTACGGCCCGGACCGCCGGGCGTACGGCCGCCCGGGCGTGCTCGCCCGCGAGGTCACCCTGAGCGCCGGCTGGCCGGTCCTCCAGTACCGGCTGCCCCTCTCGGCGCAGGCCGACCCGCACGCGTACGGCGCGCTCGAACGGGAGGTGTCCGCCGCCGTCGCGCTCGAACGGCGTTACGGCGCCGAGGGGTTCGGCGAGGTCTTCACCCGGGTGGTCGGCTTCGACCTGGAGTGCGCGGAGCCCTACGTGCTCTACCGGCCGCCCACCGGGGTGCCGCTCACCGAGTGCGCCGACCGGCTCGGCGGCGACGAGCAGCTGCGGGTGATCGCCCAACTCGCGCTCGCCGTACGCCTGCTGCACGCCGCCGAGCTGGTGCACCGGTCGCTCGCCCCCGACACCGTGCGCTGGGACGGCACCCATGTGCGGCTGTGCGCGCCGTACGCGGCGCTGCGCGACGGCGAGGCCCGCGAGGCCTTCGGCGCGGCGCCGTGGGCCTCGCCCGAACAGCGCGCGGGGCGCGGCGCCGCCGACACCCGCGACGACCTGTGGTCGGTCGGCAGGATCGGCTACCACCTCCTCTCCGGTCACCCCGACCGGGGCGAGGGGCCGCCCGAGGACCTCGGCGACTACCGCCGCCTGGCGGCGCTCGAACACAGCGGACTCTTCGCGCCGGCGGCGGCCGAACGGCCTTCCCCCGTCGAACTGTTGAGGCTGCTGCACGTCACCGATCCGCTCGCCACCGCCGTCGGGACGGCTGATCCGCTCAGCCGCGGCCGCGCGGAGTACGACGCCCGGCTCGCGAGCAAACGCGAGGCGTCGGCGACGACGGGGTCGCAGTGGTCGGAGCGGCCGCAGTGGTCGGAAGAGGAGCCGGTACGGGAGGGTCCGCGCAACCCGTACGACCTGGTGCCGCCCCGACTCTCCCTGCGCGCCCGGCTGTTCGGCGGCGACGGATCCGAGCGGAACGCACCGGCACCCGTCCCCGCGCCGGCGCCCATGGCCGCTCCCGTCCCGGCGCGGTCGCGCGGGCGGATGTGCCCGCACTGCCTGCTCCCGGTGGAGTACGACGAGAGTCTGCTCGTCACCATCGACGCGAAGGGCAACCGGATACCGCTCGACCTCGCCGCCGAACCCCGCCCCGCCCACCGGCGGGAACTCCTGCGCAAGGCGTACCACCTGTGCCCGCACGCGGGCCCCGGGGACGAGGCGCACGAACTGCCCGTGCCGTACCTGACCAACGGCGAGCCGCTGTCCATCGCCTTCGTCGGCAGCTCGTCCGTCGGCAAGACCCACCTGCTCGCGGCCATGCTCGGCGAGGTCGAACTCGGCGGCCTGGAGCGGTACGGACTGAAGTGCCTGCCGCTGAACCCGGACGCGCACCGCACGTTCCTGCGCGAGCGCGTGCAGAGTCTGCAGCAGGGGCGGCAGTTGGGCCGTACCGGCCAGCAGACGTTCGCCCGGTTCGCCGACGGGCTGCTGGTCTCGGCCGGGGGCGCGACGCCCCGGCCCGTCGTCTTCTTCGACCTGGCCGGCGAGGACCTCGCCCAGGACGGGACGGTGACGAACTTCCTGTCGGGCGTCGACGCGTTCGTCTTCGTACTGGACCCGCTGCGGGCCCTGCGGATGGCGTCGCTCGACCCGGTGCGCGAGCAGGACGGCCTGCCCCGCCGGGACCTGGGCGACGAGGCGTTCGCCACGGTCCTCAACCGGCTGGAGCGGCGGGACGACGGACTCGTCGGCGCGGCGGCGGCCATCGCCGTCAACAAGTCCGACCTGGTCCGCTTCGAACCGGCCGTGGACCGCTGGCTGGGCCGCGGGCTGCCGCCGAGGCTCGACCGGGACGCGCTGCGGGCCGAGAGCCGGGACGTCTACGCCTTCCTGTCCCACTACGCGAGCCGCGCCTGGCTCAGGCCCTTCGACGACTGCGCCCGCTGCACGCTGCACTTCGTCGCGGCGACCGGCGGGCAGGCGAAGGGGGACCGGTTCCCGCACGGGGCCCGGTCGCGCCGGGTCCTCGCGCCGCTGTTGTCCGTCTTCGCCATGTGCGGGCTGCTTCCCGGGGCGGAACCGATCGAGGAGGGGGCCTGATGGCCCGGTCGAGATACGAGGCGGACCAGATCGTCTTCCGCTGGGACAGCGAGAACGCCGTCGGCACCACCGGGTTCGGCCCGGTGGCGTGGTCGGGGCCGCGGGACGAGGTGGAGACGCTCTTCCACATCTACGGCGCGCTGCTGCGGGCGAGCGGGGAGGAGACCCGGCCCGCGCTGCTCCGGGTGGAGCAGCGCGCGGGCGTCGTGCTGATCCGGCGCATGCCGGGGCAGGACCCGGGCGGGCGGACGTCGGTGGTCTGCCACGCGCTCGTCGGCTCGCCGGAACTCCTTGACCCGGCGTTCTGTCTCGGGCTGCACGGGTGGGACTGGGAGGGGGCGGAGCTGCCGTCGGGGCGGGTACGGGGGTCGCTGCCCGTGGTCCCGAGGGACGCGCTGGTGGCCTCGTCGGTGGCCGGTCAGCGGGCGCTCGACCTGGCGGGTCCGCGTGTCGAGCGTGAACTGACGGGCGCGGTGGCGGAGTTGCTACGGCACCCGCAGGCGCGGTTCACGCTCCTGGACGAGCGGGGCGACACCGCGTACGCGGTGCTGCGGGGGCTGCACGCGATGTTCGGTGACGTGCCGCGTCCGCGCCGCTGGACCTTCGCCAGCCACGACACGGCCGAACTGACCAAGCTGCGTTACGTGTTCGTCGGTCAGTGGGCGGGGGCGGCCAGCCGGAACACGGACCGTCGCCGGGTGGACCCCCGCGAGCGGGTCGGCGACATGGCGGAGGAGCTCGCGGCGCGCCTGGTCCACCACCACCTCGGCGGCCCGGAGGGCGCGGTCGTGGCGGCCCTCCGCGAGGCCCCGGGCGCGGCCGACCTGTCGCTCCTGGAGACGGCCGAACGCGCGGTGACCCGCCTGGACAAGCCGTCCCGCGCAAGGAGCCCGTACGACCGGCCGAACTCCCCGGAACCCGCCCGCGGCACACCGTGGGTCGCGGACGACGCGGCGTACCCGCCACCCCCGGCCTTGACGCCGGACACCCGGGACACCCGGGACGCCTACGGCGAGACCCCGGCGGCGTCCTCCCCGTACGACGACACCCCGAGCGCGCCGCCGCACCCACGCGACGACCGGTCGCGGGGCGTGTCGGGTTCGTACGGGGAGGCCCCGGGGGCGGAAGTCGCCCGTGAGGACAGCGGGCTCTCCGGTGCGTACCGGGACGAGCCCGCCGGGCCGTCCCCGTACCGCGAGAGCCCGAGCGGGCCGTCCCCGTACCGCGAGGCCCCCGGCGGCCCGCCGCCGGTGCGGGAGGATCCGGGGCAGGAAGCGTCCGGGCTGTACCGGGACTTCCCCGGCCCGCCGCCCGCACCCGCCGGGAACCCGGCGCTGCCGCCCATGCACCAGTCAGCGCCGCCCGCGCCATCCACACCGTCCGCGCCGCCCGCGCCGTCCGCGCCGCCCCCGCAGCCCATGCGCCAGGCCACCGCCGCTCCCGCCCCGCACCAGGCCACCGGCCCCGCCGCACCCCAACGCCCCCCGGAGCCCCCCGAGTCCTACCCCCGGCCCGCCCCGGCCCCCGCCGAGGGCCTTCTGCCCGTCGTGGCGCCCGTGTGGCGGGAGCCCAAGGGCGGGCGGACGTGGTGGCGCAGGGGCAGGTCGCGGCGCGGGAGGCCCGTCGAGACCGGTCTCGTACGGTGGCTCTCCGCCGCGCCCGACGACGCCGAGGCGCGCATCCGGGCCGCCGGCGACGCCGAACTGCTCACCGCGCTCCGGGGGCACCGCCCGTACCAGGTCACCACCCTCCTCATGCACGAGCTCGCCCGCCGCGTGCCCACCTGGCCGCACCCCATGCGCCGCGAGTTCCGCGATCTCGTCCTCGCCCACGAACTCTTCGTGACCGCACCGCGCTCCGCCCTCCTCGGCGAACCCGACGACACCGAGCGCGCCGCCAACGCCGCCGCTCTGTACCGCTGGGCCGTGCGCCCGCTCCTCGACGAGGGCGACGCCCCGGCCCCCGGCGTGCTCGTCGTGCTGCTGACCCGGCTCCGGGCCAGCCCCGTCCCCGCCGCCCGGTCCGCGTTCGCGCAGATCGTGGACGACGAGCGGCCCGGACTCCCCGAGGCCGTCTGGCGGGGACTCGTCCAGGAACCCCGGCCGACGGAGCCGCCCCGGACGCACCAGACCCAGCCGCCCGTACACCAGCCGCCCGTACACCAGCCACCCCTACACCAGCCGCCCCTACACCAGCCGCCCCTACACCAGCCGCCCGTACACCAGCCACCCGTCCCCCCGCCCCCCGCACCCCCACCGGCACCACCCGATGCAGCGACCGCACCCCCACGCGCCCCCGGCGACGGCCGGCTCGTCGCGCTGACGCTGCTCGCCGCTCTGGTCACCCTCGTGGTCGTCATCGTCGCCGTCTCCGTCACGTGAGAACCACGCGCGAGCCGCCCGGCTCCGTCAGGATGGGCGCATGGGATTCGATGTCGCTTCCGAGGCCGGGCGGCTCCGCCGCGTCATACTGCACCGGCCCGATCTGGAGCTGAAGAGGCTGACACCCTCGAACAAGGACGCTCTCCTCTTCGACGACGTGCTCTGGGTGCGCCGCGCCCGGCAGGAGCACGACGGGTTCGCCGACGTCCTGCGCGACCGGGGCGTCGAAGTCCATCTCTTCGGGGACCTCCTGGCGGAGTCCCTCGAACTGCCCGCCGCCCGCAAACTCGTCCTGGACCGGGTCTTCGACGAGAAGGAGTACGGTCCGCTCGCCGCCGACCACCTCCACGCGGCCTTCGACTCCCTGGACGCACCCGCGCTCGTCGAGGCGCTGGTCGGCGGGATGACCAAGCGGGAGTTCCTGGCCGCGCACCGCGAGCCCACCTCGGTCCGGTTCCACGCGATGGACCTGGACGACTTCATCCTGGGGCCGCTGCCGAACCACATCTTCACCCGGGACACCTCCGCCTGGATCTACGACGGCGTCTCCATCAACGCGATGCGCTGGCCCGCCCGCCAGCGCGAGACGGTCCACTTCGAGGCGATCTACAAGCACCACCCGCTCTTCACCGGCCCGGAGGCGGGCACCTTCCATCTCTGGTCCGAGGGTCAGGCCGACTACCCGTCCACCATCGAGGGCGGCGACGTCCTCGTCATCGGCAACGGCGCCGTGCTGATCGGGATGAGCGAGCGGACCACCCCGCAGGCGGTGGAGATGCTGGCCCGGGGCATGTTCGCGGCCGGCTCGGCCCGTACGATCATCGCCCTCGACATGCCGAAGCGCCGCGCGTTCATGCACCTCGACACGGTGATGACGATGGTCGACCACGACACCTTCACCCAGTACGCGGGGCTCGGCATGCTCCGCTCGTACACGATCGAACCGGGCGACGAGGGCCAGTCCCTGCGGGTCACCGACCACCCGCCCGAGCACATGCACAGCGCGATCGCGGCCGCCCTCGGCCTCCAGGACATCCGGGTCCTCACCGCGACGCAGGACGTCCACGCGGCGGAGCGCGAGCAGTGGGACGACGGTTGCAACGTCCTCGCCGTCGAGCCCGGCGTGGTGGTGGCGTACGAGCGGAACTCCACCACCAACACCCATCTGCGCAAACAGGGCATCGAGGTGATCGAGATCCCCGGCAGCGAGCTGGGCCGGGGGAGGGGCGGCCCGCGCTGCATGAGCTGCCCGGTGGAGCGCGACGCCGTGTGAGGAGCGGCGGCGGACAAATGGGCGGGCGAACCCCTGTATAGCCATGCTGATCTACGTATAGACTTCCAGTCGTAGAGTTGTTCGCCCTCCCCGACCGTACCCAGGAGCGCCCCATGGCCACCGACCTCATCGGCCGCCACTTCCTCAAGGAGCTGGACTTCACCGCCGAGGAGTTCCGCGGGCTGATCGAGCTGGCCGCCGAGCTGAAGGCGGCCAAGAAGGCGGGCGCGGAGGTCCAGCGGCTGCGCGGCCGGAACATCGCCCTGATCTTCGAGAAGACCTCCACCCGGACCCGGTGCGCCTTCGAGGTCGCCGCCGCCGATCAGGGCGCCTCCACCACCTACCTGGACCCCTCCGGTTCGCAGATCGGCCACAAGGAGTCGGTCAAGGACACCGCCCGGGTGCTCGGCCGCATGTTCGACGCGATCGAGTACCGCGGCGACAGCCACTCGAAGGTCGAGGACTTCGCCGCCCACGCGGGCGTGCCCGTGTTCAACGGTCTGACCGACGACTGGCACCCCACCCAGATGCTCGCCGACGTCCTCACCATGACCGAGCACACCGACAAGCCGCTCGCCGCGGTCGCCTTCGCCTACCTCGGCGACGCCCGCTTCAACATGGGCAACTCCTACCTCGTCACCGGCGCCCTCCTCGGCATGGACGTCCGGATCGTGGCCCCCAAGGCGTACTGGCCGGCCGACGCGATCGTCGCCTCCGCCCGCGCGCTCGCGGAGAACAGCGGCGCGAAGATCACCCTCACCGAGGACGTCGCCGAGGGGGTCAGGGGCGCGGACTTCGTCGCCACCGACGTCTGGGTCTCCATGGGGGAGCCGAAGGAGGTCTGGGACGAGCGCATCGCCGACCTCGCGCCGTACGCCGTGACCATGGACGTCCTGCGCGCCACCGGCAACCCGGACGTGAAGTTCCTGCACTGCCTGCCGGCCTTCCACGACCTCGGCACGGCCGTCGGCCGCGACATCCACGCCCGGCACGGCCTGACCGAGCTGGAGGTCTCCGACGAGGTCTTCGAGTCCGAGCACTCCGTCGTGTTCGACGAGGCCGAGAACCGGATGCACACGATCAAGGCGGTCCTCGTCGCCACGATGGCCGGCGACCTCGGATAGCGATCGGGCGGCGATCGCTCAGCGGTCGGATAGCGATACGCCCGATTGGGTGTATATGCGATCCCATGGTTACCATCGGGTCGATTGGTGGGGTTCGAGCTCGCACGCTCGGACCCCACTCGCGCGTCCGCCCCCCGCGCGCCCTGCTCGACCAGAGATGAGAACCCCCGCATGTCCCCGTCCGCTTCGCGGATCAAATCCCCCCAGCAGCTGATCGCCGAGTCCGGCGCGGACCTCGAAGGCCACGGACTCAAGCGCACCATGGGCCTGTTCCAGCTGGTGTGCTTCGGCATCGGCGCGATCGTCGGCACCGGGATCTTCGTCGGCCTCTCCGACAGCGTCGCCGAGGCCGGTCCGGCCGTCGTCGTCTCGTTCGTCCTGGCCGCGATCACCTGCGTCTTCACCGCCTTCTCCTTCGCCGAGCTGGGCGGCGCGATACCCGTCTCCGGTTCGTCCTACTCCTTCGCCTACGCGAGCCTCGGCGAGCGGGTCGCCTTCCTCGTCGGCTGGTGCCTGCTCCTGGAGTACGGCGTGTCCGTCTCCGCGGTCGCGGTCGGCTGGAGCCAGTACCTGAACGAACTCCTCGACGGTCTCGTCGGGCTGCGGCTGCCGGACGCGCTCTCCGCCGGCCCCGGCGACGGCGGTGTGATCAACCTGCCCGCCGTGATCGTCATCGCCCTCGCCGCCACGCTGCTGGTGCGCGGGGTCCGGGAGAGCGCCCGGGCGACGGCCGCGATGGCCGTCCTCAAGATCGGGATCCTGGTCCTCTTCTGCGCGATCGGCTTCAGCGCCTTCCAGGACGGCAACCTCTCGCCGTTCGCCACGCACGGCGCCGCCGGGATCACCGCGGGCGCCTCGGTGGCGTTCTTCTCGTACATCGGCTTCGACGCGATCACCACCGCCGGCGAAGAGGTCAAGAACCCCCGCCGCAACATCCCCGTAGCCATCCTCATCTGCATCGGTCTGGTCACGCTGCTCTACTGCGCGGTGGCGCTCTCCGCGATCGGGGCGCTCGGCGCCGACGCCGTCGCCGACAAGCCGGCCGCGCTCTCGCTCGTCGTCGACCAGGTCACCGGGTCCTCGATCGGCGGCGGGATCATCGCCTTCGGCGCGGTCGTCGCCATCGCGTCCGTCGTCCTCGCGGTGATGTACGGGCAGACTCGCGTCCTGATGTCGATGTCCCGGGACGGCCTCGTCCCCCGGGTCTTCGAGCGGGTCTCGCCGAAGAGCGCCACGCCCGTCGCCAACACCTGGATCGTGGCCGCCGTCTTCGCGGTCCCGGCCGCGTTCGCCTCGCTCGACGTGGTGGTCGGACTGACGACCATCGGCACGCTCGCCGTCATGGCCGTGGTCAACATCGCGGTGATCGCGCTGCGCCGCCGGAATCCGGAGCTGCCGCGCAGCTTCCGGGTGCCGCTCTACCCGCTCAGCCCGGTGCTCGGGGTCTGCTTCTGCCTCTATCTGATCTGGGGCACGGGGTGGGCGACCTGGCTCCAGTTCGCGCTCTTCCTGGTGGTCGGAGTGCTGGTCTACGCGTTCTACGGGCGCCGCAACTCGCGGCTCGCCGTCACCGCTCCGACCGTCACCGCTCCGACCCGCGCCGCTGTGCCGGAACCGCGGGAAGGGTGAACCAGACCGCCTTGCCCTGCGCGGTGGGGCGGTGCCCGCAGTCGCTGCTGAGCGCGCGGATGAGGAGAAGGCCGCGGCCGTGCTCCTGCCAGGGGTCGGGCATCTCGACCGGCTCCGGGCCGATCAGCTCGCCGGGGCCGGCCGGGCGCCGGTCGTGCACCTCGACCTGACAGCCGCCCGGCAGCAGCTCGACGACCAGCTCGATGGGGCCCTCGCCGGCGGTGTGCTCCACGGCGTTGGCGACCAGCTCGGCGGTCAGCAGCTCGGCCGTGTCGCTGTCGGTGGGCGCGTCGAGGTCGATGAGCGCGGTACGGACGAGGGCGCGGGCGATCGGCACGGCGGCGGTGGTGTGCGGAAGTTCGATGCGCCACGAGGTGGGGTCGGTGGCTTCGACCATGGCAGGGTCCGTTCGCCGAGGGCTGGGGCTGGGGCTGGGGCTGGGGCGGGGGAGCGGGGGCGTAGGCGGACGTGTCCCGAGACGTCCTGCTTTCAACCTTACGAAGCGCACAAGCGCATTCCATGGGCACCCCCTCCTTCGCGGCCGGGCCCAGCGTCCTCGGGGGCCCGGGACCTTCGGCCCTGCGGGACATCCCCGGGTATCGCGTACTCGTGACGACAGTCACAACACGGTGATACGCTCCTGGGAGGAGGAAGGGAGGGCGTCCCTCATGAGCCCCTTTACCGGCTCCGCACCCCGTACCGAGCGCTGGCGGCATCTGCGCCTCACCGTCGACGACGGCGTCGCCACCGTCACTCTCGACCGCCCCGCGAAACTCAACGCGCTCACCTTCGGCGCGTACGCCGACCTGCGCGACCTGCTCGCCGAACTCTCCCGCGAGCGGGCGGTGCGTGCCCTCGTGCTCGGCGGCGAGGGGCGCGGTTTCTGCTCCGGCGGCGACGTTGACGAGATCATCGGCGCCACGCTCGCCATGGACACCGCGCAGCTGCTCGACTTCAACCGGATGACCGGGCAGGTCGTCCGGGCGATCCGGGAGTGCCCGTTCCCGGTGATCGCGGCCGTCCACGGCGTCGCGGCGGGCGCGGGAGCGGTGCTCGCCCTGGCCGCCGACTTCCGGATCGCGGACCCGAGCGCCCGCTTCGCCTTCCTCTTCACCCGCGTCGGTCTCTCCGGCGGCGACATGGGCGCGGCGTACCTGCTGCCCCGGGTCGTCGGCCTGGGCCACGCGACCCGCCTCCTCATGCTCGGCGAACCGGTCCGAGCGACGGAGGCGGAGCGCATCGGCCTGCTCAGCGAGCTCACCGAGGAGGGCGGCGCCGGCGCCCGCGCCGCAGAACTGGCCCGCCGCCTCGCCGACGGCCCGGCGCTCGCCCACGCCCAGACCAAGGCCCTGCTCACCGCCGAACTGGACATGCCGCTCGCGGCCTCCGTAGAACTCGACGCCGCCACCCAGGCGCTCCTGATGAACGGCGAGGACTACGCCGAATTCCACGCCGCCTTCACCGAGAAACGCCCCCCGAAATGGCGGGGGCGCTGACGATGGGCGGAAATCCAGCCTCGCCGGCGTTCGAGGCGCGGGGTCCGGGGCGGAGTCCCGGTTCGGGAAGGGGCGGGGTGGGGAAGGAGCCCGCCGCAGGCGCCCACCCCCACGACCAGCCCGCACCCGCCCCCGCACCCGCACCCACCCCCCTCCGCATCGCCATCGTCGGCGGCGGCCCCGGCGGGCTCTACGCCGCCGCGCTGCTCAAGCGGCTCGATCCCGCCCGCGAGGTCACCGTCTGGGAGCGGAACGCGCCCGACGACACCTTCGGTTTCGGGGTCGTGCTCTCCGACGAGACCCTCGGCGCCATCGAGCATGCCGACCCCGCCGTCCACCGGGCGCTCCAGGAGGAGTTCGTCCGCTGGGACGACATCCACATCGGCCACCGCGGCCACCTCCTCACCTCCACCGGCCACGGCTTCGCCGCCCTCGGCCGCCACCGGCTCCTGGAGATCCTGCACGCCCGCTGCGCCGAACTCGGCGTACGGCTCCGCTTCCGTACCGAAGCGCCGCCCGCCGCCGAGCTGGCCGCCACGCACGACCTCGTCATCGCCGCCGACGGTGTCCACAGCGCGACCCGCGAGGCCCACGCGGACGTCTTCCGCCACCGGATCACCACCCACCGCTGCCGCTACATCTGGCTCGCCGCCGACTTCGCCCTCGACGCCTTCCGCTTCGAGATCGCCGAGACCGAGTACGGCGTGATGCAGCTCCACGGCTACCCCTTCTCCTCCTCCGCCTCCACCGTCATCGTCGAGATGCGCGAAGAGGTCTGGCGGGCCGCCGGATTCGACGAGCTGGACGAGGACGAGTCCACCGCCCGCTGCGCCAAGCTCTTCGCCGACGTCCTCGGCGGCCGGCCCCTGCGCTCCAACAACTCCTCCTGGACCGCGTTCCGTACGGTGGTCAACGAGCGCTGGTCCCACGGCACCACCGTCCTCCTCGGCGACGCCGCCCACACCGCCCACTTCTCCATCGGCTCCGGCACCAAGCTCGCCGTCGAGGACGCCCTCGCGCTCGCCGTCTGCGTCGAGGAACAGCCCACGATCGCCGAGGCGTTGACCGCGTACGAGACCGAGCGCAGGCCCGTCGTCGAGTCCACCCAGCGCGCGGCGGCGGCCAGCCTGCGCTGGTTCGAGGAGATCGCCGGCCATCTCGACCAGCCGCCACGCCAGTTCGCCTTCAACCTCCTCACCCGCAGCCGCCGCGTCACCCACGCCAACCTGCGCCTGCGCGACCCCCGGTTCACCGACTCCGTCGAACGGGACTTCGGCTGCCCGCCCGGCACCCCGCCGATGTTCACCCCCTTCCGGCTGCGCGGACTCACCCTGCGCAACCGGGTCGTGGTCTCACCGATGGACCTGTACGTCGCCGAGGACGGCCTCCCCGGCGACTACCACCTCGTCCACCTCGGCGCGCGTGCCCTCGGCGGCGCCGGTCTCATCATGACCGAGATGGTCTGCGTGAGCCCCGAGGGCCGCATCACCCCCGCCTGCACCGGCCTGTGGACCGACGAACAGGCCGGCGCCTGGAGCCGGATCACGGCCTTCGCGCACGCGCAGGCCCCCGGCACCGCGATCGGCGTCCAGCTCGGCCACTCCGGCCGCAAGGGCTCCACCCGCCGCATGTGGGAGGGCATGGACCAGCCACTCCCCGAAGGCAACTGGCCGCTGACAGCCGCCTCACCGCTCCCGTACCGCCCGGGCGTCAACCAGATCCCGCACGCCCTGGACCGCGCCGGAATGACCGCCGTACGGGAGGAGTTCACCGCGGCCGCCCGGCGCGCCGCGGCGTGCGAGTTCGACCTCCTGGAACTCCACTGCGCCCACGGCTACCTGCTCTCCGGATTCCTCTCCCCGCTGACCAATCACCGCGACGACGCCTACGGCGGCCCGCTGGAGAACCGGCTCCGCTTCCCCCTCGAAGTCTTCGACGCCGTACGGGAGGTGTGGCCCGAGGACCGGCCGATGACCGTCCGCCTCTCCGCGACCGACTGGGCGGACGGCGGGACCACGCCCGAGGACTCCGTCGAGATCGCCCGCGCCTTCGCCGCCCACGGCGCCGACGCCCTCGACGTCTCCACCGGCCAGGTCGTCCCCGACGAACGCCCCGAGTACGGCCGCTCCTACCAGACCCCGTACGCCGACCGGATCCGCAACGCGCTCGGCGTCCCGGTCATCGCGGTCGGCGCGATCTCCTCCTGGGACGACGTCAACTCGCTCCTCCTGGCCGGCCGCGCCGACCTCTGCGCCCTGGCCCGCCCCCACCTCTACGACCCGCACTGGACCCTGCACGCGGCGGCCGACCAGAACTACCAGGGCCCGGCAGCCCCCTGGCCGCCCCCGTACCGCGCCGGCAGCCGCACACCCCCGACGGGCCGCACGGACGCCCCGAAGCCGAGGCTCAGACTGAAGTGACGTTCAGGCAGTCATGACACAGGCACGGGTCGGGGTGCGGGCCCGCATGGTGGGTGCGCCGTAGTTCCCGCGCCGTGCGCTCCAGCTCGACGGCCGCCTGCTCGGCGCCCTCGCGCGTGCGCGGGAACCAGCCGGCGCCGCGGTGGCGCCGCAGCACGGCCGGCGCGTACACCAACGTGGCGCGGAAGGTGTGCAGATGCCGGGTGCCCATGTCGATGGTGATCCACCGGCCGTTGTGGCGCCCGCGGCCGACGGTGGTCAGCTGCTCGTTGCCCATGCCGGGATAGGTGTCGACGACGTACACCTTCGCCCCGCCCTTGTACGCCTTCGTGCCGGGCCGCAGCTCCTGGCCGAGGTCGCCCCACCGCCGCCACAGCACGACGTTCGCGGCGACCAGCCAGGCGGGCTCCAACGGCTCCTCTTCGGTACGGACGGATGTCATGTACTGGAAGGACGACCGGTCTCGTCGGCCGGTTGCGCGAACTCCGCCCCCACGTCCCGCAGCCGCTCGTGCAGTTCCGCGAAGACCGCCGCCGAGCGGGCGCCCGGCCAGTCCTGGGGGAGCAGCTCGGCCGGGAGGACCGGGTCCGCGTACGGGAGGCGGCGCCAGGTGTCCAGGGCGAAGAGGTAGTCGCGGTAGGCGTCCTCCGCCGAGCCCGGGGCGGCCTTCCAGGCCCGCAGCACCGGCTCGTGCGCGGCCAGGAACTCCTCGTGGAGCTTGGCGATCGACGGCAGGTCCCACCAGCGCGCCACCGCCTCCGCCGTCGGCGCGTACCCCAGGTGCTCGCCCCGGAAGAGGTCCACGTACGTGGAGAGGCCGAGGCGTTCCAGGGTGTGCCGGGTCTCCTCGTACAGCCGCGCCGGCGCGATCCAGACCCCCGGCGCCGCCGTGCCGAAGCCGAGCCGGGCCAGGCGCGAGCGCAGCAGGTGGCGCTTGTGACGTTCGGCCTCGGGGACGGTGAAGACGGCGAGGACCCAGCCGTCGGAGAGCGCCGGCACCGTACGGGCGTAGATCCGGCGGTCGCCGTCGTCCAGGAGCTGGCGGGCGTCGTCCGACAGGACGTATCCCGCTGCCCCGTCCGACGTCCGCCGGGGCAGCAGCAGGCCCCGCCGCTTCAGCCGGGACACCGACGAGCGCACCGACGGCGCGTCCACGCCGAGCACCGCGAGGAGGCGGATGAGCTCGGCCACCGGCAAGGGCTCCTCGCCGGGCGCGAGGCCGCGGCCGTACGCGCCGTACAGCGAGACGATCAGGGAACGGGGGGTGTGCTGCTCGGCCACGTGATCACTCTAGGGGGTGTCCTCGGGGCCCGCGCGCAGCCGGAATCGCTGGAGCTTGCCCGTCGCCGTCCGGGGCAGCGCGTCCAGGAAGACGATCTTCCGGGGGCTCTTGTACGGCACCAGCCGGGCCCGTACGAACGCCCGCAGCGCCCCCGCCGTCTCCGCGTCGCGCGGCACCCCGTTCCGTACCACCGCGTACGCCACCACGATCTGGCCGCGCAGCGCGTCCTCGTGCCCCACCACCGCCGCCTCGACCACGTCCGGGTGGGCCAGCAGCGCCTCCTCCACCTGAGGGCCGGCGATGTTGAAGCCCGCCGAGATGATCATGTCGTCGGCGCGGGCGACATAGCGGAAGTAGCCGTCGGCGTCGCGGACGTACGTGTCGCCCGTGACGTTCCAGCCCCCGTGGACGTACTCGCTCTGGCGCGGGTCGGCCAGATAGCGGCAGCCGACCGGGCCGCGCACCGCGAGCAGCCCCTCCTCGCCGTCCGGCACCTCCGCGCCCGACCGGTCCACCACCCGCGCCTGCCAGCCCGGGACCGGCCGCCCGGTGGTGCCCGGGCGGATGTCGCCGTCGGCGGCCGAGATGAAGATGTGCAGCAGCTCCGTCGCCCCGATGCCGTTGATGAGCTTCAGGCCGGTGCGCTCGTGCCAGGCGTCCCAGGTCGCGGCCGGCAGGTTCTCGCCCGCCGACACGCAGCGGCGCAGGGAGGTCAGGGTGGAGACGTCGTGCCCGCCGTGCCGGTCGATCTCCTCCAGCATCACCCGGTACGCCGTCGGCGCGGTGAAAAGCACCGACACCCGGTGTTCGGCGATCGCCTCCAACAGCTGCTTGGGGCCCGCCTGTTCGAGCAGCAGCGCGCTGGCCCCGGCGCGCAGCGGGAAGAGGACGAGCCCGCCGAGCCCGAAGGTGAAGCCGAGCGGAGGGGAGCCGGCGAAGACGTCGTCCGGCTCGGGGCGCAGCACGTGCGCGGAGAAGGTGTCGGCGACCGCCAGCACGTCCCGGTGGAAGTGCATGCACCCCTTGGGCCGCCCGGTGGTCCCCGAGGTGAAGGCGATCAGCGCCACGTCGTCGGCGGCGGTCTCCACCGCCTCGTACGTGTCGGGCGCGGTGGCGGCGAGCGCGAGCAGGTCGTCCGGGGCGTCCCCGCCGAAGGCCGTGATCCTGAGCCCCGGCACCTCGGCCTTGACCAGGTCGTCGACCGTCCGGACGTCGCAGAGCGCGTGCGCGCAGCGGGCCATCTCGCACATGACCGCGAGCTCCTGGGCGCGCTGCTGGGCCAGCACGGTGACGGCGACGGCGCCCGCCTTCATGACCGCCAGCCAGCAGGCGGCCAGCCAGGGGGTGGTGGGGCCGCGCAGGAGCACCCGGTTGCCGGGCAGGACGCCGAGCTCGGAGGTGAGGACATGGGCGATCCGGTCCACCCGCTCGCGCAGCTGACCGTACGTCCAGACATCTCCCGCGCCGTCCCGGAAGGCGGGGCGCTCCGCGCCGAATCGTTCCACCGTGCGGTCGAGGAGTTCCGTGCCGCAGTTGAGCCGTTCCGGGTAGTCGAGCCCCGGCAGATCGAAGAGCAGGCGCGGCCACTGCTCGGCGGGCGGCAGATGGTCGCGCGCGAAGGTGTCGTGGTGGGCCGAGGGAGTCAGCTCCATGAGTTCGTCCCCTTGTCGTGGTGGGGTCGCACATCGAGCGTATCGTGATGGTGACGACAGTCAACAGTGCGCGATGGAAGTCGGTTGGAAGTGACGTCGGCGAACGGGACAGGGGTCCGAATGTCCGTATTCTCACTCGATCCACAGCAGACCACCCGCTGCGCGGAGCTTCGCGCCCTCGCGGCCGAACGGCTGCGGCCACTCGCCGAGAAGGGCGAACCGGGCCGCGTCAACCGCCCCCTCGTCGCCGCCCTCGGCGACCACGGCCTGCTCGCCGGGCTCTTCGACGCGGGCGCCCTCGACCTCTGCCTGCTCCGCGAGTCCCTCGCCCACACCTGTACGGAGGCCGAGACGGCCCTCGCCCTCCAGGGCCTCGGCGGCCACCCGGTCGCCGCCTTCGGCACCCCCGAGCAGCGGGCCCGCTGGCTCCCCGAGATCGTCGCGGGCCGGGCCGTCGCCTCCTTCGCGCTCAGCGAGCCCGGGGCCGGCTCCGACGCCGCCGCGCTCGCCCTGGAGGCCCGGCCGGACGGCGCGGGCGGCTGGCGCCTGCACGGCGAGAAACGCTGGATCTCCAACGCCCCCGAAGCCGACTTCGCCACCGTCTTCGCCCGGACCACCCAGGGCGCCGGGGCCCGGGGCGTCACCGCCTTCCTCGTCCCGGCCGGCCGGCCGGGCCTGTCCGGCAGCCCCCTCGACATGCTCGCCCCGCACGCCATCGGCACCCTCGTCTTCGACGGCGTCCCCGTCGGCCCCGCGGACCTCCTCGGCGAGCCCGACCGCGGCTTCCGGGTCGCCATGACCACGCTCAACCGCTTCCGGCCCAGCGTCGGCGCCTTCGCGGTCGGCATGGCCCAGGCCGCCCTGGACGCCACCCTCGCCCACACCGCCGCCCGCCCCGCCTTCGGCGGCGTGCTCGGCGACCTGCAGTCCGTCGCCCACCAGGTCGCCGAGATGGCCACCCGTACCGAAGCCGCCCGCCTTCTCGTGTACGCGGCGGCGGCGGCGTACGACGCGGGGGCGGAGGACGTGCCGCGCCGCGCGGCGATGGCGAAGCTGCTCGCCACCGAGACCGCGCAGTACGTCGTCGACGCGGCCGTCCAGCTGCACGGGGCCCGGGCCCTGCAACGCGGCCACCTCCTGGAACACCTCTACCGGGAGGTGCGTGCCCCGCGCATCTACGAAGGCGCCACCGAGGTCCAGCGCACGATCATCGCGAGGGAGCTGTACAAGGAGCGGGCGCGCTCCGAAGGCACATCAGAGCAGCGGCCGGCCGACCCGTCCGAGGGGAGCCACGACATGAGCGAGGCCACGACATGAGCCTGCACCGGCACAACCCCGCCGAACTCTCCCCGCCCACCGGCTTCTCGCACGCCGTCACCGCCACCGGCTCCCGCCTCGTCCTCCTCGCCGGGCAGACCAGCCTCGACCGGGACGGCAAGGTCGTCGGGGAGACCCTGCCCGAGCAGTTCGAGACGGCCCTCACCAACCTCCTCACCGCGCTCCGGCACGCCGGCGGCTCCCCGGCCGACCTCGCCCGCGTCACGGTCTACGCCACCGACATCGCCGACTACCGGCGCCACGCGTCCGAACTGGGCCGGATCTGGCGGCGGTTGGCCGGCCGCGACTACCCGGCGATGGCCGTCATCGGAGTCGTACGGCTCTGGGACGAGCAGGCCCAGGTGGAACTGGACGGCCTCGCCGTCCTGGAGTGAGCGCACTCCGCGCCCGCCCCGCTTGATCAACTGGAGACTCACAGGACCCGGGCTTAGTGTCGAAAGGTGGACCGACCGGCCCACGGCTCCTCACCGAGCGAGGCGGCGCGATGCGCCATGAGTACACCGAAGCCGACGCCTGACGCAGCACAAGCCTCGACGCCCAAGAAGGGGGGGGACGGCAAGGGCATCGCCCTGTTCGTCATCGCCTCGTGTCAGTTGATGGTCGTTCTCGACATCACGATCGTCAACATCGCGTTGCCCCACATCCAGAGTTCGCTGGAGTTCTCCACCACGAGCCTGTCGTGGGTGGTCAACGCCTACACGCTGACCTTCGGCGGACTGCTCCTGCTCGGTGGCCGTGCCGGTGACATCCTCGGCCGCCGCCGCGTCTTCATCTTCGGCATCCTCCTCTTCGGATTCGCCTCCCTGCTCTGCGGACTGGCCCAGAACGACTGGCAACTCCTCGCCGCCCGGGCCCTCCAGGGCGTCGGCGGAGCGATAGCCTCCCCGACCTCGCTCTCCCTGATCACCACGAACTTCGACGAAGGCCCGGAACGCAACCGGGCCTTCGGCGTGTTCGCGGCCGTATCGGCGGGCGGCGGCGCGATCGGCCTCGTCGCCGGCGGTCTGCTCGTCGAATGGCTCGACTGGCGCTGGATCTTCTTCGTGAACGTGCCGATCGCGCTGCTCATCGCGTTCCTCACGCCCCGGCACATCCGGGAGTCCGAGCGGCACCCCGGCCACTTCGACTTCACCGGAGCGCTCACCTCCACCCTCGGCATGGTGGCGCTGGTGTACGGGTTCATCCGCGCCGCCCAGGAGGGCTGGCGCGACCCCTGGACGCTGGCCTCGTTCGGCGCGGCGGTCGTCCTGCTGCTCCTCTTCATCCTGGTGGAACGGCGCTCCCGGCAGCCGATCACCCCGCTGCACATGTTCGCCGACCGCAACCGGGCGGGGACGTACGGCATCATGCTCTGCCTCGCCGCGGCGATCTTCGGCATGTTCTTCTTCCTGACGCTGTGGGTGCAGAACGTGCTGCAATTCAGCCCGCTGAAGACCGGCCTGGCGTTCCTGCCGGTGAGCGCGATCATCGCGGTCGGCGCGGGACTCACCTCCCAACTGCTGCCCAGGTACGGGCCGAAGCCCTTCATGGTCGTCGGCTCGCTCCTGTCGGCGATCGGCCTGTCCTGGCTGACCCTGACCGACGTGCACTCCACCTATCTGGGCAGCATCCTCGGCCCGATCCTGGTCTTCGGCTTCGGCATGGGCCTGATCTTCGTCTCGCTGACCCTGATGGCGCTCTCCAACGTCGAGCAGCAGGAGGCGGGCGCGGCGTCCGGGCTGCTCAACGCCACCCAACAGGTGGGCGGTTCGCTCGGCCTGTCGATCCTGGTGACGGTCTTCGGCACGGCCAGCCGCAACGAGGCGAAGGACCTGATCCCCCAGTTCCTCGCCCAGGCGAACCCCCTGGAACGGGCCCAGTTCGCCAGAACCGGCCAACTGCCACCGCCCTGGTCCGAAGAGGTCCTCACGGCGGGCGTCTCGTCCGGCTTCATCACGGCGGCGGTGTTCGCGGTCGTGTCGTTCGTGATCGCCGTCTTCGCGATCCAGGTCCGCCCCTCCGACATCGAACGCCTCAAGGGCGGTATACCACCTCCCGGCTGACTGTCAGTGGGGGCGCGTACGTTCGACCCATGAACGTGAACGTGAAGGCCCTGGCCACCTCGACGCTGACCGCCGAAGCGATACGCGACCTGCTGGCGCTCCCCACCATGGCCCCGGTGCCCGACGACCGGATCCTCGACCACGGCACCGACGTCCTGGGCTGGGGCTTCACGCAGTTGGTGTGCGACGCGGAGCGCACGCGCCACGACCATGTCCTCTCGTACAACGTGGACAACCCGATGGGGGACGGGACGGCGACGCTCAACCTGGTCTTCGCCGAGGCCTGCCCGTACGACCCGGACGGCGAGAACAACGTCGACTGGCTGACCGGTGACGTCCGCGGCTGGGCGGACGAGCTCGGCTGGACGTTCCGTACGGATGTCCCGCTCGACACCTGCGAGTCGGAGCTCGCCGAGGCGTCCGCCACCGTGAGCGAGGTGCTGGGTCACCCACCGGTCCGGACCGTGCGCACCGACGACTGGTTCGGCATGGGCCCGTTCGCGCTCTGCCGGATATGGCGCACCGGCGATCACGCCGTCGTCGTCAGCCCGCTGGCGGACCACGGCCCGTACGGGTATCTCACGCACTTCGTCCTCGTCCTGACCCCGTGCCCGGCCGACGAGGAGCTGCCGGCCGACGACGCGGCGCTGCGGAAGTGGGTGGTCGACCGGATCGACTGGTAGCGCGGCGTGCCGGGGCATCACGCGACGTACGATCGGGGGCGTTGTCGTATCACTCTCCGAACACCCTCCGAGGGAGACTCCCCATGGCCCAGATCGCCTTCAAGGGCAACCCCGTGCAGGTCAACGGTGTGCTGCCCGCCCCCGGCAGCGTCGCTCCGGCGTTCTCGCTCGTCGCCAAGGAGCTGACGGACAGTTCGCTGGAGCAGTTCGCCGGGAAGCGCAAGGTGCTGAACATCTTCCCGAGCGTCGACACCGGCGTCTGCGCCGCCTCTGTCCGTGCGTTCAACGAGAAGGCGGCCGACCTGGAGAACACGGTCGTGCTGTGCATCTCCGCCGACCTGCCCTTCGCGCAGTCCCGCTTCTGCGGTGCCGAGGGCCTGGAGAACGTGAAGACGCTCTCCACCCTGCGCGACCGCGACTTCCACACCAACTACGGCGTCGACATCAGCGACGGCCCGCTGGCGGGCCTGACCGCCCGCGCCGTGGTCGTCCTGGACGAGAACGACGAGGTGCTGCACTCGGAGCTGGTCGGCGAGATCACCACCGAGCCGGACTACGAGGCCGCCATCGCCGCCCTGAAGTAGCGGGACCGGTACGGGCGGGCCGTCCCCGCGGCGCCCGCCCGTACCGTCTTTCCGCACCGCCCGCCCGTACCGCCTGACCTGCCCACGACCGCCGGGTGAACTCTGGTGGAAGGTTGGACTCAGGACGATTCGGAGGGTGCCGGCGCCGGGGATAGTGGTCCCGTCAGCTGGTTTTCCTCTGGTTTCCCTCCGTGATGGGGCCGGGTCGTGTGCGTGGGGGTTCGATGACGAGATGGGATGCGGTCCGGGTCCGGCAGGGTCTCGTCGACAGCTGTTTCTCCGCCGAGCAGGCCGGTGACCAGGCCCTGCGCAGAGGCAAGCCGCGCGAGGCGCGGCGGCACTACGAACGCATGCTGGCGGAGTCGATCCGCCTGGCCGAACAGTTCCCCGACGTCTCCACGCGGCGGGACCTCGGCGTGTCGTTCAACAAGTACGGCGACTTCTGGGTGGGCGAGAACCGCCTCGACCAGGCCGAGCAGGCGTACGCGGAGGGCCTGGCCATCACCACGCGGCTGCACGAGGAGAACCCGGCCGACGTCCGGCTGCTGCGGGACCTGCGGTTCGGCGAGTTCAAACTCGGCGAGATCGCCCTCAAGGCCGGCGGAGTGGCGGCCCAGTACACGGCGCACGACCGCTACCTGACGGCCCTCGCGCTCGCCGAGCGCGTGGTCGCGGCCGATCCGCACGACCCCGGAGACCGCCGGGAACAGGCCGTGGTCCAGGAGCGGCTCGGTCTGCTGGCGACGGAACGCCAGGAGCTGGACGAGGCGGCCGAGTGGTACGCCCGCGCCCTGGCCGTACGCCGGGAACTCGCGGCCGAACTCCCCGGCGACCCGCA
Organism: Streptomyces sp. P9(2023); assembly: GCF_032436795.1. Lineage (NCBI taxonomy): Bacteria > Bacillati > Actinomycetota > Actinomycetes > Kitasatosporales > Streptomycetaceae > Streptomyces > Streptomyces sp. P9(2023). The sequence continues at coordinate 34,058 of NZ_JAUPWM010000011.1, forward strand.
GGCCCGCCGGGACCTCGGCGTCCAGTACGAGCGCCTCGGCGACCTGGCTGTGCGCCGCCGGGAGCTGGAGGCCGCCCGCGCCCACTACGACGAGTCCCTCTCCATCCGCCGCCTGCTCCTCGGCGACGACCCGCGCGACCTGGAGACCCAGCGGGACCTGAGCATCGTCTGCGAACGCCTCGGCGACGTCGCCCTGCTCACCGACGGCCCCGACCAGGCCCGCCAGTGGTACGACGACAGCTTCGCGATCCTGGACGCGGCCTTCGGCCCCAAGCACCCCGAGACCCGCAACCTCCGCAAGAAACTCCGCAGGCAGCCGGCGCCCCCGAACTGACACGCGGATACGCGGCGGGGGAGTCCGGGACGGCTTCGCCATCCAAGGACCCGACCGGCTTCGCCATCCATGGGACCCCCGACCGGCTTTGCCATCTCTTTGCAACTACTCCCCCCGCTGCCTCGTCTCTCCTCTCGATCCATCACGCACCACCCCCTCGAGAGAGAGCGATCGATGCGCCGAACCGTCCGCCGTACTGCCTTCAGTGCCCTGGCACTCGCCTGCACCGCCCTGGCGGCGAGCACCGCGCCCGCCTTCGCCGACGGGCCCACCCCGGCTCCCACGCGCAGCGCGGCCCCCGCGCCCAAGGCCCCGGCCGAGCCGTCCGTTTCCCCCGCGCCCGGGACCCCCGCGCCCAAGACCCCCGCCCCGGCAGCTCCGACCTCCGGTCAGGTCGCCGTCGTGCCGAGCGGCGCACCCGACACCGGTGCGCTGACGCCCGTATCGGCGAACCCCATGGCCGACGCCGGGCTGATCGGCGGGGCCTCCGCCGCGGTGCTCGTCGGTGGCGGCGCCGCGTTCGTGTTCATACGCCGCCGGCAGGCGACCGGGGCATGACCTCGCTCTCCAGGCGCGCCTTCGCCACCGCGTCGATGGCGTCGCTGCTCGTGAGCTGCGGCGGTGCCCGTACGACCCGTACGACCCAGGGCGCGACCGCAAGTCCGAAGAGCACGCCACGGTCCTCCGGGAACGCGGCGCGCACGCCCGTCCGTTCGATCCCGGTCGGTCTGCGGATCCCGGCCATCGGCGTAGACACCGCGCTGATGCAGCTGGGGCTGGCCCAGGACGGCAGCGTAGAGGTGCCGCCGATCGCCGAGGACGACGTGGCGGGCTGGTACCGGCACTCGCCGACGCCGGGTCGGACCGGCCCGTCGGTGATCCTCGGCCATGTCACGGTCGGGGCCTGGGGGGACGGAGTCTTCCGGAACCTCGGGCGGCTGCGGCGGGGCGGGCGGATCGAGGCGCGCCTGGAGAACGGCACCACGGAGGTCTTCACCGTCACCGAGGTACGGACGGTCGCCAAGGCCGATTTCCCGTCGGACGCGGTCTACGGCAACGTGGACCGCCCCGAGCTGCGGCTCATCACCTGCGGCGGCCCCCGTGCCGGTGAGGAGTACCGGGACAACGTGATCGTCTTCGCCACGCTGTCCCCGGAGAACCCTGATCACGACCATGGAGAGCGGTGAAAGGGTCCCGTGAGAGGGCGGCGTCCGAACTGTTCGCCGCCCTCTATCCGCGCCTCGCCGGCTGGTGCCGGCGGCTGGTCGACGACGACGAGACGGCCCACGAGATCGCCTCGGAGGCGTTCACCCGGCTCTGGGCCCGCTGGACCTCCGTGGCGGAGCCCCAGGGTTTCCTCTACGTCACGGCGGCCAACCTCGTCCGGGACCACTGGCGCAAGCTCGAACGCGAACGCAGAGCCGTGCACCGCGCCACCGTAGAAGCCACGGTCGGCCCGCGGCCCGAACCCCCGGACCCTTCGGTACGGCTCCTCGTACAGTCGCTGCCGGAACGACTGCGCGTCCCGATCCTGCTCCACTACTACGCTGACATGCCGATCCGGGAGGTGTCCGTGCTCACCGAGCGCAAGGAGGGAACCGTCAAGGCCGACCTCCACGCGGCCCGAGAACTGCTCCGCGCCCACTTGGGGAGAAGCCTTGATCGCGCACTCTGACGAGGGTCCGGACCTCGATCCGGCCGACCCCCTCGCCGTCATCCTGCGCCCACCCGCCGCCGACCTCGGCCCGCCCGCAGGCCGCTACGAAGCGATCCGCCGCGCGGCGGCGCGCCGCAGGCTGCGCCGCGCCGCGGCCGGCGTGGGAGTGTCGTGCGCCGTCGCCGCCCTGGTCGCGCTGCCTCTGAGCCTGTCGTCCGACGTGGCCCCCGCACCCCCGACGGTCCCGCTCGCCCCACCCCCCGCGACGAGCTCCGCGCCCGAGCCCACCCGGTCGTCCACCCCGTCGCCCACACCCTCGGAGCCCACCCCGTCGGCCACCCCGGACCTGCTCCGCCCCGGCGTCCCCAAAACCCCCGGCCCCAGCGCCTCCACCAGCCCGGGCCCCTTCACCCCGGTACCGTCGACGCCACCGGCCCGCCCCTCATAGCGACGGGGAGGGCCGGGAGGCAGGGGACTGACTGGCTTCGCGTCAGATGTCCCGGAAAATCTCGATCTGTGCTCCTACCGAGTTCAGGCGCTCCGCCAGTTCCTCGTAGCCGCGGTTGATGACGTACACGTTCCGCAGGACCGAGGTGCCCTCCGCCGCCATCATCGCGAGGAGGACGACGACCGCGGGGCGCAGGGCCGGGGGGCACATCATCTCGGCCGCGCGCCAGCGGGTGGGGCCCTCGACCAGGACGCGGTGGGGGTCCAGGAGTTGGAGGCGGCCGCCGAGGCGGTTGAGGTCGGTGAGGTAGATCGCGCGGTTGTCGTAGACCCAGTCGTGGATCAGGGTCTTGCCCTGGGCCGTCGCCGCGATGGCCGCGAAGAACGGCACGTTGTCGATGTTCAGGCCCGGGAACGGCATCGGGTGGATCTTGTCGATCGGGGCCTCCAGCTTGGAGGGCCGGACCGTCAGGTCCACCAGGCGCGTACGGCCGTTGTCGGCGGCGTACTCCGGCGAGCGGTCGTGGTCGAGGCCCATCTCCTCCAGGACCGCGAGCTCGATCTCCATGAACTCGATCGGGACCCGGCGGATCGTCAGCTCGGACTCCGTGACGACCGCCGCGGCCAGCAGGCTCATCGCCTCGACCGGGTCCTCGGACGGGGAGTAGTCCACGTCCACGTCGATCTGCGGGACACCGTGCACGGTCAGCGTCGTCGTGCCGATGCCGTCCACCCGTACGCCGAGCGCCTCCAGGAAGAAGCAGAGGTCCTGGACCATGTAGTTGGAGGAGGCGTTGCGGATGACGGTCACGCCGTCGTGGCGGGCTGCTGCGAGGAGGGCGTTCTCCGTTACCGTGTCGCCGCGTTCGGTCAGGACGATCGGGCGGTCGGGGGAGACCGACCGCTCGACCTGCGCGTGGTAGAGGCCCTCGGTGGCCGTGATGTCGAGGCCGAAGCGGCGCAGCGCGATCATGTGCGGCTCGATCGTGCGCGTACCGAGGTCGCAACCGCCCGCGTACGGCAGCTTGAAGCGGTCGAGGCGGTGCAGCAGCGGGCCGAGGAACATGATGATCGAACGGGTCCGGATCGCGGCCTCGGCGTCGATCGAGTCCATGTCCAGCTCGGCCGGCGGCACGATCTCCAGGTCGACCCCGTCGTTGATCCAACGGGTGCGCACCCCGATGGAGTTGAGGACCTCCAGGAGCCGGAAGACCTCCTCGATGCGGGCGACACGGCGAAGCACCGTGCGGCCCTTGTTGAGGAGCGAGGCGCAGAGCAGCGCGACACACGCGTTCTTGCTCGTCTTGACGTCGATGGCCCCGGAGAGCCGGCGGCGGCCGACGACCCGCAGATGCATGGGTCCGGCGTAACCCAGGGACACGATCTCGCTGTCGAGTGCTTCGCCGATGCGTGCGATCATCTCAAGGCTGATGTTCTGGTTGCCACGTTCGATCCGGTTCACGGCGCTCTGGCTTGTGGCCAGGGCCTCGGCGAGCTGCGTCTGCGTCCAGCCCCGGTGCTGCCGGGCGTCACGGATGAGCTTGCCGATGCGTACGAGGTAGTCGTCTGCCATGGGCGTCACGTTATCTCAGATATGAGATGACGCTCGCGTGGGGGTGGGCCGTCAGGGTGACGTGTCGTGCGCAGTGGGGTGGCGCGGTTCGTACAGCGGCAGTTCGGCGCCGCTCGGCAGTCGTACGGCGGCGAGCAGGCCCCAGCCCTGGTCGCTGATGGGCCGTGAGATCACCGCGCCGCGGTCTTCGAGGGTGGTGAGCGTACCGGTGATGTCGTCGCACATCAGATAGAACTCGTGCTTCGGCTCGCCCTTCGTCGGGTGCACCGCGACCTCGGCCGGCGGCAGCCGGAAGATGAGCCATCCTTCGCCCGCGTCGACATGGCCGAGGTGCAGGACGTCCTTGAGGAAGGCCCGGTCGGCGTCCGCGTCCGGGGTGTAGAGAATCACATGCGCACCGCTGAACATGCTCCGATCCTCGACGCGCCGTACGGCCGCGGCAATCCTTCCGCGGCCGTACGGGTCCCGTGGGCGTACGGGTCCCCGGGGGCGTACGGGTCCCCGTGGGCCGAAGGAGCCCTGAGCGCCCGCGAGTGCTCAGCCGCAGCCGCACGCCTTGTGCCGGCCGCCGCCGTGCACCGCCGCGTACGCCGCCGGTCGCGGCCCCGCCGCCGCCCGCGCCAGACCGGCCGCGGCCGCCCGGCCCGTCGCCGTGTGCGCGTCGTGCACGGCTCGCCCGCCGACCAGGGTGAGTTCCACCTTCGTGTCGCTGATGTCCGGAATCGGACACTTGGTCACATCGCGGTCGAGCAGGATCAGGTCCGCTGCCCGCCCCCGCTGGACCGTGCCGGTCAGCTGGTCCATCCGCAGCTGCCAGGCCGTGCCGTACGTGTGCATCCGCAGCGCCGAACCCCGGCTCAGGCCCTCAAGCTCGCGGTAGAGCTCCCCCTCGCCCTCCGCGCCCTGCCGGTCGATCGCGGTCCGCAGCTGGTTCCACACCTGAAGCGGGTCGACCGGCCAGTCGGAGCCGCCGGCCAGCCGGGCGCCGTGCCGCTCCAGGCTGCGCGCCGGGTACATCCACCGGTGCCGCTCGGGCCCGATGTACGGCAGCAGCGCCTCCATCGTCCAGGTGTCGCGCGCCGCCCACTGCAACTGCATGCAGGCGACCACCCCGAGCGCCGCGAACCGGCCGAGGTCGGCCGGGTCGACGAGCTGGAGGTGGGCGACGGCGTTGCGCGCGTCGCGCAGACCGGTGGCGCGGCGCGCGTACGCGTAGCCGTCGAGCGCGGTGCGGACGGCGCGGTCGCCGAGGCCGTGGGCGTGCATCTGCCAGCCGGCCCGGTTGAAGGCGGCGCTCAACTTCCCGTAATCCTGACCGGAAACATACAATTCGCCCCGGTTCGTGGTGGGGCGGCCCTCGCCGTCCAGATAGGGCGCGAGCAGCGCCGCCGTCTGCGCCGGGTACTCGATCACCCCGTCCAGGAACACCTTCACCATGCCGAAGCGCAGCCCCCGGACGCCGCCGAACTCGCTCTTCAGCGCGCGGGCGTACGCGAGCGCGGCCGCCGGGTCCTTCGCCTGCTCCGCCTCGATCCGGATCGCCGGCACGATCCGCTGCGGCAGCTGCCCGGCCGCCGCCAGCGCCTGATACGTCCTCAGCTCACCGCGCCCCACCAGGGCGTCCATCATCGTGGTGACCCCGGAGGCGGCCGCCTGGGCGAGCACCCGGGCGCAGGCGGCGGTCAGCTCGGCCTCGGTCGGCTCCGGGATGTGCCGGGTGACCAGCGGCTGGGCATCGTCCTTGAGGACACCGGTCGGCCTGCCGTCCGTACCCTTGACGATCTTGCCGCCGACCGGGTCGGGCGTCGCGGCCGTGATGCCGGCGATCTCCAGGGCCCGCGCGTTGACCCAGATGTTGTGCCCGTCACCGCCGACAAGCGCGACCGGGCGGCGGGTGGGCAGCGCGTCCAGCAGGGTGTGGTGCGGCACGGAGCCCTGCGGGAGCAGGCCGATCGGGTTCCAGTCCTCCACCACGAGCCAGCCGTCGGGTTCCTGACCGGGGGAGTCCTTGAGGAAGCCGGTGAGGATCTCGGTCAGCTCGGCCGCCGTCGTCTCCGCGCCCGCCAGCGAGGGCCGCAGCGAGCGGCTGCCCGCGCCCAGCGGGTGGACGTGCCCGTCGTGGATTCCGCTCATGACGGTGCCGCCGCGGGCGTTGACGACCTCGGTGTCCCGGCCGATGAGCCGGCGCAGCTCGCCGCCGCGCCCGGTGGCGAGGACCTTCCCGTCCCGTCCGACGGCGACCGCCTCGACGGGCCGCCCGCCGCTCAGTCCGGTGAAGACCCGGGCGTTGTGCACGATCAGCGACGCGGACCGGGCGGCGGAACCGGCGGCGGACCCCGAGCCACGTGACGTCGAAGCCGCCGCCGGCCCCGCAGCCGCGCCCGCCAGTCCGGCCGCGCCCGCCAATCCGGCCGCGCCCGCCGCGAGCACGGTCCGTCGGGTGAGGGAAGAAGTCATGGCCACTCCAGGAACAGGCGGCAACGCAGCGGTGCCGGATCGGTTGTGGCCTGAACCCTCGGCGATTAACCCCTTAACCAGAAGCGCCCCCGGACGACGAATTCCCGCCGCCCCCTGCCCCCGCCACGACCGGATCCGTACGATGACGCCCGTGTCCGGACCCACCCTCGCCGACATCGCCCGCGCCGCCGAGGTGTCGACGGCGACCGTCTCGCATGCCCTGAACGGCACGGGCCGGGTCGGCGAGGCCACCCGCCGCCGGGTCCGCGAGGTCGCCACCGGCCTCGGCTACGGCCCGCCGCGCGCCCCCGTCACCCGCACCCTCGGCCTCGCCGTCACCACCTACGCCGGCGTCGCCTGGAACCTCACCGACATCCCCTTCTTCTCCCGCGCCATCACCGCCGCGACCGCCGCCGCCCACCAGCACGGCTACGCGCTCACCACCCTGCCCACCGCGCGCGGCGCCGAGAGCCTCTGGCACACCCTCGCCGTCGACGGCATGCTGATCATGGACAGCCCGGTCGGCGACCCGGTGCTGCGCGCCCTGCGCGCGCGGGGCGTCCCGCTGGTCTTCGACGGGGTGCCGGGCGACGCGCTCCCCGGCGACCTCTGGGTCGACAACGACCACGCCGCCACCACCCGCGAGGTCCTCGACCACCTGGCCGCCACCGGCGCCGAACGCGTCGCGCTGCACGCGGGGTACGGCCGCGACCACTACACGAGCGCGGCCACCGAGGCGTACGAACAGTGGTGCGCGGAGCGCCGCCGGCGCCCGCTGCCGGTCACCTTCGACCCGGCCGACAGCGCGGGCCGCGCCTTCGACCCGCTGCTCGGCGCGGCGGACCCGGAACTCCGGCCGGACGCCGTCTACTCGCTCTACGACCCGGGCGGCCGCCAGGTCCTCGCCGCCGCCGCGCGCCACCGGCTCGCCGTACCGGGGCGGCTGCGGCTGGTGTGCGCGAGCGAGGATCCGGGGTACGCGGAGACCGACCCGCCGGTGTCCACGGTGACGCTCCGTCCCGAGGTCACGGCCGCCACGGCGGTCACCCTCCTGGCCCGCCTCGTGGATTCCGGACCGGCATACGAGCACGCCGAAATCCCGCGTCCGGTCGTCGTCCCCGCCGCGCTACGGGTGCGTGCCTCGTCGCACGGCGCGGTCATGTACTAGAGTTATCTCGACATCGAGATAACTGCTTACGGCGCACCGCGGGCCGCCCACTCGGTAAGGGTCACCTAACTAAGCCTTACCTTAGCGGATCGGCGAGGAAGTCGTGGCGGCAGCATGGCGGTAATACGCGCACTTTGAAGAAGGAGACTGTCGTGTCGGCGAACAGCTTCGACGCCCGCAGCACGCTGCGCGTGGGCGACGAGTCGTACGAGATTTTCAAGCTGGACAAGGTCGAGGGCTCCGCGCGCCTTCCCTACAGCCTGAAGGTCCTTCTGGAGAACCTCCTCCGCACCGAGGACGGCGCGAACATCACCGCCGACCACATCCGCGCCCTGGGCACCTGGGACTCGCAGGCCCAGCCCAGCCAGGAGATCCAGTTCACGCCCGCCCGCGTGATCATGCAGGACTTCACCGGTGTGCCCTGTGTCGTCGACCTCGCCACCATGCGTGAGGCCGTCAAGGAGCTCGGCGGCGACCCGGCGAAGGTCAACCCGCTCTCCCCGGCCGAGCTGGTCATCGACCACTCCGTCATCGCCGACAAGTTCGGCACGGCGGACGCCTTCGGCCAGAACGTCGAGCTGGAGTACGGCCGCAACAAGGAGCGCTACCAGTTCCTGCGCTGGGGCCAGACCGCCTTCGACGACTTCAAGGTCGTCCCGCCGGGCACCGGCATCGTCCACCAGGTCAACATCGAGCACCTGGCCCGTACGGTCATGGTCCGCAACGGCCAGGCGTACCCCGACACCCTCGTCGGCACCGACTCGCACACCACCATGGTCAACGGCCTGGGCGTGCTGGGCTGGGGCGTCGGCGGCATCGAGGCCGAGGCCGCGATGCTCGGCCAGCCGGTCTCCATGCTGATCCCGCGCGTCGTCGGCTTCAAGCTGACCGGCGAGCTGCCGGCCGGCACCACCGCCACCGACCTCGTCCTCACGATCACCGAGATGCTGCGCAAGCACGGCGTCGTCGGCAAGTTCGTCGAGTTCTACGGTGAGGGCGTCGCCGCCACCTCGCTCGCCAACCGCGCCACCATCGGCAACATGTCGCCGGAGTTCGGTTCCACGGCCGCGATCTTCCCGATCGACGACGAGACCATCAAGTACCTGAAGCTGACGGGCCGTGACGCCCAGCAGCTCGCGCTGGTCGAGACGTACGCCAAGGAGCAGGGCCTCTGGCTGGACCCGTCCGCCGAGCCCGACTTCTCCGAGAAGCTGGAGCTCGACCTCTCCACGGTCGTCCCCTCCATCGCCGGCCCGAAGCGCCCGCAGGACCGCATCGTCCTGGCCAATGCGGCCCAGCAGTTCGCGCTTGACGTGCGCAACTACGTGGACGACGTCGACGAGGCGGGCAAGGAGTCCTTCCCGGCCTCCGACGCCCCGGCCAACCACCCGAACGGCGGCGCCCCGTCGAAGCCGGTCACCGTGACCGCCCCCGACGGCTCGACGTACGAGATCGACCACGGCGCCGTCACCGTGGCCGCGATCACCTCCTGCACCAACACGTCGAACCCGTACGTGATGGTCGCCGCCGCGCTCGTCGCGAAGAAGGCCGTCGAGAAGGGCCTGACCCGCAAGCCGTGGGTCAAGACCACCCTCGCCCCGGGCTCGAAGGTCGTCACCGACTACTTCGACAAGGCGGGCCTGACCCCGTACCTCGACAAGGTCGGCTTCAACCTCGTCGGCTACGGCTGCACCACCTGCATCGGCAACTCCGGCCCGCTGCCGGAGGAGGTCTCCAAGGCCGTCAACGAGCACGACCTCGCGGTCACCTCGGTCCTCTCCGGCAACCGGAACTTCGAGGGCCGTATCAACCCCGACGTGAAGATGAACTACCTGGCCTCCCCGCCGCTGGTCGTCGCGTACGCGCTCGCGGGCTCCATGAAGGTGGACATCACCAAGGACGCGCTCGGCATCGACACCGAGGGCAACCCGGTCTTCCTGAAGGACATCTGGCCGTCCGAGGCCGAGGTGAACGACGTCGTCGCCAACGCCATCGGCGAGGACATGTTCAACAAGTCCTACCAGGACGTCTTCGCGGGCGACGCCCAGTGGCAGGCGCTGCCGATCCCGACCGGCAACACCTTCGAGTGGGACACCGAGTCCACCTACGTCCGTAAGCCCCCGTACTTCGAGGGCATGACGATGGAGACCACCCCGGTCACCGACATCGTCGGCGCGCGCGTCCTGGCCAAGCTGGGCGACTCGGTCACCACCGACCACATCTCCCCGGCCGGTGCCATCAAGGCCGACACCCCGGCCGGCCAGTACCTCACGGAGCACGGCGTCGAGCGCCGTGACTTCAACAGCTACGGCTCGCGCCGTGGCAACCACGAGGTCATGATCCGCGGCACGTTCGCCAACATCCGCCTGCGCAACCAGATCGCGCCGGGCACCGAGGGCGGCTACACCCGCGACTTCACGAAGGAAGGCGCCCCCGTCTCCTTCATCTACGACGCCTCGCGCAACTACATCGAGCAGGGCACCCCGCTCGCGATCCTCGCGGGCAAGGAGTACGGCTCCGGTTCGTCCCGTGACTGGGCGGCCAAGGGCACGGCCCTCCTGGGCGTCAAGGCCGTCATCGCCGAGTCGTACGAGCGCATCCACCGCTCGAACCTCATCGGCATGGGCGTCCTGCCGCTCCAGTTCCCGGAGGGCGCCTCGGCCGAGTCCCTCGGCCTGACCGGCGAGGAGACCTTCTCCTTCACCGGCGTCGAGGAACTCAACAACGGCACGACCCCGCGCACGGTCAAGGTGACCACGGACACGGGCGTCGAGTTCGACGCGGTCGTCCGCATCGACACCCCGGGCGAGGCGGACTACTACCGCAACGGCGGCATCATGCAGTACGTCCTCCGCAACCTCATCCGCGGCTGACACCGACCGGCCAACGAAGCGGGCCCCGCTCCTCGGAAGAGGAGCGGGGCCCGTTCGCTGTTGTCCGTCAGGCGCTCAAGGCGTCGATCAGAACAGCAGGCGGTACGTGTTCCAGCCGCTGCTGCCGATCGACACGCGCGGCTTGAACGTACCCACGGCGTTGCCGGTGCCCTTGTACAGGTACAGGGCGCCGTCGGTGCCACGGGCGATGAGGTCCGTGATGCCGTCGATGTCGACGTCACCGACCGAGACCAGGTTGTTGAACATGTTCCAGCCGCCGCCGATCTTGACCTTGGCGGAGAAGGGCGACGTGGTGCTGCCGGTGCCCTTGTACAGGTACAGGTTGCCCGCACCGTCACGCGCGACGATGTCGGCCTTGCCGTCACCGGTCAGGTCGCCCTTGCCGGTGATCTGGTTGTAGGCGCCCCAGCCGCCGCCGACCAGCTTGCGCGAGGTCAGCTTGCCGTTGCCGTAGCCCAGGTACAGGTACAGGTTGCCGGCGTTGTCGCGCGCGAGCAGGTCGTCCGCGGCGGCGCCGCCGAGGTTGCCCGCCGAGGTGACCTTGTTGTACTGGCCCCAGCCGGTGCCGATGTTGACGGGGTCCACGCCCCACGCCGTGTACTGCAGCGTGCCGTCGGTGACGCTCCAGAGGCCGTCGGCGCTGCCGTCGGCGTCGTGGTCGACCTGCGTCATCTGCTTGGCGTAGTTCCAGCCGTAGCCGACCTCGAGCTTGGCGTCCAGGCCGCCCTCGCCGTTCGGCGGGTAGCCGTACATGGTGCCGCTGCTGTTCACGCCGTAGAGGGCGTTGACCGGAGCGTCGGCCGCGGCCTCGGTGCTGAACGCCGAAGCGGACGGCGCCGGCTTCGTGGCGCGCTCGGCGGAGGGCGCCTTGTCGGCCGCGATGGCCGACGTGGTCGTGGCGACCAGGGCCGCGGTTATCGCTGCGACCGTGACACGGGACAGGATGCCCGTGGTGTTCAGGCCAGAAGTGGCCACGTAGCACTCCAGTTTCTCTGTGGAAATGGGTCCGCCGCGCCCTGGTGAGGGCGCGGCGGACCACTCAGACCCCTGGATCCTCGCACACCATCTTCACGGGTCAATTGGTTTGTGACAGAGCTGTTTCGGTAAGAAGCTCCTGTTCGCCCTTTGTTAGCGAAGCAGCTCCACTTCCGCCAACTGGGCCTGCGCGGCGAGGACCAGACGGTAGATCGCGTACGAACCGGGCGACTTGACCGTGAATGCCCTGGTCTGGCGGTTCCAGCTGAAGGATTCGCCCGACCTCTTGTCCAGGTCCGTCCACTTCTGTCCGTCCGTCGAGCCCTGCAGCACCCACCCCGACGGCGCCGATTCCGCCCCCGCCGACGTCAGCGTGTACTGCACCGCGCGGGTCTTCTCCGCGACCGGCAGCTCGACCGACGTCACCGCCGCCGACGTGGCCGAGGTGTTGTCGACCAGCGGGCCCGTGCCCGTCGTCGCGTCCGTGCGCGGCGACGGGGCCTTGCCGTCCGGGGTGATCGAGACCGGGGCCGCCTGCTTGCCCGTGCCCCAGGCCGAGGGCCTCGGGCCCATGTCGAACGTCAGCGTGCCGCCCCGGGCCAGCAGGTCGTGCGGGAGAGCGGTGGAGTTCCAGCGCTCGCCGTTGAGCTTCACGCCCTGGACGTAGATGTTCTTCGCGCTGTTGCGAGGAGCCTCGACCACCAGCTTCCGGCCGCTGTCCAGGCGGAGCGTCGCCTTGGTGAAGAGCGGCGAGCCGATCGCGTACTCCCCGCTGCCCATCACCAGCGGGTAGAAGCCCAGCGCAGAGAAGAGGTACCACGCCGACTGCTCGCCGTTGTCCTCGTCGCCGTGGTAGCCCTGCCCGATCTCGCTGCCGGTGTACAGGCGGGAGAGGACCTCGCGGACCTTCTCCTGCGTCTTCCACGGCTGTCCCGCCGCGTTGTACATGTACGGCACGTGATGCGCGACCTGGTTGGAGTGGCCGTACATGCCCATCCGGACGTCACGGGCCTCCGTCATCTCGTGGATGACGCTGCCGTACGAGCCCACGAACTCCGGGCTCGCCGTCTCCGGGGTGGAGAAGTACGTGTCGAGCTTCTTGCCGAGACCGCCGCGGCCGCCGTACAGCTGCGCAAGGCCCCGCGAGTCCTGCGGCGCCGTGAACGCGTAGCCCCAGCCGTTCGTCTCCGTGTAGTCGTAACCCCAGATCCTCGGGTCGTACTGGGACGACGGCACCCGCCAGTCGCCCTTCAGGTCACGGCCCTGGAAGAAGCCGGCCTTGCTGTCGAAGAGCGAGACATAGCTCTGCGCGCGGGAGAGGAAGTACGCCGCCTCCTCCTGGTACCGCTTCTTCCCGGTCTTCTTGTGGAGCGCCTGCGCCATCTTCGCGATGCCGTAGTCGTTGAGGTACCCCTCCAGGGACCAGGAGAGGCCCTCGTGCGTCTCGGTCGACGCGTAGCCGAGGAAGGGGGAGGTCTCCATCCCCTTCCGGCCCACGCCCCGGCTCGGCGGCACGACCGTGGCGTTCTTCAGCGCCGCCTCGTACGCCGCCTCCGCGTCGAAGTCCACGCCCTTCACGAACGCGTCGGCGAACGCCACGTCCGAGGACGTACCGGTCATCAGGTCGGCGTAGCCGGGGGAGGACCAGCGGGAGATCCATCCGCCGTCCTTGTACTGCTGCACGAAGCCGTCGACCAGCTCGCCCGCCTTGTTCGGGGTGAGGAAGGAGTAGGCCGGCCAGGTCGTGCGATAGGTGTCCCAGAATCCGTTGTTGACGTACACCTTCCCGTCTACGACCTTTGCCCCGGTATGGGTGGGAGTGTCCGGGCCCGTCATCGGGGAGAACGGGCTCGCGTACTTGTACGTCGCGCCCACCTTCTCGAAGCCCGAGTTCGGGTAGAGGTACAGCCGGTACAGGCTGGAGTAGAGCGTCGTCAGCTGGTCCTGGTTCGCACCCTCCACCTCGACCCGGCCGAGGATCCGGTCCCAGGCGTCCTGCGCCCGCTCCTTCACCCGCTCGAAGCGGCTGCCGTCCGGGAGCTCGTCCGCGAGGTTCGCCTTCGCCTGGTCGACCGAGATCAGCGAGGTCGCCAGCCGGAGGGTCACGACACGGTCCGTGCCCGCGTCGAAGCGGAAGTGGCCCTTCACGCCCTGCGCGGCGGAGCCGGTGACCGGCGCGTCGAAGACGCCGTACACGAACATCCGGGTGGCGCCGGTCGAAAGCCCGCTCTTGACGTCGGAGAAGCCGGTGAAGGAGCTCGTCGCCGGGTCGAGGGTAAGACCGCCCTGCTCGGTGACGTTGTCGAAGACCACGCTCGCGTCCTCACCCGGATAGGTGAAACGCATCATCGCCGCGTGGTCCGTCGGCGTCATCTCGGCCTTCAGGCCGTTCTCGAAGGTGACGCCGTACTCGTGCGGGCGGGCCGTCTCCTTCTCGTGGCGGAAGGCGAGCGCCCGCGCGGTGCGGTCGGTCGGCGGAGCGCCGGCCGCCGCCGACGGCATCAGCTGGAAGGTCTGCCGGTCACCCATCCACGGGCTCGGCTCATGGCTCGCCGCGAAGGCCTGCACGGTGGGCAGGTTGTCCGCGTTGTTGCCGCGCGCGTACTCGTACAGCCAGCTCTGGGAGGCCGCGTTGGTCACCGGCGTCCAGAAGTTGAAGCCGTTCGGGACGGCCGTCGCCGGGAAGGTGTTGCCGCGCGAGAACGAGCCGCTGGAGTTCGTGCCCCGGGTGGTCGAGGCGTAGTCCGAGAGCCGGGCGAGCCGCTTCTCGGGCGCCTTCGGCTTCAGGGCGATGTCGTCGATCCAGCCCTGGAACTTCGCCGGGCCCTTGGGGGAGTCGTACGCCACCAGGACCCGGTCCACGGTCTTCCCGGCCGCGACCGCGCCGATCCGCGCCGACACCTGGTTCCACTGGTTGACGTAGAGCCGCTTCGCCGCGCCCTGGCCCTGCGGGGAGAGCACGCCGCCGTGCGAGTCGGTGGCCCGCAGCTCGCTCAGATGGGTGCCGTCGGTGAAGGCGAGATCCACCGACACGTTGGTGGCGGGGTAGTTGAGATCCGTCTCGGGCATCGACGGGAAGATCCGGTACGACAGCTCGGTGTCCCGCTCGATCCGGGTGTCCACGTCGAAGATCCGGTTGTACGAGTACGCCCGGCCGTCCGGCTTGTGCGTACCGGCGTAGCGCAGCGCCCTCGTTCCGGTGAAGCCGGCGTTGGCCTTGGCCGTCGGCGATCCGCCGGGGCCGCGGTCGACATGGCTGCGCATCTCCTCGGGTACGGGGGCGGTGGCGTCCCCGTTCGAGAACTGGACGTCGGCCAGCTGGGTGAGACCCGCGCCGGCGTTCTTGGTGATCTCCAGCCGGTAGTGCGCGTACGCCGTGTCGTTGGCGAAGTCGAACGTCCGGGTCTCGAAGCGCTTGGCGAAGCTCTGGCCCGCCCGCGTGTCGAGGACCGTCCACTCCTTGCCGTCCGCCGAGCCCTTGAGGGTCCAGTCGCCCGGGTCGCGCTCGGCCGCGTCGTTGGCCGAAGTCAGGGCGTACGTGACCACCTTGACCGGCTCGTCGAGGTCGAACTCGATCCAGGCGGTCGGCTCGAAAACCAGCCATTTCGTGCCGGGCTGGAGGTCGACCAGGTTCTCCTTGGTCTCGCCCCCGCCGGCGTTCTCACCGCTGGCCCGGAGCGCCACCACCTTGTCGGTGACATTGCCCGGTATTCCACTGGCGAATCCGCCGTCGACCCCCGACGCCCGCTTGGCGCCGTCCGTTCCGACGTCGACCGAGTTACGCCAGGTGGGCTGAGTTTCGTCCGATTCGAAGGAGGTGGTGAACTCCCGGGAGGATGTATCCCTTTGGCCGGGAAGTGTCTGTGCCACCGAGGGCGCCGAGCTCAGTACCAGAGCCGTCGACGCAAGCAGCGCGGCGGCTCTGAAGCGGGGGTTCCGGGACCGTGATCGGGTGCGAATTCTGGGCTGCATGCCGTCTCGCCGCTCCTGCCACTGGATTTGGACAACGTTGTCAATCGAAAGGGGCAGGCTCCAGTAGGAGGCCAAGTGTCAGGTGGTGTCAAGGGTGTTGACGGCAAGTCGAGGGATGAAACGGCACTTATACGCCGTCATAATCCGTGAGGTCTCAACTCGGGAAAGACTGGCGCGCAAAGTCGCTTTCGATCTTGCTCAGGGCAAGGAAAGTGGACTATACCTGTCGGCGTCCGGACCGTCGTACCACTCACTCCACGGCACGACGCCTGTACGTGCACGACCCAAGCTGCATTCGAATGCGGTGGCGGGGCCCTTCGCCTGTGGCGAGCAGATAACGGGCGACCGGTACACCGCCTGAGTCCTGAATGAAGGCGAGGACTTGAGCATGGGATCCACCTCCGCGCACAACAACGAGGGCCTCGGCCGCCGCGGTCTGATCAAGCGCTCCGCCGCTCTCGGTCTGATCTCGGTGCCGACGATGAGCTTCCTCTCCGCCTGCGCCACCGGTGGCGGTGGCGGCGAGAAGGGCCCGACGAAGGCACCGGGCGGTGAGAAGACCGAGAAGAACCCGCTCGGCGTCAAGCAGGGCGCCGCGCTGGAGGCGTTCATCTTCAAGGGCGGTCTGGGCGACCAGTACGCCAAGGACGCGGAGGCCGACTTCAAGGCCACCTACGGCGCCGAGGTCAAGCACACCGGCACCCAGCAGGTCGGCCCGAAGCTGACCCCGCGCTTCGCGGGCGGCAACCCGCCGGACGTCATCGACAACTCCGGCGCCGACCACCTGGACATGAACAAGCTCTCCACCCAGGGCCAGCTCCAGGACCTGAACGTGCTCCTCGACGCGTCGTCCATGGACGACCCGGCGAAGAAGGTCCGGGACACCATCCACCCGAGCACCATCGAGAAGGGCAAGCACGGCGACAAGTTCGACGTGCTCTACTACGCCTTCACGATCTACGGCACCTGGTACTCGCAGAAGCTCCTGGAGTCCAAGGGCTGGGCGTACCCCAAGACCCTCGACGAGATGGTCACGCTCTGCGGGGAGATCAAGAAGACCGGCGTCGCCCCCTGGACGTACGCCGGAAAGTACCCGTACTACGTCCACTTCAACCTCTTCGCGCAGATCGCCAAGATCGGCGGCATGGAGAAGTGGATCGCGATCGACAACCTTGAGCCCAACGCGTGGACCAGCAACGACGCGGTCAAGGAGGTCGTCGAGCACTACGAGGAGCTGGCCGCCAAGAAGTACTTCCTCGAAGGCAGCCAGGGCCTGACCCACATCCAGTCCCAGACCGCCTGGAACAAGGGCAAGGCCGTCTTCATCCCGAACGGCTCCTGGGTCGAGAACGAGGCCGCCCCCACCACCCCGCCGGACTTCGGCATGGCGGTCGGCGCCCTCTTCGACGGCACCGGCGACAAGATGCCGCACGGCACCCTGCGCGCCGAGCCGAGCGAGCCCTACCTCGTTTCGGCCAAGGGTCAGAACCCGGTCGGCGGCATGGAGCTGCTGCGCATCATGCTCTCCAAGAAGCACGCGCAGAACTTCGCCACCAAGGTGAAGTCCCTGACCTGTGTCATGGACGCCACCGAGGGCATGACTCTCTCGCCCGGCCTCGCCTCCGCCAGCAAGGTCTTCAAGGAGGCCGGCACCAACCTGATCAGCCTTCAGCTGCAGGAGTGGTACCCGGCGCTCACCGACGAGAAGATCGGCGGTCTGACCGGCCAGCTGCTCACGGGTGAGCTGAAGGCTGCCGACTGGATCAAGAAGACCCAGGAGGAATGCGACAAGGTGGCCAAGGACAGCTCGGTCGCCAAGTTCAAGCGCACCGCCTGACCAGCTGGGACCGCCTGACGCGCTACCTCCGTAGCGCCCGTGTCAAAAGAGGGGAAGGGCCGGGGAGCACCATGCAACACGGCAAATACCGATTCATCGTGGGCTTCCTGGCCCTGCCTCTGATCATTTACGCCATCTTCGTGATCTCGCCGTTCGTCCAGGCGTTCCAGATCTCGATGACCGACTGGTCCGGCCTGGTGGGAACGGCGAAGTTCGTCGGCCTCGAGAACTTCCAGAAGCTCTGGGAGAGCGACGACTTCTGGAACGCGCTCCGCCACAACGTCTACATGCTGGCGCTGGTCCCGGTCGTCACGCTCGGCCTCGGCCTCTTCTTCGCCTTCATGCTGAATGTCGGCGGCAGGCGCAGGAAGAACGAAGTCGTCACCGGTGTGGCCGGTTCCAAGCTGTACAAGTTCGTCTTCTTCTTCCCGCAGGTCATCTCGATCACGATCATCGCGGTGATCTTCTTCAACATCTACAACCCGGACCCGCAGGACGGCATGCTCAACTCGCTGCTCGGCGCGGTGGGTCTGGACAGCCTGCAGAACTCCTGGCTGGGCGAGAAGAGCCTCGCGCTGTGGTGCATCAGCGCGGTCATGGTCTGGGGCCACGTCGGCTTCTACGTGGTGCTCTTCTCCGCGGCGATGGCCTCCATCCCGCGGGACATCTACGAGGCGGCGCTGCTCGACGGCGCCAGCCGCTTCCACACCTTCTTCAAGATCACCCTGCCGCTGCTCTGGGACACCGTCCAGACCGGCTGGGTGTACATGGGCATCATCGCGCTCGACGCCTTCGCCCTGGTCCAGATCATGTCGGTGAACATGGGCGGCCCGGACGGCGCCACGGACGTCATGCCGCTGAGGCTCTATCTGACGGCCTTCCGCGACAGCCAGTTCGGTTACGCCTCCGCCATGGGCATCGCGATGCTCATTGTCACGATGACCTTCGCAGTGCTCACGATGCGCTTCGCGCGGCGTGAGCGGATCGAGTACTAGGGGTACGGCGGATGACGACCGAAGAGATCGAGAAGGTGGCGAAGGACGAGACGCCCGCCACCGTCACCAGGAAGCTCGGCCCGACGGCCGGCCGCTCCTCCGAGGGCGGGATCCTCAACGTCTTCTCCCACGGCATCCTGATCGTCTGGGCGCTCATGGTCGGCGTGCCTCTGCTGTGGGTGCTGTGGAGCGCCTTCAAGGACAGCAACGGCATCCTCACCGACCCGTGGGGCCTGCCGACGGTCCTGCACTGGGAGAACTGGTCCAACGCGTGGAACGACGCGAACATGGGCCAGTACTTCGTCAACACCGTGATCGTGGTCGGCGGCTCGGTGATCGGCACGATGGTGCTCGGCTCCATGGCCGCGTACGTGCTGGCCCGCTTCACCTTCCCGGGGAACAGGTTCATCTACTACCTGTTCGTGGCCGGCATGTCCTTCCCGGTCTTCATGCTGGTGATCCCGCTCTTCTTCGTCCTGCGGGAGTTCCCGGGCAGCTCGCTCCTGGCGACGTACCACGGACTGATCCTGGTCTACATCGCCTACTCGCTGCCGTTCACCGTCTTCTTCATGACGGCCTTCTTCCGCACGCTGCCGACCTCGGTGGCGGAGGCGGCGATGATCGACGGCGCCTCACACACCCGGACGTTCTTCCAGGTGATGGTGCCGATGGCCAAGCCCGGCCTGATCAGCATCGGCATCTTCAACTTCCTGGGCCAGTGGAACCAGTACCTGCTGCCGATGGTGCTCAACCAGCAGGAGGACAAGTACGTCCTCACCCAGGGCCTGGCGATGATCGCGCTGCAGCAGGGGTACGAGAACGACTGGGGCGCGCTGATGGCCGGCATGATGATCGCCATGCTGCCCGTTCTGGTCGTGTACACGATCTTCCAGCGCCAGGTGCAGGCCGGTCTGACGGCGGGCGCGCTCAAGTAATCAGCCACATACTCCGTACCCGAGGCCCCGGTGGGACATCCCACCGGGGCCTCGGCTCATTCGAGCCCGTCTGCGCTCAGGTCTTGACGGGGGACAGCCCGAAAGAGTCAGCTTAGAGTTCACAAGTTGGAGAACAAGCTGGGGTCTCACAGTCGCGGCCCCGGCCGGGGCGGCGATCACGCCGTCCGTCGCAGGCGGGAGTGGATGAGTCGATGGAGACTCCGGGTTCGCAGACATCTCTGCACAGGGCCAACCTCGAGCGGGTGGTCCGTGCGGTACGCATGGCGGGCTCGCTCACCCAGGCGGAGATCGCCCGGGCGACCGGCCTGTCCGCCGCCACGGTCTCCAACATCGTGCGGGAGCTGAAGGACGGCGGCACCGTCGAGGTGACGCCCACCTCCGCGGGCGGCCGCCGGGCCCGCAGCGTCTCGCTCTCCGGGGACGCGGGCATCGTCATCGGCGTCGACTTCGGCCACACCCACCTCCGGGTCGCCGTGGGCAACCTGGCCCACCAGGTGCTCGCCGAGGAGTCCGAGCCGCTGGACGTGGACGCGTCCTCCGCCGAGGGCTTCGACCGGGCCGAGCGCCTGGTCATGCGGCTGATCGGGGCCACCGGCATCGGCCGCGACAAGGTCGTCGGCGTCGGCCTCGGCGTACCGGGACCGATCGACGTCTCGTCCGGCACGCTCGGCTCCACCTCGATCCTGCCGGGCTGGAGCGGCATCAACCCGGCCGACGAGCTGTCCGGCCGGCTCGGCGTGCCGGTGTACGTCGACAACGACGCCAACCTCGGCGCGCTCGGCGAGCTCGTCTGGGGCAGCGGCCGCGGGGTGAAGGACCTGGCCTACATCAAAGTGGCCAGCGGCGTCGGCGCCGGCCTCGTCATCGACGGGCGGGTCTACCGGGGGCCGGGCGGCACCGCGGGCGAGATCGGGCACATCACGCTCGACGAGTCCGGCCCGGTGTGCCGCTGCGGCAACCGGGGCTGCCTGGAGACCTTCACGGCCGCCCGGTACGTCCTGCCGCTGCTCCAGCCCGGCCACGGGCCCGATCTGACCATGGAGCGGGTCGTCCAGCTGGCCCGCGAGGGCGACCCCGGCTGCCGCCGGGTGATCGCCGACGTCGGCCGCCACATCGGCAGCGGCGTCGCCAACCTCTGCAACCTGCTGAACCCCAGCCGGGTCGTCCTCGGCGGCGACCTCGCGGAGGCCGGTGAGCTGGTCCTCGGGCCCATCCGGGACTCCGTCTCGCGGTACGCCATCCCCAGCGCCGCCCGGCAGTTGTCGCTGGCCCCCGGGGCGCTCGGCGGCCGCGCGGAGGTGCTCGGCGCGCTGGCGCTCGCACTGAGCGAAATGGGCGATTCGACCCTGCTGGAGAGCGCGCCGCCTGGCGCCCTCCAGGCCTCGGCTCCTGCCTTCACTTAGATAACGAATGGCACCGTTGCCATCTCGTTAAGGATTTACTTCTTGACGGTGACTCCTGGGCCGAGTTGACTTCCAGCCACCTCGGCCGCAACGTCGCGGCCTCGTCAGGGAGGCAACCCCAATGAACGCATTGACGCGTCGCGTCGTCATAGGCACGGCCGCGGTTTCCATGGCCCTCTCCGTCGCCGCGTGTGGCAAGGCGGGCGACAGCGACTCGGGCAACGGGAGCGGCGGCGACAGCAAGACCATCGGTCTGCTGCTGCCGGAGAACAAGACCACGCGCTACGAGACCTTCGACCGCCCCATCATGGAGGCGAAGATCAAGGCTCTCTGCTCGGACTGCGAGGTCAAGTACAACAACGCCGCGCAGGACACCGAGACGCAGAAGAAGCAGTTCGACGCGCTGGTCACGCAGGGCGTGAAGGTCATCATCCTGGACTCGGTCGACTACAAGGCCACCAAGTCCTGGGTCCAGCAGGCCGAGAAGAAGGGCGTCAAGGTCGTCGCGTACGACCGGCTGGCCGAGGGCCCCCTCTCCGCCTACGTCTCGTACGACAACGAGAAGATCGGCCGCCTGCAGGGCGAGGGCCTGGTGAAGGCGCTCGGCGACAAGGCCAAGGACGCCAACGTTGTCATGATCAACGGCTCGCCGACCGACCCGAACGCGCCGCTGTTCAAGAAGGGCGCCCACGGCGTCCTCGACTCGGCCGTCAAGAAGGTCGTATACGAGCAGGACATCCCGGACTGGTCCCCGGACGAGGCCAACAAGAAGATGGGTGCCGCCATCGACTCGCTGGGCAAGGACGGCTTCCAGGGCGTCTACTCGGCCAACGACGGCATGGCCGGCGGCATCATCACCGCCCTCTCCAAGCAGGGCATCAAGGTCCCGGTCGGCGGCCAGGACGCCGAGCTCGCCGGTCTGCAGCGGATCCTGAAGGACGAGCAGGCCTTCACGATCTACAAGCAGATCAAGCCGGAGGCCGAGACCACCGCCGAGATCGCGGTCCGCCTCCTCAAGGGCGAGAAGATCGACGACCTCGTTCCCACCAAGGTCACCAGCCTGACCGGTGAGTTCAAGGACATCCCGGCGAAGCTGTACGACGCCCAGGTCGTCACCAAGGGCGACATCGCCGGCACGATCATCAAGGACGGCGTCTACAAGGCGGCCGACATCTGCACCGCCGAGTACAAGGCGGCCTGCGAGGCGGCGGGCATCAAGTAACCCCCGCTGCCGGTACGGCCGTTCGGGCCCCAGAGGTCCCGGCGACCTCCTCCGAACGGCCCCCGGTCCGGTCCGGCGCCCCGCCCCGTTCAACGCCCCGCAAGCGGGGGCGGGGCGCCGGACTTCTCTCACAGCCCCTCTTGTGCTCTCTCGCACCACCATCCCCGCCGGTCAGGCGGCGAAGGAGATGATTCACGTGTCCGCTACGCCCGTGCTGGCGTTGCGCGGAGTCTCCAAGCGGTTCGGCGCCGTCCAGGTGCTCACCGACGTAGAACTGGAGATCCACGCCGGTGAGGTCGTCGCCCTGGTCGGCGACAACGGCGCCGGCAAGTCGACTCTCGTCAAGACGATCTCGGGTGTCCACCCGATCGACGAGGGCGTGATCGAGTGGGACGGCAGCCCCGTCCAGATCACCAAGCCCCACGACGCCCAGAACCTCGGGGTCGCCACCGTCTACCAGGACCTGGCGCTCTGCGACAACCTCGACGTCGTCGCCAACCTCTTCCTCGGCAGCGAGCTGAGCTCCGGCTCCGTCCTCGACGAGATCGCCATGGAGAAGCGAGCCAAGGAACTCCTGGACACCCTGTCCATCCGGATTCCTTCGGTCCGCATCCCCGTCGCGGCGCTCTCCGGTGGTCAGCGCCAGGTCGTGGCCATCGCCCGCGCTCTGATCGGCGACCCGAAGATCGTCATCCTGGACGAGCCCACCGCCGCCCTCGGCGTCGAGCAGACCGCACAGGTGCTCGACCTCGTGGAGCGGCTGCGCGAGCGCGGCCACGGAGTCATCCTCATCAGCCACAACATGGCCGACGTCCGCGCCGTCGCGGACAAGGTCGCGGTCCTCCGCCTGGGCCGCAACAACGGTGTCTTCGACGTCAAGGACACCACCCACGAGACGATCATCGCCGCCATCACCGGTGCCACGGACAACGCCGTGACCCGTCGGCAGGCCCGTACGGCCTCGGCCACGGCCACGAAGGAGGACGCGAAGTGAGCGACCTCGCCAAGACCCCCGAGACGCCCGAGAACACCGGGACCGCGGCGCCCGGGACCGCGGCGCCCGGGACCGCGGCGCCCGAGACCGCGGCGCCCGAGGCTGCCGTGCCGGCCCAGGCCGCCCCCGCCGAGGGATCCGCCGCCCCGATACCCGCCGTCGACCCGCGCCTGCTGGTCCGCGAGGAGGGCATCAAGGGCTACTGGACCGAGTTCACCCGCAAGATCCGCGGTGGCGAGCTCGGTTCCCTGCCCGTCGTGCTGGGCCTGATCGTCATCGCGATCGTCTTCCAGGTCCAGAACGGCAACTTCCTCTCCGCGAGCTCCGTCGCCAACATCGCGGTGTACTCGTCCGGACTCGGCATCATGGCCGTCGGCATCGTCTTCGTCCTCATCCTGGGCGAGATCGACCTGTCGATGGGCTCGGTGGCAGGCGTCGGCGCCGCCGTCTGGGCGGTGCTCAACGTCACCAACGGCATGAGCGACCTCCTGTCGGTCATGCTCGCCGTCGCCTCCGGTCTCCTCATCGGGCTGCTGCACGGCTTCTTCTTCGCCAAGATCGGCGTTCCGGCCTTCGTGGTCACCCTCGCCGGCTTCCTCGGCTGGAGCGGTCTGCAGATCTGGCTGATGGGCAAGGAGGGCTCGATCAACGCGCCCTCCGGTTCCATCGTGGAGAACCTCACGGCGTACTACTTCGAGGACAAGGTCGCCGCGTACGGTCTGGCCCTCGCCGCGGTCCTCGCCTACGCCGGCTCCCTGGTCCTGGACGCCAAGCGCCGTAAGGCCGCCGCCCTGCCGTCCCGGCCGGTCAGCGAGATCGTGCTGCGCACCGCCGTCGTCGCCGTCCTGTGCTTCGTCGTCGCCTACGTCCTGAACGAGCCCGAGGGCGCCCGCGGCCTGCCGCTCGCCCTGGTCCTCTTCCTGGCCGTCCTGGTGATCGCCGACTTCGTCGCCCGCCGCACCCTCTTCGGCCGCAAGGTCTTCGCGGTCGGCGGCAACGCCGAGGCGGCCCGCCGCGCCGGCATCAACGTCGACCGGATCCGGATCGTCGTCTTCGGCGTCTCCGGCATGCTCGCCGCCTTCGGCGGCCTCTTCGTGGCCAGCCTCTCCGGTGGCGCCACCAAGAGCCTGGGCAGCGGCAACACGCTGATGCTGGTCATCGCCGCCGCCGTCATCGGCGGTACGAGCCTCTTCGGCGGCCGCGGCAAGGTCTGGTCGGCACTCCTGGGAATGATCGTGATCCAGTCGATCCAGCAGGGCCTGAACATGATCGGCATGGCCAACGAGATCCAGTACATGATCACCGGCGCGGTGCTCCTCGCCGCCGTCGTCATCGACTCGATCTCGCGCCGTACGCAGAAGACCGCGGGCCGCGCCTAGCCCCCCGCGTTAGCCATCCCACAGTGTCCGGCGCCGCAGAACCGGTGCCGGGCACTGCTGCGTCTGGCCCTGTGGACCGCCCGTACGCTCAGCGGTGTGTCGGCCACACGGGTGACCCGCACCCCGCCGTCCGATGACCACGGTCGGGGGCGGAACATTAGACTCGACGAATCGGCAAGCTCGACCAGCTCAATGGCAAGGAGGCACGGGTGGCACTGCTGACCCGTATCAGGGGACCGCGTGATCTGGACCGGCTCTCCCCGGAACAGCTGGACCAGCTGGCCGAGGAGATCAGGACGTTTCTCGTGGACGCCGTCTCCAAGACCGGCGGTCACCTGGGGCCCAACCTTGGCGTGGTCGAGCTGACCATCGCCCTGCACCGCGTCTTCGACTCCCCGAAGGACAAGGTCCTCTTCGACACCGGCCACCAGAGCTACGTCCACAAGCTGCTCACCGGCCGCCAGGACTTCTCGAAGCTGAAGATGAAGGGCGGCCTGTCCGGCTACCCCTCGCAGGCCGAGTCCGAGCACGACATCATCGAGAACTCGCACGCCTCCACGGTCCTCGGCTGGGCCGACGGTCTGGCCAAGGCCAACGAGGTCCTGAAGAAGGACGACCACGTCGTCGCCGTCATCGGTGACGGAGCCCTCACGGGCGGCATGGCCTGGGAGGCGCTGAACAACATCGCCGCCGCCAAGGACCGCCCGCTGGTCATCGTCGTCAACGACAACGAGCGCTCCTACGCCCCCACGATCGGCGGCCTCGCCAACCACCTGGCCACGCTCCGTACCACCGACGGCTACGAGCGCTTCCTGGCCCGCGGCAAGGACATCCTGGAGCGCACCCCCGTCGTCGGGAAGCCGCTCTACGAGACCCTGCACGGCGCCAAGAAGGGCCTGAAGGACTTCATCGCCCCGCAGGGCATGTTCGAGGACCTCGGCCTGAAGTACGTCGGCCCCATCGACGGGCACGACATCGAGGCCCTGGAGTCCGCCCTGACGCGCGCCAAGCGCTTCGGCGGCCCGGTGATCGTCCACTGCCTCACCGAGAAGGGCCGCGGCTACCAGCCCGCCCTCCAGGACGAGGCCGACCGCTTCCACGCCGTCGGCAAGATCCACCCCGACACCGGCCTGCCGATCTCCTCCTCCGGCGCCGACTGGACCGGCGTCTTCGCCCAGGAGATGGTCGAGCTCGGCAAGGAGCGCGAGGACATCGTCGCGATCACCGCGGCCATGCTCCAGCCCGTCGGCCTCGACAAGTTCGCCAAGGCCTTCCCCGATCGGGTGTACGACGTCGGCATCGCCGAACAGCACGCCGCGGTCTCCGCGGCCGGCCTCGCCACCGGCGGCCTCCACCCGGTCTTCGCGGTCTACGCGACGTTCCTGAACCGCGCCTTCGACCAGGTCCTCATGGACGTGGCCCTGCACAAGTGCGGCGTCACGTTCGTCCTGGACCGGGCCGGCGTCACCGGCACCGACGGCGCCTCCCACAACGGCATGTGGGACATGTCGATCCTCCAGGTCGTGCCCGGTCTGCGGCTCGCCGCCCCGCGCGACGCCGACCAGGTCCGCGCCCAGCTGCGCGAGGCCGTCGAGGTCACCGACGCGCCGACCGTCGTCCGCTTCTCCAAGGGCGCCGTCGGCCCCGCCGTACCGGCCCTGCGCCGTATCGGGGGCGTGGACGTGCTCCGCGAGCCCGGCACGCCGACGCCCGACGTGCTCCTGGTCTCCGTCGGCGCGCTCGCGCCGATGTGCCTGGAGATCGCCGGCCTGCTCGACAAGCAGGGCATCTCCACCACCGTCGTCGACCCCCGCTGGGTCAAGCCGGTCGACGAGGCGCTCGCACCGCTCGCCGAGCAGCACCGGGTCGTCGTCACCGTCGAGGACAACAGCCGCGTCGGCGGCGTCGGCTCGGCCGTCGCCCAGGCCCTGCGCGACGCCGGGGTGGATGTTCCGCTGCGCGACTTCGGCATCCCGCCGCGCTTCCTCGACCACGCCTCGCGCGCCGAGGTGATGGCCGAGATCGGGCTGACCGCCCCGGACATCGCCCGCCAGGTCACCGGCCTCGTCTCCCGCCTCGACGGCAAGTACGAGGACAGCGACCGCGCCGTGGAGCCCGCCCGCGACTGACCTCCGGTCACCCGGCGTCACCATTGGGCCGGTCGGACCACCCCACGGGGTGACCGACCGGCCCTTTCGTGTGAAACGCGCATCCTCGACGCGCGCCACTCCTTCGGGGTCTCGATCATGGGTGTCGGGACCGACGGCACGGAGGTACGACGGTGAGTACGGACCAGCAGCCACCACGAGCGAGCACCGGGATGTTCCGGACGAAAACGGTCGAGCAATCGATCCGTGACACCGAGGAGCCGGAGCACGCGCTCAAGAAATCCCTCTCCGCGTGGGACCTGACGGTCTTCGGCGTCGGCGTCATCATCGGCACCGGCATCTTCGTCCTCACCGGCAAGGTGGCGAAGGAGAACGCCGGGCCCGCCACGGCGCTGGCCTTCGTCGCCGCCGGCATCGTCTGCGCGCTCGCGGCCCTCTGCTACGCCGAGTTCGCCTCCACGGTCCCGGTCGCCGGATCCGCGTACACCTTCGCGTACGCCTCCATCGGCGAACTGCCCGCCTGGATCATCGGCTGGGACCTTGTCCTGGAGTTCGCGCTCGGCACGGCGGTGGTCGCGGTCGGCTGGTCCGGCTACGTCCGCTCGCTGATGGACAACATCGACTGGCATCTACCAGCGGCTCTGGAAGGCCCCGACGCACCCGGCGGGACCTTCGACATCCTGGCCTTCATCCTGGTCCTGGTGCTGACGGTGATCCTCGTCCTCGGCATGAAGCTCTCCGCCCGGATCACCGCCCTCGTCGTCGCCATCAAGGTGACCGTGGTCATGATCGTGATCGTCGCGGGTCTGTTCTTCATCGTCGGCGACAACTACGACCCGTTCATCCCCGACGCGGTCACCCCGGAGGGCGGCGGCTCCGCCTGGGACGCCCCACTGGTCCAGACGATCTTCGGCTACGAGCCCACCAACTTCGGCGTCATGGGCATCTTCACCGCCGCCTCCGTCGTGTTCTTCGCCTTCATCGGCTTCGACGTGGTCGCCACCGCCGCCGAGGAGACCAAGCTCCCGCAGCGCGACATGCCCCGCGGCATCCTCGGCTCGCTGTTGATCTGCACGGTGCTCTACGTCGCCGTCGCCCTGGTCGTCACCGGTATGCAGCACTACAGCGAACTCTCCGTCAGCGCCCCGCTCGCCGACGCCTTCAAGGCCGCCGGACACCCCTTCTACGCCGGCGTGATCAGCTTCGGCGCCGCCGTCGGCCTCACGACCGTCTGCCTGATCCTGCTGCTCGGCCAGACCCGGGTGTTCTTCGCGATGAGCCGCGACGGGCTGCTGCCGCGGTTCTTCTCCATCACCCACCCGCGCTTCCGGACGCCGTACCGGCCGACGATCCTGCTCGGCGTCATCATCGCCATCGTCGCGGGCTTCACCAGCATCAACGAGCTCGCGACGCTGGTGAACATCGGCACGCTGTTCGCCTTCGTCATGGTCGCCGTCGGCGTGATGGTGCTCCGCCGT
Organism: Streptomyces sp. P9(2023); assembly: GCF_032436795.1. Classification (NCBI taxonomy): domain Bacteria; kingdom Bacillati; phylum Actinomycetota; class Actinomycetes; order Kitasatosporales; family Streptomycetaceae; genus Streptomyces; species Streptomyces sp. P9(2023). The sequence goes on from NZ_JAUPWM010000011.1 coordinate 61,907, forward strand.
ACCCGCCCCGACCTGCACCGCGCCTTCCGCACCCCGTGGGTGCCGGTGCTCCCGATCCTGTCCATCGCCGCGTCGTTCTGGCTGATGCTCAACCTGCCGGGCGAGACCTGGTTCCGGTTCGCCGTCTGGATGGCGATCGGCATCGTCGTGTACTTCCTCTACGGCCGCTCCCACAGCCGCCTCGGCAAGGCCGGCCCCGACGCGCTGTACTAGGGGCTCTGTACCAAGGGGTCTGTGCCAAGGGTCCGCACTAAGGGATCTCCCGCACCGCACGCGGACCCACGCACCGGGCCCCGTGCTCGCCCACCCGCCGCCGCAGTTCCCGGTCGGCCGTGACCACCAGGCACGGCCGGTCGGCCGCGTTCCGGGCCAGGGCCACGATGAGGTCGTCGCCGCTGCCGGGCGCCTCCTCGACCCGTACGCCGGGCACGGACTCCACGCCGCGGGCCCGGCCCTCCACGACCAGCACCACCTCGAAGGGCCCGCCCTCCGGAACGCCGCCGGCCGCGAGCCGGTCGCGCAGCCGCTCGGCGGCCGCGCGCCGGTCCCGCCACCAGCCGTCGGGAACGGACCCCACGACATTGGCGCCGTCGACGATCAGCAGAGGCGGCGTCAGCTCTTCCCCGTCCATGCGGACAGGATGTCAGCCGCCGGTCGCGGGCGACTTCTTGGCCGCCGCCGGGATGCTGGTGTCCTCGCGGATCGCCTTCCACAGCCGGGAGGCGTTGGGCTCGTACGCCACCACCCGGTTCGGGTCCTTCTTGTCGTAGGCGACCGGCAGCATGATCGTCTCCATGCTGCTCGGGTCGACCCCGTTCAGGGAGCGGGCGAACTCGCTGAGCGCGGTGAGCGAGGCGAGCCCCGAGTCGGTGGTCAGTGCCTTGGTCGCCGAATCGGCGACCTTGTACGTCTTGGTGGGGCTGCCCAGCAGGTCCTGCTTGCGCACCTCGGTGAGCAGCGCGGTGAGGAACTTCTGCTGGTTGCCGATGCGGCCGAGGTCGCTGCCGTCGCCGACGCCGTACCGGGTCCGTACGAAGGCCAGGGACTGGGTGCCGTCGAGCCGCTGCGGGCCCGCCGCCAGGTTCAGTCCGGCCGAGCCGTCCTTGATGGGCTCCTCGAGGTCGACCGTGACGCCGCCGATGGCGTCCACCAGGTCCTTGAAGCCCGCGAAGTCGATCTCCAGGTAGTGGTCGAGGCGCACGCCGCTCATCTTCTCGACCGTCTTCATCACACAGACCGGTCCGTACTGCGCGAACACGGAGTTGAACATCACGCGCTGTGCGCCGGGCGCGGTGCCGCCGTCGGACTTCTGGCACTCGGGCCGGAAGACGAGCGTGTCGCGGGGGATGCTGATGGCGACCGCCTGGGTGCGGCCCTCCGGGATGTGGACCACCAGGGCGGTGTCCGAGCGGGCCCCGCTCACCTTGCCGCCGTCCAGCTCGGCGTTGGCTCCGGCACGCGAGTCGGAGCCGAGCACCAGCAGGTTCTGGCCGGCGGTGGGGAGCTTCTGCGGGCGGTCGTCGCCGAGTGCCTTGTCGACGTCCACGGCCTTGATGTTGCTGTCGAGGCTGCTGTACATCCAGTACGTGGTGCCGCCCGCGGCGAGCAGGAGCACGAGCAGCGTCAGCAGGATGATCCGGCCCGTCCTGCGCTTGCGCTTCGGCGCCTTGCGGGAACGTCCGGCGGGGGCCCCGCCGTCGGGTCCGGTGTCAGGCGTACGTATGTCCTGGCTCATCGCGCGTGCATCCTCGAATTCTGGCAACCCGCTGCGGGGTACGGCGACTCGGCACCCCCCCCGGGGCAGCAGGATCCGCTCAGCTCCTGTGGAGCGTGCAGTATAGGCGGCCGTGTGCACATCCGTTCGCCCTTTGTTCGAGGAACAGTCACACAACCGCCACAGGTGATGCGACGGTCATTCGGTCGGAACGGGGGAGTCGCGGGTGCCACGGAGAGCTGGACCGGCCGGGCCCGACTCCACGCCCGGCCGCGGAGCCCCGGACGTCCGGCGGGCGGACCGCGCCGCCGCAGGTCAGTGGCGCTCGGCCGGCAGTCCGTACGGCAGTTCGAGACCGGCTCGCCGCGCAACCGGCGGTTCCACGCCGGACAGCTGCCCGGCGCGACGGCGGCGTACCCCACGGCGGCGTCAGGCACTCCCGGCACCCACTAAAGTCGACGAACAGCAGTCCGAGCGGACCTGCACATTCCACTGCTGACCTGTCGACCGGAGCGCTGGACCCCATGGCATATCGATCCGAGGACCCGACCCACCGTACTCAGGGGCCGTTCACCGTCCCCACGCTGCGCGGGGGCTGGCTCACCCGTGGCGCGGAGGGCCGCTTCAGCGCCTACCTGATGCGCGACGGCGAGGTGCTGCGCTGGACCGAGGGCACCGACGGACGGTGGAGCGGCCCGGTCTCCCTCGGTGGCGGCGGACTCCAGCCGATCCTGGCGGTCGGACAGGGCGCCGACCGTTACGTCCACCTCGTCGGGCTGCGCCCGGTGGAAGGTGAGGAGGACCACGTCGAGCTGATGCACAGCACCCAGTTCCAGACGGGCCGCCCCAACGTGGAGTGGCGCTCCATCCAGCACTCCAACGGCAAGAGCTTCAAGTGGACCGGCAACCCGAGCGTCACGGTCGACTCCGAGGGACGCGCATACGTCTTCACCAAGAACGGCGGCGGCGGGCTGAGCGTACGGGCCCAGAAGTCGGGCGGCGGCTGGCACCCCTGGTGGGACCTGAAGGGCGGCGGCACCGACCCCTCGCCGGTCGCGGTCACCAACGGCGCCGGCCTCGTCGAGCTGTACACGGCCACCGCCAAGGGCTTGGTGCGCTACGTCCAGGAGGAGCCCGGCGGCAAGCCCGTCCGGCAGGACGTGGTGCCCGCGGCGGTCACCCTCGGCAGCCTGGCCGCCGTCACCGGGCCCTCGGGCCACGCCACGCTCTTCTACCTCGACAAGGAAGGGCGCGTCTGCGTCTGGTCCCCGGACCGCTCACCGGAGACGACGCCGTTCGTCGAGGCCGTCGGAACGGGCCCGCTCGCCGCGACGCGGTGCCGGATCGACGGCTTCGAGTGCACCGTCCTCGCCCAGCAGTCCGCCGACGGACGCCTCGCCCTGGCCGCGTACCCCGCCGAGCAGGAGACCGCGGGAGCCAAGTGGACCGAGACGGGCGCGCCGCAGGGCACCGTCGCCACCACCCTCACGCAGGGTCTGGACGGCGGTCTGGTGGCCATGACGGTGGCCGGCGGACCCACCGGACCCGTCCTGCTCACCATGCGCCAGCAGGCCGACGCCGACGGCTTCCAGCTGGGCGGCTGGCACACGGTGGCCTGAGCGCCGCACGGCGCGGTACGCGGAACGGCCCCGGCACCTTTCCCAGGTGCCGGGGCCGTTCCGCGTGCTCTTCAGGCGTTACGCCGGGACGCTCGCCACGCCCTGCGCGAGGAACGGCTTGCCGTTCACCCGCTGGGAGACGCCCTCACGGTCCAGGTACGGCGTGATGCCGCCCAGGTGGAAGGGCCAGCCGGCGCCCGTGATCAGGCAGAGGTCGATGTCCTGCGCCTCGGCGACGACACCCTCCTCCAGCATCAGGCCGATCTCCTGCGCCACCGCGTCCAGGACGCGGTCGCGGACCTGCTCCTCGGTCAGGACGACATCGCCCTGCTTGAGGAGGGCGGCGACCTCGGGGTCCAGCTCCGGCTTCCCGGAGTCGTAGACGTAGAAGCCGCGCTTGCCGGCCTCGACGACCGCCTTCAGGTTGGGGGAGACGGTGAAGCGCTCCGGGAAGGAGCGGTTCAGGGTCTCGGAGACGTGCAGACCGATGGCCGGGCCGACGAGCTCCAGGAGGACCAGCGGCGACATCGGCAGACCGAGCGGCTCGATGGCCTTCTCCGCCGTGACGACCGGGGTGCCCTCGTCGATGACGTTCTGGATCTCGCCCATGAAGCGGGTCAGGATGCGGTTCACGACGAACGCCGGGGCGTCCTTGGTGAGGACCGCGGACTTCTTCAGCTTCTTCGCGACACCGAACGCGGTGGCGAGGGAGGCGTCGTCCGTCTGCTCGCCGCGCACGATCTCCAGGAGCGGGAGGATCGCGACCGGGTTGAAGAAGTGGAAGCCGACCACGCGCTCCGGGTGCTGGAGCTTGGAGGCCATCTCGCTGACGGAGAGCGAGGAGGTGTTGGTGGCGAGGATCGCGTGCGCCGGGGCGACCGCCTCGACCTCCGCGAACACCTTCTGCTTGACCGTCATCTCCTCGAACACGGCCTCGATGATGAAGTCCGCGTCCGCGAAGCCCTCGGCCTTGTCCAGGACGCCGGTCACCAGGGCGGTCAGGCGGTTGGCCTTGTCCTGGTTGATGCGACCCTTGCCGAGCAGCTTCTGGATCTCTGCGTGGACGTAGCCCACACCCTTGTCCACGCGCTCCTGGTCGATGTCGGTGAGGACCACCGGCACCTCCAGGCGGCGCAGGAAGAGCAGCGCCAGCTGCGAGGCCATCAGACCGGCGCCGACGACACCGACCTTGGTGACCGGGCGGGCCAGCGACTTGTCCGGGGCACCGGCCGGCCGCTTGGCGCGCTTCTGCACCAGGTTGAAGGCGTAGATGCCGGAGCGCAGCTCGCCGCCCATGATCAGGTCGGCGAGCGCGGTGTCCTCGGCGTCGAAACCGGCCTGGAGGTCGCCGTCCTTGGAGGCGGCGATGATGTCCAGGGCGCGGTACGCGGCCGGGGCGGCGCCGTGCACCTTGGAGTCGGCGATGAACCGGCCCTTGGCGACGGCCTGGTCCCAGCCCTCACCACGGTCGATCTCGGGCCGCTCGACGGCGACGGAGCCGTTGAGGACGGAGGCCGTCCAGATCAGCGACTGCTCCAGGAAGTCCGCGCCCTCGAAGATCGCGTCGGCGATGCCGAGCTCGAAGACCTGCTTGCCCTTGAGCTGACGGTTCTGGTTGAGCGAGTTCTCGATGATGACCGAGACGGCCTTCTCCGCACCGATCAGGTTCGGCAGGATCGTGCAGCCGCCCCAGCCGGGGACGAGACCGAGGAAGACCTCGGGGAGCGAGAAGGCCGGCAGGGCCTTCGAGACGGTGCGGTAGGTGCAGTGCAGACCGACCTCGACACCGCCGCCCATCGCCGCACCGTTGTAGTACGCGAAGGTCGGCACGGCCAGCGCGGACAGACGCTTGAAGACGTCGTGGCCGCCCTTGCCGATGGCGAGCGCGTCCTCGTGGCGCTTCAGCAGCTCGACACCCTTGAGGTCGGCGCCGACGGCGAAGATGAACGGCTTACCGGTGACACCGACGCCGACGATGGAGCCCTCGGCGGCCTCCTTCTCGACCTGGTCGATGGCGAGGTTGAGGTTCGCCAGGGACTGCGGCCCGAAGGTGGTCGGCTTGGTGTGGTCGAAGCCGTTGTCCAGCGTGATCAGCGCGAACCGGCCGCCCGCGGCGGAGCCGCTATCGGACCCCGTGGCCGGGAGTTCGAAGTGCCGTACGTGGGCGCTGGTGACGACCTCGTCCGGGAAGAGCTCGGCGGCGCCCTTCAGAAGCTCGGCGGTGGTGCTCACTTGCCCTCCCAGTGGGGGTTTTCCCAGATGACCGTCGCGCCCATGCCGAAGCCGACGCACATGGTGTTGAGGCCGTAACGGACCTGCGGGTTCTCCTCGAACTGGCGGGCCAGCTGCGTCATCAGACGGACGCCGGAGGAGGCGAGCGGGTGACCGTAGGCGATCGCGCCGCCGTACTGGTTGACGCGGGCGTCGTCGTCGGCGATGCCGTAGTGCTCGAGGAAGGCCAGCACCTGAACGGCGAAGGCCTCGTTGATCTCGAAGAGGTCGATGTCCTCGATGGACAGACCCGCCTGGGCGAGCGCCTTCTCGGTGGCCGGGATCGGGCCGTAGCCCATGACCTCGGGCTCGACGCCCGCGAAGGCGTACGAGACGAGGCGCATCTTCACCGGGAGGTCGTGCTCGCGGGCGAAGTCCTCGGAGGCGATGATCGAGGCGGTGGCGCCGTCGTTGAGACCGGCCGCGTTACCGGCGGTGACGTTGCCGTGGACGCGGAACGGCGTCTTCAGGCCGGCCAGCGACTCCATCGTCGTACCCGGGCGCATCGGCTCGTCGGCGGTGACCAGGCCCCAGCCGGTCTCGCCGGCCTCGGCGTTGGTACGGCGCACCGAGATCGGCACCAGGTCCGCCTGGATCTTGCCGTCGGCGTACGCCTTGGCGGCCTTCTCCTGCGAGCGCACGGCGTACTCGTCGGCGCGCTGCTTGGTGATGCTCGGGTAGCGGTCGTGCAGGTTCTCGGCGGTCATGCCCATGAAGAGGGCGGACTCGTCGACGAGCTTCTCGCTCACGAACCGCGGGTTCGGGTCGACGCCCTCGCCCATGGGGTGACGGCCCATGTGCTCGACACCGCCGGCGATGACGGCGTCGTAGGCGCCGAAGGCGATGGAGCCGGCGACCGAGGTGACGGCGGTGAGGGCACCGGCGCACATGCGGTCGATGGAGTAGCCCGGGACGGACTGCGGCAGGCCGGCGAGGATGCCGGCGGTACGGCCGAGGGTCAGACCCTGGTCACCGATCTGCGTGGTCGCGGCGATGGCGACCTCGTCGATCTTCGCGGGGTCGAGGCCGGGGTTGCGGCGCAGCAGCTCCCGGATGGCCTTCACGACGAGATCGTCGGCGCGGGTCTCGTGGTAGATGCCCTTCGGGCCCGCCTTGCCGAACGGGGTGCGGACGCCGTCGACGAAGACGACGTCCCTGACGGTACGAGGCACGATGGCTCTCCTCCAGGGTGCGGGATGGCACTGCACTGCTGCGGCACACGACTAAGCGCGCGCTTGCTCCCCCCATGCTACTTGCGGGTAACCACCCTGCCCACCCCCCTGGGCGGGAGCGGCGAAGGTCACACCCCGAACAGCACGCCGGACGGATGTGCGCCCCCACGCGCGCCCGGCCGATCGGAGGGTCCCGCAACCCGATGGGCCCCGGCCGGCAGCCGTGCCGTGGCGCCGGGTGCACATCGAGCCGACGCTGGCCTGGCCGGGGCACGAGGCCCCGGACCGAGCGCACAGAACGGATTCCCATGGCGGCCATCATCTCCAAGGACCACGAGGTCACCCACAAGTCCACCGTCCCCGCGAACAAGGACGACATCGTCAAGCTCTTCGTGCGGGAGCGGGACGGCACGCCCCTGGGGCATCTCCCGGAGCGCAAGGCCGTGCTCATGCTGCACGGCCGGAGCGTTCCGGTGGCTGCGGGCTTCGACCTCAAGCACGCCTCCTACAGCTGGGCGGACCACCTGGCCAAGGCCGGCTACGACGTCTTCATGATGGACCTCCAGGGCTCCGGACTGTCGCCACGTCCCAGGATGGAGGACCCGCGCAATGTCAGCCCCGCCCATCAGAACCTCCTGAAGCCGAGGCCACCGGGATTCACCCCGGGCACACCGAACTACGCGTTCCAGCTGAACAACTCGAACAGCGACCGGGACGAGCTGCACACCGTCGTGGAGTGGATCCGCAAAGAGCGCAACGTGGCCAAGGTCGCCTTCGTCGGCTGGTCCGCGGCGGCGTTCACCATGGGGCCGTACGCGGTGAACAACCCCACCAAGGTGGAGAGCCTGTTCCTGCTGGCGCCGATCTTCCCGCCCGAGGGCACGTCGACCCCGCCGAGCCAGCTGCCGCAGCCGGGATTCCCGACGTTCCTGGGCACGAGATGGGGTTTCGAGTCGGGGTGGAACACGGAACTGCGCTGCGAGAACCAGCGCGAACCGGGCATCGTCGAGAAGGTGTGGGCCGCGGTCATGGAGAACGACCCGGTGGGCAGGACATGGGGACCGCCGGAGGGCCTCAGCCGGATCCGGAACTTCTTCCGGTGGGGCTGGAACAAGACGACGGCTGCGCAGGGCGGTGTCCTCGGCGGAAGCGTGCCCGTGCTGATCGCGTACGGCGAGTACGACACCCAGGTGAACACCTCACCGCCCAACCCCAACCCGGAACTCGACTTCTCGGTCCCCGCGCTCTACAACGCCATCGCGGGCTCCCACAAGCTGATGGTCAAGCTGGCCTGCGCGGGGCATTCGGTGGTGTGGGAGACGCAGCACAAGAACGTGCACAACCTCACGAAGCACTGGCTCGAGCACCTCAAGGTCGACGGCAAGACCCTCGGCGTCTTCGACATGAACACGAACGGCGACATCAGTCCGGCGCCGTAGGACGACGGAGTCCCCGGCCGGGCACAGCACGGCCGGGGACTCCAGGGTCGTCAGGTCAGGCCTTGGCGCTCGTCAGTGCCGTCACCAGGAGCGGGGTCACCAGGTCCACCTGCCACGGGCGGGCGCCGTAGCCGGTGAGGGCGGTCGAGACCGCGTCCGGGGTGGACGGGGTCGGAGGCTCCCAGCAGACGCGGCGGACCGTGTCCGGGGTGATCAGGTTCTCCTGGGGGAGGTTCAGCTCCTCCGCGAGCGCCGAGATCGACGTGCGCGCCGCCGACAGGCGGGCCGCCGCGATCGGGTCCTTGTCCGCCCACGCGCGCGGCGGCGGCGGGCCCGCGACCTGCGTGCCCGGCTGCGGCAGCTCGCTGTCCGGGAGGGCCTTCGCCCGCTCCACGGCCGCCTGCCACTGCTCCAGCTGCCGGCGGCCCATGCGGTGGCCGAAACCGGGCAGCGCGGTCAGCGCCGTGACATTCGCCGGCACCGCGAGCGCCGCCTCCACGATCGCCGCGTCGCTCAGCACCTTGCCCGGCGACACGTCCCGCCGCTGCGCCACCTTGTCGCGGGCCGTCCACAGCTCCCGTACCACCGCCATCTGGCGGCGACGGCGGACCTTGTGCATGCCGGACGTCCGGCGCCACGGGTCCTTGCGCGGCGGCGCGGGCGGGGCCGAGGCGATCGCGTCGAACTCCTGCAGCGCCCACTCCAGCTTGCCCTGCCGGTCGAGCTCCTTCTCCAGCGCGTCACGCAGGTCGACGAGGAGCTCGACGTCAAGCGCGGCGTACCGCAGCCAGGGCTCGGGCAGCGGGCGGGTGGACCAGTCCACCGCGGAGTGCCCCTTCTCCAGCGCGTACCCGAGCACGGACTCGACCATGGCCCCGAGCCCGACCCGCGGGAAGCCCGCGAGCCGGCCGGCCAGCTCGGTGTCGAAGAGCCGCGTCGGCACCATGCCTATGTCCCGCAGGCACGGCAGGTCCTGGGTCGCCGCGTGCAGGATCCACTCGGTCCCGGCGAGCGCCTCGCCGAGGCCGGACAGATCGGGGCAGCCCACCGGGTCGATGAGCGCGCTGCCCGCGCCCTCGCGGCGGAGCTGGACGAGATAGGCGCGCTGGCCGTAGCGGTAGCCGGAGGCGCGCTCGGCGTCCACGGCGACGGGCCCGCGGCCCGCGGCGAACGCGGCGATCACCTCGGCGAGCGCCTCGTCGGTCGCGACGACGGGCGGAATGCCCTCACGGGGCTCCAGCAAGGGGATCGGCAGCCCATTCGCAGGGACGTCGTCGTCCGGGGGAGCGCCCCCGGTGGTTCGCAGTGCTGTGTCTGCTGCGGTCTCTTGGGCGTCGGTCACGTGTCAAGGGTATCTGTGAACGGCAAGCGCCTGTCGACGGAACGTTCCGTCGACAGGCGCCGGTGTTTCGTCAACCGCGCGGGGGGCCCGTTCGGGGACTCCGGGGGCTCGTCGGCCTCAGTGGATGATCCCGGTGCGCAGCGCCACCGCGACCATGCCCGCCCGGTCGCCGGTGCCCAGCTTGCGGGCGATCCGGGCCAGGTGGCTCTTCACGGTCAGGGCGGACAGGCCCATGGAGACGCCGATCGCCTTGTTCGACTGGCCTTCGGCGACCAGCCGGAGCACCTCGACCTCGCGGCCGGAGAGCTCGCGGTAGCCGCCCGGGTGGCTCGGAGCACCCGGGGGGCGGCGGTGGCCGAGACGGGCGGCCGCGGAGCCGATGGGGGCGGCGCCGGGGCGGGTGGGGTGCCCGATGTTGGTGCGCGTACCGGTGACGACGTAGCCCTTGACTCCACCGGCCAGCGCGTTGCGCACCGCGCCGATGTCGTCGGCCGCCGACAGGGCGAGGCCGTTGGGCCAGCCCGCCGCGCGGGTCTCGGACAGCAGCGTGAGGCCGCTGCCGTCGGGGAGGTGGACGTCGGCCACGCAGATGTCGCGGGGGTTGCCGACGCGGGGACGGGCCTCCGCGATGGACGACGCCTCGATGACGTCGCGTACGCCGAGGGCCCACAGGTGGCGGGTGACGGTGGAGCGGACGCGCGGGTCGGCCACGACGACCATGGCCGTCGGCTTGTTGGGGCGGTAGCCGACCAGGCTTGCGGGCTGCTCGAGGAGAACGGACACACGGCCTCCTGGGGAGATGCGGGACGGAGCCGGCTCGGGGAAGAAGCCGGGGGCGAACCCGTGCGGTGAAGGGGTCATTGACCTCTTCGGCAGCTCGGCCGCCCGCCTTTAGGGAAAGATCACGATTTGGTGAGTAACAATTGGGGCAATTCGGACGCGTGATCGATCATCCTACGAGTGAGCCTCCGTCCGGGCGACGCCTACGGCCCCGTCAGGGGCCGTCCCAGACCGTTCCCGGGGCCCGGATCAACGCCTCCCCGGGGTGCCCGCAAGGCTCCTCCCCGGACCCTTCCCCGGACGCCCCCTACGGCTGCTGCGGCCCCCTGCGCTGCGGCAGCGAGACGACCCCCGCGCCCGAGATCGTGCTCGCCCCCGGGTCGGGCGGCGACGGTGACGGCGGCAGCCCCGCGATCTGGCAGAGCAGATCGCACCAGGCCGCCAGATGCGCCCCGGTGTCCGGCACGCCGCCCAGCGCCTCCTGCGGCGTCCACGACGCCCGGATCTCGATCTGGGTCGCCGGGCGCCGCTCCGCGAGCCCCCCGAAGTAGTGCGAACCCGCGTGGGTGACCGTCCCGCTCGCCTCCCCGTACGCGAGCCCGCGCGCCTCCAGCGCGCCGGTCAGCCACGACCAGCAGACCTCCGGCAGCAGCGGGTCCGACGCCATCTCGGGCTCCAGCTCCGCCCGGACGAGCGTCACCAGGCGGAACGTACCCTTCCAGGCATCGTGCCCCGCCGGGTCGTGCAGCAGCACGAGCCGGCCGTCGGCAAGATCGTCCTCGCCCTCGACGACCGCCGCCTCCAGTGCGTACGCGTAAGGGGCCAGGCGCTGCGGAGGCCTGGTCGGGTCGATCTCCAGCTCCGGCCGCAGCCGAGCCGTCCGCAATGCGTCGACCGCCCGTCTGAAGGCGGGTGGCACCGCGTTCGCCTCCGTGTCGTCCGTACCTCCGTCACCGTCGGAATGATCGGAAAAATGTCCCTGAGCCGCAGCCATGCGGGGAAGAGTAGGCGGAACGGGGGCCTCGCGCAGGGAGGGACACCCCGCCCCGGGCGGGCGGCTTCCGCGTGCATGCGAAGATTCTGGGCGTGAGCGCCAACGAACGCCCCGAGGGCCAGCAGACGAAGCACCAGCCGCAGACGTACGACTCCGCCTTCCTGAAGGCCTGCCGGCGTGAGCCCGTGCCGCACACACCGGTCTGGTTCATGCGTCAGGCGGGGCGCTCGCTGCCCGAGTACCTGAAGGTCCGCGAGGGCATCCCGATGCTCGAGTCCTGCATGCGGCCCGAGCTGGTCACCGAGATCACGCTGCAGCCCGTACGCCGCCACAAGGTGGACGCGGCGATCTACTTCAGCGACATCGTGGTCCCGCTCAAGGCCATCGGTATCGATCTCGACATCAAGCCCGGCGTCGGACCGGTCGTCGCCGACCCGATCCGGACCCGCGCCGACCTCGACCGGCTGCGCGACCTGACCCCCGAGGACGTCCACTACGTCACCGAGGCCATCGGGATGCTCACCGGCGAGCTGGGCGCCACCCCGCTCATCGGTTTCGCCGGCGCGCCTTTCACCCTCGCGAGCTACCTCGTCGAGGGCGGCCCGTCCCGTAACCACGAGCACACCAAGGCGCTCATGTACGGCGACCCGCAGCTGTGGGCCGATCTGCTCGACCGCCTCGCCGAGATCACCTCGGCCTTCCTCAAGGTCCAGATCGAGGCCGGCGCCTCCGCCGTCCAACTCTTCGACTCCTGGGTCGGCGCCCTGGCCCCCGCCGACTACCGGCGCTCGGTGATGCCCGCCTCCGTCAAGGTCTTCGACGCGGTCGCCTCGTACGGCGTCCCGCGCATCCACTTCGGTGTCGGTACGGGTGAGCTGCTCGGCCTCATGGGCGAGGCGGGCGCCGACGTGGTCGGCGTCGACTGGCGCGTCCCGCTGGACGAGGCCGCCCGGCGCGTCGGCCCCGGCAAGGCGCTCCAGGGCAACCTGGACCCTGCCGTGCTCTTCTCCACCCCGGAGGCCGTCGAGGCCAAGGCGGACGAGGTCCTGGCCGCCGCCAAGGGCCTGGAGGGACACGTCTTCAACCTGGGCCACGGCGTGCTGCCGACGACGAACCCGGAAGCCCTGACGCGCCTGGTGGACTACGTCCACACCAAGACGGCTGTCTGACGACGCCCCCACCGCACGGCCCCGGCCCGCCACCCCCGTTCGGGGCGGCGGGCCGGGGGCGTGAAGGGGTCAGTTGGCCTCGCAGTTGATCGGCGGGTTGCCCGTGGCGACCCGGCAGAAGTCGCTGCCGGGGCCGCCGTCGACGACGCCGGCGTTGCCGTTGACCCGCAGGAAGTCGCTGCCGGTGTTGCCGCGTACCGAGGCCATGGGCGACACGAGGCCGTCGACGGCGATGAAGTCGTTGCCGCCGAGACCGTCGACCGAGTGGCCGGCGGGGACCGACGCACAGCGGATGAAGTCGCTGCCGGGCGTGCCGGTCAGGTTGGTGGCGGTCCGGGGGACGCCGTTGACCGTGCAGGTCACGGCCTGGGCGGGCGTGATGCTCAGAGCGAGCGGGGCGATGACGAGTGAGGCGGCGCAGAGCGCACGCACGGTGTGTCTGATCATGTCATCGAGTTAACCCACGGTCATTACAACATCGCAATTCGTCACCGTGGGTCACTGGCCCGCTCGGATCAGCCCGCCTTGCGTACCGCCGCCACCGCCTTCCGCGCCGCGATCAGGACCGGGTCCCACACGGGCGAGAACGGCGGCGCGTACCCCAGGTCGAGCGCCGTCATCTGCTCCACCGTCATCCCGGCCGTCAACGCCACCGCCGCGATGTCCACCCGCTTGGCGGCCCCCTCGCGGCCCACGATCTGCACCCCGAGCAGCCGGCCCGTACGACGCTCCGCGAGCATCTTCACCGTCATCGGGGCGGCGCCCGGGTAGTAGCCCGCCCGGCTGGTCGACTCGATCGTCACCGTCACGTACCGCAGACCCACCTCCCGGGCGTCCTTCTCGCGCAGGCCCGTCCGCGCGATCTCCAGGTCGCAGACCTTCGACACCGCCGTGCCCACCACACCCGGGAACGTGGCGTAGCCGCCGCCCACGTTCGAGCCGATGACCTGGCCGTGCTTGTTGGCGTGCGTGCCGAGCGCGATGTGCCGCTCGCGGCCCGAGACCAGGTCGAGGACCTCCACGCAGTCGCCGCCCGCCCAGATGTTCTCGTGGCCCCGCACCCGCATCGCGAGGTCGGTGAGCAGCCCGCCGTACGTCCCCAGCGGCAGCCCGGCGGCCGCCGCGAGACCCGTCTCCGGTACGACGCCCATCCCGAGGACGACCACGTCCGCCGGGTACTCGCCGTCGTCCGTCGCCACCGCCCTGACCCGGCCGTCGTCCCCCGTGAGGATCTTGGTGACCGCCGAGGAGCCGACCGTCGTGATCCCGAGACCGTCCATCACCTCGTGGACGAGCCGGCCCATGTCCGGGTCGAGCGTCGCCATCGGCTGCTCGCCCCGGTTGAGGACCGTCACCTCGTAGCCCCGGTTCAGCAGCGCCTCGGCCATCTCCACGCCGATGTACCCGGCCCCCACGACCACCGCCCGCCGGCCCTCCGAAAGCGCCAGCGAGTCGAGCAGCGCCTGACCGTCGTCCAGGGTCTGCACGCCGTGCACGCCCGGGGCGTCGATCCCCGGCAACGGCGGCCGCAGCGGTCGCGCGCCGGTCGCGATCACCAGCTTGTCGAAGCCCGTCCACGCCACGGCGCCCGACTCCAGGTCCCGCGTGCGCACCCGCTGCCCTTGAACGTCGAGCTCGACGACCTCCGTCCGCATCCGTAGGTCGATGTCCCGCGCCCGGTGCTCCTCCGGGGTACGCGCGATCAGCTCGTCGCGCTCGGCGACGTCGCCGCCGACCCAGTACGGGATGCCGCAGGCGGAGAACGAGGAGAAGTGACCGCGTTCGAAGGCGACGATCTCCAGCTCCTCGGGGCCCTTGAGCCTGCGTGCCTGCGACGCGGCGGACATGCCCGCCGCGTCACCGCCGATGACCACCAGTCGTTCGCTCATACGAACACGCTACGTCGGCGCGGCCGTTCGGTCTCAGTCCGTCGATGCGCCCGGTTCCTCGGCGGCGGCCGGAGAGCGGCGGGCCGCGCGGCGCGGACGGATCAGCAGCCGCCACACCAGATAGCCGATCAGGGTCACCGCCAGCCACGGTGCCACCGCCGCCAGCACGATCCCGGTCCAGGCCAGCGCCGTCACCAGCGCGTTCCAGCCGCCCGCGAGCGCGTCCAGGATGCCCGGCCGGTCCTCGTCCTCCGAGGGCTTCGCGCTCTCCTTCTCGGTGAGTTCGAGGGTGATCGTCGCCATCGTCGTACGGTCCTTCAGCGAGGCCTGCTGGGCGAGCAGCGACTCCAGATCGGCCTGACGGCTGCTCAGCTCGCCTTCCAGGGTGACCACGTCGGACAGCCTCGTCGCCTGGTCCATCAGCTTGCGCACCCGGTCGACGCTGGCCCGCTGGGTCGCGATCCGGCTCTCCACGTCCACCACCTGCTCGGTGACGTCCTTGGCGTCCGCCTTCCGGGAGAGCAGCTTCCCGGTGCCCGCGAGCTCCCTGAGCACCGACTCGTACGAGCCCTGCGGCACGCGCAGCACGATCCGCGACGTCACATAGGTGTCGTCGATCCGCTCGGTCGACTCGTTGGCGACATGACCGTCCGCGCCCTCGGTGACCCGGCGGGCGGTGGCCAGCGCCTTCGTCGCGTCCTCGACCTCCACGGCCAGTTCGGCGGTACGGATGACGTGCTGCTGCTGGGCCGGGGCGGCGGGCTTCTTCGCGTCCGATGACCCGTCGGTGGCCCCCTTGTCCGCCTCGTACCCCCGGTCGGCGGCGCCCGCGGCACTCTCGGGGCCCTCCGCGGGCTTCGCCGCGCTCAGCCCCTTGCTGTCGGCTCCGCTGTCGGACGCGCCCGCGGCGCAGCCGGTCAGCGCCAGCGCGACCGTCAGCAACGCCACGGCCGCTCTTCGCGCTCCTCGTGTTCCTCGCACGGATCCCCCCTCGGGATGGTGGTGGTGAGTGGTGACGGTTCGACGTACGAGCCGTGCTCCCGGGTTGCCCTCGGGCGGTAGCGAAGCGGTCACGTTCTGGCCTCGGAACGGGTTTGAGAGAGTGGAGCCATGAACGCGGACACCAGGGACAGCAGCACACGGGCGCACGTGGTCGTCGTCGGAGGCGGAATCGCCGGTCTCGCGGCCGCCCACCGACTGGTCTCGGCCGGGCTCCGGGTGACGCTGCTCGAAGGCGACGACCGGATCGGCGGCAAGCTGCTCGCCGGGGAGATCGCCGGCGCCCCCGTCGACCTCGGCGCCGAGTCCCTGCTCGCCCGCCGCCCCGAGGCCATCGCCCTCGCCCGCGCCGTCGGGCTCGGCGACCGGCTCCAGGCGCCCGCCACGACCACCGCCTCCGTCTGGACCCGCGGCACCCTGCGCCCGATGCCCAAGGGCCACGTCATGGGCGTCCCCGGCGACGCGGCCGCCCTCGCCGAACTGCTCTCCGAGGAGGGTCTGCGGCGGGTCGAGCGGGACCGCGACCTGCCCCCCGCCGAGATCGGCGAGGACATCGCCATCGGCGCGTACGTCGCCGAGCGGATGGGCCACGAGGTCGTCGACCGGCTGGTCGAACCGCTGCTCGGCGGGGTGTACGCCGGTGACGCCTACCGCATCTCCATGCGTGCCGCCGTCCCGGCGCTCTTCTCCGCAGCCCGGACCCACCCGACGCTCACCGAGGCCGTCCACGCCGTCCAGCGGGCGGGCGCCGCGACCCCGTCCGACGCGGCGGGCGCCGCCACCGGCCTCGGCGGCACCGCCTTCGCGGGCATCGAGGGCGGCATCGGCACCCTCCCCGAGGCCGTCGCCACCGCCATCCGCGCGGCGGGTGGCGAGATCCACACCCTCATGCCGGTGACGGAACTGCGCCGGGTGGCGGACGGTGGACGGTGGCGGGTCGTCGCCGGCGGCCGGGAGTTCCACGCCGACGCGGTCGTCGTCGCCGCGCCCGCCTGGGCCGCCGCCGAACTCCTCGCCGCCGAGTCCCCCGTCGCCTCCCGCGAGCTCGGGACCGTCGAGTACGCCTCGATGGCGCTCGTCACCCTCGCCTTCCGCCGCCAGGACGTGCCCGCGCTGCCCGGATCGGGCTTCCTCGTGCCGCCCGTCGACGGGCACACCATCAAGGCCGCCACCTTCTCCAGCCAGAAGTGGCGGTGGGTCTCCGACGCCGCCCCCGACCTCTTCGTCCTCCGCACCTCCGTCGGCCGTTACGGCGAGGAGGAGCAGGTCCTCCGCGACGACGCCGACCTCGTCGAGACCTCCCTCAAGGACCTCGCCGCGGCCACCGGGCTGACCGCCCGGCCCGTCGCCACCACGGTCACCCGCTGGACCGGCGGCCTCCCGCAGTACCCGGTCGGCCATCTCGCCCGCGTCGCCCGTATCCAGGACGCCGTCGCCGAGGTCCCCCGGCTGCGCGTCGCCGGGGCCGTGTACGAGGGCGTGGGCATCCCCGCGTGCATCGCCTCGGGCCGTCGCGCGGCCGACGAGATCATCGCCACGTTCGAAACGACCCACCCTGGTGCAGGGCACTGTCCGTGACGGGCGAGAATAGGCGTATGAGTGCGCCCGAAAAGATCCCGAACGCCGGTAAGAAGGCGAAGGACCTCAACGAGGTCATCCGCTACACCCTGTGGTCTGTGTTCAAGCTGCGCGACAACCTGCCCGAGGACCGCGCCGGCTACGCCGACGAGGTCCAGGAGCTGTTCGACCAGCTCGCCGCCAAGGACATCACCGTCCGTGGCACGTACGACCTCTCCGGTCTGCGCGCCGACGCGGACGTCATGATCTGGTGGCACGCCGAGACGAGCGACGAGCTCCAGGAGGCGTACAACCTCTTCCGCCGCACCAAGCTGGGCCGCGCCCTCGTGCCGGTCTGGTCGAACATGGCGCTGCACCGCCCCGCCGAGTTCAACAAGTCGCACATCCCGGCCTTCCTGGCCGACGAGACGCCCCGCGACTACGTGAGCGTCTACCCCTTCGTGCGCTCCTACGACTGGTACCTGCTGCCGGACGAGGACCGCCGCCGGATGCTCGCCGACCACGGCAAGATGGCCCGCGGCTACCCCGATGTCCGCGCCAACACGGTCGCCTCGTTCTCGCTCGGCGACTACGAGTGGCTGCTCGCCTTCGAGGCCGACGAGCTGCACCGCATCGTCGACCTCATGCGCCACCTGCGCGCGTCCGAGGCGCGGATGCACGTCCGCGAGGAGGTCCCCTTCTACACCGGCCGCCGCCGTTCCGTGGCGGATCTGGTGGCGGGTCTGGCCTGACGGCCGCCCTACCGACTCGGTGACGGCCCGGCGACCAGCCGGGCCGTCACCCCTTGACCCGGAAGATCAGACGGCGGAAGTTCCGACCGCCGTTCCAGCGACACCGGGTCCGGCTCCGGGTGCGGCGCGCACGACGCGCGCCGCACCGGCGTCATTTCCGGGGTGTTCGGTACGGAGGCGTCCCGTACGGACGTGCCCGGCACTGCCCCGGTCAGCAGGTAGTTCTCCAGGTATCCGTTGACGCAGGCGTTCGTGCCGCCCCCGATGCCGTGCGTACCGGCGTTCCGCTCGGTCACCAGCGCCGCACCCGCCAGCCTGCGCTGGAGCTCCAGGGCACCCGCGTACGGCGTGGCCGCGTCCCGCTCGGCGGCCAGGATCAGCACCGGCGGCAGCACCCCGGGACCGGTCCGGACGTCCAGGGGCTTCTGCCGGGGCGCCTTCCAGTACGCGCAGGGCAGATTGGCCCAGACGTTGTCCCAGGTCTCGAAGGGGGCGACGGTCGCCAGCCGGGTGTTGTCCCGGTCCCAGACCGCGAAGTCCTCCGGCCACGGCGCGTCGTTGCACTCCACCGCCGTGTACACGGCAGCCCCGTTGCCCGTGAGCTCGGTGACCTCCTCGCCCGGCGCCGCCTGCGCGATCAGCGGCTTCGGATCGCCCTTCAGATAGCGGGCGAGCGCGGTGGCCCGCAGCGGCCAGAAACCGTCGTGGTACCCGGCCTGGAGCATCGCCCCGTGCAGCTGTCCCGGACCGACCCGCCCGCCGGCCGGCTTCGCCGCGAGTTCGGCGCGGACCTTCTCGTAACTCTCCTGGACCTCCTGGGCCGTGGCCCCGAGGCCGTACACCTTGTGGTGCTTGGCCACCCACGTACGGAAGTCGGCCCAGCGGCGCTCGAACGCCCGTGACTGGTCGAGGTTGTTGACGTACCAGATCCGGCTCGGCGCGGGGTGGACGGGCGCGTCGAAGACCATCCGGCGGACCCGGTGCGGGAAGAGGGTGGCGTAGAGCGCGCCGAAGTACGTGCCGTAGGAGGCGCCCATGTACGTCAGTCTCGGCTCGCCCAGCGCGGCGCGCAGCACTTCGAGATCGCGGGCGTTGTTGAGCGAGTGGTAGTGCCGCAGCGCCGTGCCGGTACGGGTCGCGCAGCCCTGGGCGTACGTCTTCGCGCGGGCGGTCCTCTCCCGCTTGAAGACCTCGGAGGGCTGGGTGGGCGCCGGGGTGGGGCCGGTGGCACGGTCGGCGGGGTCCTGGCAGGAGACCGGGGCGGAGCGGGCCACACCGCGCGGGGCGTAGCCGACGAGGTCGTACGCGGCGGAGATCCGCTTCCAGGCGGGGAGTTCGGCGACCAGGGGGAAGTACGTCGAGGAGGCGCCGGGGCCGCCCGGGTTGAACACGAGCGCGCCCTGCCGGTCGGCGGCCGGGCCGGAGGCTTTGACGCGGCTGACGGTGAGGGGGATCTGCCTGCCGTCGGGGTCCGCGTAGTCGAGGGGGACCAGGACGGTGCCGCACCGGACGTGCGGCGGGAGTTTCTCGGCCGCCGGGCAGCTGCCGAAGCGGACGGGCTCGGCGGCTGCCCGGCGGGCGGCGAGGAGGGTGCCGCCGGTCTCGGCGGGCGGGGCGTCGAGACCGGTCAGCGAGGACAGCAGGAGCGACCCGACGGTTCCGGTCAGCACGAGGGCTTTCACGGCAGGATCGTTGGAGCGGGTGACGTGCTTGTCCAGGACCCCCGGGGGTGTCGGGCGGAATTGACCCGTTCGGCCCTCGGGCTTGGGTCAGCTGCTGGAGCTCGAACAGCTCGATCCGCTGCTGCTGGAGCAGGAGCTGCCGCCGCCGCTCGAACCGGAGCTGGAGCCTCCGCAGCTCGACCCGCTGGATCCGCTGGATCCGCCGGATCCGCCGGAACAGGCGCTCGCGGAACAGCTGCCGACGCCGAACCCGGAGTCCGTACCGCCGCCGCCTCCTCCGGTGCCACCAGGAGCGCCGCCGCAGCCGCCTCCGTTGCCCGGGGTGCCCGCGCACCAGTGCAGGGTCGCGAGCATGGCGGCGTCCGTGGCGGAGCTGCCGGACGAGTGGGTCGTGACCGGCCGGGGCATGCGGGCCGCCGCGATCAGCTGGGTGCGCAGTTCCGGTTCCGGTACGGCGCGCAGTCCACGGAGCGCGACCTGGTGTCCGGCGTCGGGGGCGTAGGCGTGGTCCCGCTGGTACGCGAGGGAGGCCCGGCGGCCGGCGGGGGTGGCGCGGTGGGCGTTGTAGGCGCCGCAGAGGAGGGCGGTCACGATGCCCGCGAAGAGCACCGGGCCCACCTTGAAGATCAACGGCAGCTCGTACAGGCCGGTGTCGACGCCCACGCTCAGGGCGAAGGAGAGGATGAGCAGCCCGAAGGAGCCGAGGGCGAGCATGAGGCACCAGCGGCGTCCGGCGCGGCGGGCCGCGGGGTCGACCATGAGGCCGCGCGCGGCGAGCCCGTCGCCGATCTCCTGCACGGCGGGGCTGCGCATCACCGCGAGGCGCAGGTGGTGCAGGGCGCCGTGCGGGGCGGCGGCCAGCTCCTGGAGGACGGCCCGTTCGACGTGATCGCGGGGCGCGGCGCCCGGACGCGCGACGACGATGCCGGGACCGCCGACGGCGATCCGGCCGTCGGCGTGCAGGGCGGCGAGCGCGCTGTCGACGACCCGGGGCGGGCCGCCGATCAGGAACGCGGCCTCGGGGAGGTCGTGGACGTATCCGCCGCGGTCGGCGCGGGCGTCGCGGAGGCGGACGATGAGCAGGACGGAGCCGGTGATCACGGCGGCCCAGACGAGCAGGGCGAACAGATTCATGGGGACGTCACCTCCGTACGAGTGCGGCGCGGGCCGCGCGGGCGAGTCGGGTGGCCGGGCCGGGCCGGCGGGTGCCGGCGCGCTCCTGCCACCAGTGGGTGAGCCGGCGCCGGGCGTCGGGGTCCTCGGGGCGTCCGGCGACGAGCAGTTGCTCGACGAAGTCGAGGGCGTCGCGGCGGTAGCCGCCGGTCATCGGGCGGCTCCGGGCGTACGCGCGGAACGCGGGGCGGTAGCCGTCACCGAGGATCTCGGGCAGCTCGGGCGCGATCTTGGCGATCACGTCGGTCCGCTTCCCGACCAGCGCCCGACTCTGCACCCCGACCCGCCGCGAATCGAACCCCTCGGGCACAGGCGTCCCCGCGACCAGCGCGGAGAGCAGCGCCGCCTGCGCCATGGCCACCCGCTCGCGCGCGGCCTCGCCACGGGGGGCACGGGGCGTGGGGGTGGGAGCGGTCCGCTCGTCGGCGTCGGCGTCCGCGTCGGCGACTGCGACCGATGTCCTCGCCGAGCGGGGCTCGACAGCGGGGACCGACCCGTCGGCCACCTCCGCAGGGTCCGTGCCGGGGGCGGCGAGGCGCCCCCGGGTCACGTACGCCGGCTTCGCCGCGCGTCGGGACTGCGGCATCAGGCCGCCCGAGACGCGGGCGCCCGCGCCGATCAGCGGCGCGTCCTCGGCGGCGCGCGCGCCGGACGTGGCGGAGCCCGCCTCGGCCGGGTCGTGCCCGGCGGTCACGTCGGGACGTCCGTCGGTTCCCGCGCGCCGCGCTCCCGCCACCCGTCCCCGGATCGCCGCCAGTTCCGAGGCCAGTTCCTCGGCCGGCGGGAAGTTGTCGTCGCGCTCCAGGAGCACGCCCGGGGGAGTGGTCCGGGCGGCGAGGTCCGAGAGGATGTCCAGGACGGGTTCCGCGACCGGGTGGGCGTGGGTGTCGTGCCAGACGCCGTCGCGGGCGAGGCCGCCCGCCACGTGGACGTACGCGATCGCCTCGACCGGGAGCTCGGAGAGGGCCTTCGACGGGGACTCGCCCCGGTTGACGTGGTTCGTGTGGAGGTTCGCGACGTCGATCAGGAGCCGTACCCCCGTACGCTCCACCAGCTCCGCAAGGAACTGGCCCTCCGTCAGCTCCTCGTCCGGCCAGGCGATCAGCGCCGCGATGTTCTCGAGCGCCAGCGGCACGGGCAGCGAGTCCTGCGCGATCCGGACGTTCTCGCAGAGCACGTCCAGGGCGGCCCACGTGCGCGGCACGGGCAGCAGGTGGCCGGCCTCCAGGACCGGCGTCGCCGTCAGCACGCCCCCGGCCCGGACGAACGCGATGTGCTCCGACACCAGCGGCGCCCCCAGCGCCGTCGCCGTCGCCGCGAGGTCCGCGAGCCGCCGCGCGTCCGGCCGGTCCGCGCCGCCGAGCCCGAGGGAGACCCCGTGCGGCACGACCGTGACCCCGCGCGAGCGCAGCCGCTTCAGCGGGTCCGGCAGGTGGCCCGCGCACATGTTCTCCGCGACGACCTCCACCCAGTCGACGCCCGGCAGCGCCTCCACCGCCCCCGCGATCTCCGGCCGCCATCCGATGCCAATGCCGAGTTCCGTCATGTCCCCCTCCTTCGGTCCCTCACCTGATGGCCCCGCCGGCCGCGTTCGAATCCAGTCAGTGGGACGTTCAGAGGTTGATTTGAGGTTCCGAAGGCCCTTCGGCGGACATGACGACGATTTCGGGATCGACTACGGCATCGACTGCGGCGTCACGATCCCCGCCTCCGGCGCCGGGCGCGACGTGAACGACTGGTCCGTCCCCGTCGGCCGCACCGGGGTGGGCACCGCCGGCGACGGCACCACCGGCGGCCCGGTCGGCGGCGCCGTCTTCCGCCCCGCCGCCTCGTTGGCCAGCGCGTCGAAGTCGACCATGCCGGTCGCCTCCAGCATCGTGATGTGGTCCAGGACCGTCTGGTTCGCGTCACTCGCCAGCTGCCGGATCAGCGAGTTGCGCGTCGTGTGCCGGACCTCCGCGATCAGCGCGAAGACCTTCCCGTGCGCGTTGCGCAGCAGGTTCGCGAACTTCCGCTCGTACTCCTCCCCGCGCGCCGCCGTCAGCTCCCGCAGCCACCCCTGCTGCTGCTCGGTCGGCTGGTTCGGCAGCTCCACGGCCAGCTTCGCCGCCACCTCCCGGGCCCGCCGGTCCAGGTCCGTGTGGCCGACCACCAGGTGGTCGCCGCTCTCCACCATCGCCCGGCTCGGCGCGCGTTCGACGGCCTGCTGGCCGGCCGGGAGCTCCCACAGCCCGGCCAGCCGTACCTTGACCAGGAAGTCCCGGTCCGTGGCGGACAGCGGCCCCCACTGCGTGGGCACGCTCGACACGTTCAGGTTCGCCTGTCCGGTCCCCGAGCGGTCGGCGTAGGACCAGACCGGGAAGGCGAGCGCGCCGATCGTGACGACGAGCGCCGCGATGATGAGGGCCGTGCCGTTGACGCGTAGCGACAAGGTGTCTCCCGTACGTTCCGTGTCCGATGTGCGTCGGTCACCGCAGACTGAACCGCCAACGCCGCGGCTGTTCAACCCACTTGGCGGTATCGGGAGATACGTACGACTGGGCGGCCGTGTTCAGTCGCCGTTCAGTCGCCGAGCGAACCGAGCACAGGGAATTCGGACACGACCGTGCACGAACCGGGCGCGATCTCCGTGAACCCCGCGTCCCGCACCACCGGCAGCCCGCTCGTCGTCAGCTCCGCCCAGCGCTCCGCGCCGGCCGTCCGTACGGCCAGCGGGAAGCCGGCCTCACGCCACGCCTTCCGGTCCGCGTCCGGCATCTCCCACCACAGCAGCTGCGCCCCGTGCCCCGCCTGCGCCATCGACTTGCCCGCCGACATGTCCAGGTCCGGGTTGAGCCAGAGCGTCGCCGCCCCGGGCCGGGGAGCGCCGGGAGCCGCCGGGTCGTCCAGGTCCGTGCCGGACACCTGGAGCTTCGCCAGCTCCTTGGGCCAGCCGTCCAGGGGGACCGGCGGGAACACCCGTACCTCCGCCGCCTCGCCCGTGACCGTGATCCCCGGCAGCGCCGCCGCCTTCCGCCACTCCGCACCGCGCGCCCGGCGCACGACCTTCCGGATCCGGGCGTCCTGCCAGTCGGTCATCGCCTCCGCCCACTCGCCGTCACCGGTCGAGCGCTCGTCGGCGAGGATCTCCAGGACGGCCCGGGCGGCCGTCTCCAGCGCGTCGGTACGGGCCGGAGGTTCGGTCTTCTCGATCCGTACGACGAGGGGCAGGACGAACTGCGGCTTGGTGTCACGGGCATCGGCGGGGTCGATCTCGGTCTCGTTGCTGCTCACCTGGCCAGTCTGCCACTGCTCGCACAGGTGTTTCTTGTGGGATTGGGCGGATCCGCGAAAGGATGCCCGCCATGAAGAGCGATCTGTTTTCCAGCGAACACCTTGCCGAGACCGCCACGTTCCCGGGCATGAGCCTGGAGAACGCCAAGTGCGTGAAGTACGCCGTCAACGGAGAGATGCACGCCCGTCAAGGGTCGATGATCGCCTTCCGCGGCGACCTCCAGTTCGAGCGCAAGGGCCAGGGCATCGGCGGCATGCTCAAGCGCGCGGTCACGGGTGAGGGCCTGGCGCTGATGGCCGTCCGCGGCCAGGGCGAGGCCTGGTTCGCGCAGGAGGCGCAGAACGTGTTCATCGTCGAGATCGAGCCGAACGACGCGCTCACGGTCAACGGCCGGAACGTGCTCTGCTTCGACGCCACCCTCTCGTACGAGATCAAGACGGTGAAGGGTGCCGGTATGACCGGCGGCGGCCTCTTCAACAGCGTCTTCACCGGCCAGGGCAAGCTCGCTCTGGCCTGCGAGGGCACCCCGATCGTCATACCCGTCACCCCGCAGGCCCCGGTCTGCGTCGACACCGACGCCGTCGTCGGTTGGAGCCACCAGCTGCAGACCTCGCTCCACCGCTCGCAGTCCATCGGCTCGATGATCCGCGGCGGTTCGGGCGAGGCGGTCCAGCTCCGGCTCGACGGCCAGGGCTTCGTCATCGTCCGGCCGAGCGAGGCCACCCCGCAGAAGGCCTCGTCCAACTGAGCCCGCGCCGACGGAGCTTGGGCGGGTGAACCATGAGCGGGTGAAGCACGAGCGGGTGAAGCACGAGCGGGTGAGGCTTGAGCGGGTGGGGCGGCGTTACGGCCCGCGCGGGTCGTGGGTGCTGCGCGGGGTGGACCTCGTCCTGCCCGCCGGCGCCCTCGTCCGGATCGCGGGCACGAACGGCACCGGCAAGTCGACGCTGCTGCGGGTCGTGGCCGGCATCGACGCGCCGACGGAGGGCCGGATCACCGGCCGCCCCCGGCGCACGGCCTACGTACCGGAGCGCTTCCCGGTCGCGCTGCCGTTCACCGCGACCGGCTATCTGACCCACCTCGGCCGCGTCCAGGGTCTCGGCCGGGCCGAGGCGGCCGCACGGGCGGGGGAGTGGCTGGACCGCTTCGGCGCGGCCGCCTTCGCGGACGCCCCGCTCGCCGAACTCTCCAAGGGCAGCAGCCAGAAGGTCGCCGTCGCCCAGGCCCTGCTCGCGGACCCGCCGCTGCTCGTCCTGGACGAGGCCTGGACCGGCCTCGACACGGCCGCCCGGCACCAACTCGACCAGGCGGTCCGTGAGCGGGTCGCGGCGGGCGGCACGGTCGTCTTCGTTGACCACGACCCACGCCGGCTGGCGGGCGAGGCCGACGCGACGTACGAGGTGGAGGCGGGCGGGGTACGGGCCGCGCGCCCGAGCACCGGCGGCCACCCCGACGGAGAC
Organism: Streptomyces sp. P9(2023); assembly: GCF_032436795.1. Taxonomy (NCBI): domain Bacteria; kingdom Bacillati; phylum Actinomycetota; class Actinomycetes; order Kitasatosporales; family Streptomycetaceae; genus Streptomyces; species Streptomyces sp. P9(2023). The sequence continues at coordinate 87,193 of NZ_JAUPWM010000011.1, forward strand.
CCGCCGCCCCGCGCCCGGGTCCTGGCCTCCGGCGGGCGCCCACTGCCCGAGGGGCTGCCGGGCTCACCCTCGTACGAGCCCGGACCCGACCGTACGACGACGGTGTACGCGGTCGACGCGGCGCACTCCGACGCACTGCTCCGGGCGCTGCTCGACGCCTCCTGGCACATCCACGAGCTGAACACCGAGGCCGCCCGCACATGACCGCACTGCTCCGCTACCAGACCGACCTGCTGCTGCGGTCGCAGCGCTGGCTCGCACCCCTCCTCCTCTACGCCGTGTTCCTCGGCGTCGGCGTGAACGCGGGGGAGCCCGTGCTCGGCGCCCTCGGCTACGCGGCCGCCGCCCTGCTCCCGGTCACGGCCTGGGTGGTACGGATCTGCCTCGGCCAGGAACCCGCCGCCGCGCGGAACGTGGTGGCCGCCGCGGCCGGGCGGCAGCGCGCGCACCTGGCGGCGGTGCTTGCCGCCCTCGCGTGCGCGGCCCCGCTCGGCGCGGTCGCGGTCCTCGGCGTGACGGCGGTCGGCGACCTGCGCGGCGTCGACCCGGCCGGGGCCGGGCTCGCGGGGCTCCTCGCCACGACGACGTGCGTGCTGACCGGCGCGGCCGTGGGCGCCCTCACCACCCGCCCGCTCGTGCGCTCCCGCGGCTGGTCCCTCGCGGCCCTCGTCCTGGGCTCGCTCCTCGCCCTGGTGACGACCGGCTCCCCGGCCAAGCACGCGGTGACGGCCCTGGTGACCGGCTCGCGCACGGCGACGGTGCCGATGCCCTGGCCCGCCCTCGCGGGAGGCCTGCTCCTGGCCGCCGTGGCGGTGGCGGTGAGCGTCAGGGCCACGGCCTGGCGGGAGTGAGCACCGCTCGACGGCATGGACGAGGAAACGGTCGGGGCCGGCGGGTGCCGCTCGCTAGCCGGCGCCGCCCGTTCCGGTTCCGGTCATCAGCTCGGAGACCTTCACGAAGCGGTAGCCCTTGGCCCTCAGTGCGGGCACGATCTTCCGGATCGCCTGCTCGGTGACGGGGGCCGCGCTGCGGGTGCAGTGCATGACCACGAGCGAGCCGGGCTTCACCCCGTCGATGACCTGCTCGGCCACCGCGTCGCCGTCCTTCGCGAACGCGTCGCCGCTGACCACGTCCCACTGCACCGCCGTGACCTTCGCGGGCCCGAGCGCGCGCAGCGCCCGGTCGTCGTAGCAGCCGCCCGGGAACCGGAAGTACGGCACGACATCGCGCGCCCCCGCCTTCCTGAACGCGTCGAAGGCCCGCCGTACGTCGGCCGCCATGTCCTGCTTCGCGACCGTCGGCAGGCCGTAGCAGGGCGAGGCGAAGGCGTAGTGGCTGTACGAGTGGTTGGCGATCTCGAAGCGCGGGTCGGTGCCGATGGACCGTGCCTGGTCCGGGTACTCCTCGGCCCAACGCCCCGTCATGAAGACCGTCGAGTCGACCTTCAGCCGCCGGAGGGTGTCGATCAGGGCCGGATTGTCGAAGCGCTCGCCGCTCGCGGCCCGCCGCCCCTGGTCGGCCGTCATGTCGGCGTCGAAGGTGAGCGCGACGACCTTCTCGCCGCCCTTGCGCGCGCGCTCGAACACCGGCGTGAGCCCACCGGGCCCCGGCGCCATGGTCGGCGGAGCCTTGCGTACGACGGCGGGCCCGGGGGCGGCACCGGCACTGGCGCCGGCACCCGCACTCGCGCCGGGCGTGGGGCTCGACGGCGCGGTGGAGGCGGACGGGCCGTCAGGCGCCGGCGCCGTGTCGGCCGCGCCCCCGCCGCAGCCGACGAGTGCGGCACCCAGCAGAGCAAGCGCCGACAGCTTTCGTACAGAAATGGTCACGCACGGAAACTAGCCGATCAGGTGGCGAGCAACTGCTTCCGGCACTCCGCCACGTCGAAGTCGCCCGGTGGGTAGCGCGGGTCGAGAGCCGTGAGGTGTTCCAGGAGCAGCCTGCTGATCGCCCAGTTGCGGTACCACTTGCGGTCGGCCGGGACCAGGTACCAGGGCGCCTCCTCCGTCGAGCAGCGTTCGAGGGCGCGTTCGTACGCCTGCTGGTACGCGGGCCACAGCGCGCGCTCCGCGATGTCCCCCGCGTTGAACTTCCAGTGCTTCTCCGGGTTGTCCAGCCGCTCCAGGAGGCGGGCGCGCTGTTTCTCGTACGAGATGTGGAGGAAGACCTTGACGATCGTGATCCCGTCGTCGACGAGGGACTCCTCCCAGCGGTTGATCTGGCCGTAGCGGCGGCCGAGGTCGCGGCGCGGGACCAGCTCGCGGACGCGGGCGATGAGGACGTCCTCGTAGTGCGAACGGTCGAAGATGCCGATCTCGCCCGGCACCGGCAGGGCCCGGGAGATACGCCAGAGGAAGGGGTGGCCGCGCTCCTCGGCCGTCGGGGCCTTGAAGGCGCGGATCCGGCAGCCGGAGGGGTTGAAGTGGCCGATCACGTGTTTGACCGTGCCGCCCTTGCCGCTGGTGTCCATGCCCTGGAGGACGAGCAGCAGCCGGCGGCGGTCGCCGGCCGTGCTCGCCGCGTACAGCCGCTCCTGGAGGTCGGCGAGGCCGGGGCCGAGCAGGGCCGTCGCCGCGATCCCGGCCGTCTTGTTCACGGGCCCGGCCGGGATCTCCGAGGCGGAGTACGTGGAGAGGTCGACCGGCTTGCCGGCCGGCAGCCGCAGTACGTCACGCAGGGCCGGCTCCTCCGGCGTCTTCCGCTGCTTCTTGTCCGGCTTCTTGTCCTTCTTCGCCACCTCGCGACCCTTCCGTCCGCCCCCGCACCCTCCCCCGATCCTGCGACGGAACGGACGGCCCCGCGACCCGGAAGGTCACGGGGCTCCCGTCAGCACCAGGGGCCGCGGACCGCGAACGTCGTCCCGGGCGTATAGCAGTTGACGAACATGGTCCGCCGGTCCGGAGAGAACGTCACACCCGCGAACTCGCCCCACTCCGGGGCCTGTGGGGTACCGCCCGCCGCGTCAGCGGCTGATGTCAGCGCCTGGGCGCCGCGGGCCATCGCGTACACCTCGCCCTTCCGGGTCAGGCCGTACACGTGCTGCGCTCCCTCGCCGTCCTCGCAGACCATCAGGCCGCCGCTCGGGGCGAGGCAGATGTTGTCCGGGGACTCGCCCGGGAGTTGGATGTCCGTGCTCGGGCCGAAGACGACGACGAGGGTCAGCCGGCGCAGGTGCGGCTCGTACCGCCACACCTGCCCGAAGTGCGTCGCGCCGGAACCGTCGGTGGTGCGGGCGAAGGACGAGACGAAGTAGACGGACCGGCCGCCCCAGTAGCAGCCCTCCAGCTTCTGCGCGTGCGTGATGCCGCCCCGCCCGAAGTCCTGGAGCCTGATCGGCGTCTCGACCGCCAGCGGATCCGGTACGGACACCCACTCGACGCCGTCGAAGCTCGCCCCGGTCTCCTGGATCACCGAGAGGTCGGGCACGCCCGGCACCCGCATGGCCTCCAGGGCGCCGCCCGCACGCAGCGAGCCGTGGCCGCCGAGGGGGACCTCGGGCAGGAAGCGGTAGAAGAGCCCGAACGGCCTCTCGAACGCGTCCTCCGTCTCGTACACGATCCCGCTGCGCGGGTCGACGGCGATCGCCTCGTGCTGGAAGCGGCCCATGGCGGTGAGCGGTACGGCCCCGGTGCGGTGCGGGTCGGCGCCGTCGACCTCGAAGATGAAGCCGTGGTCCTTCGTGTAGCCGTTGGTCCCGGCCCTGTCCTCGGTCTCCTCGCAGGTGAGCCAGGTGGCCCAAGGGGTCGGCCCGCCCGCGCAGTTGACGGCGGTGCCGGCGATGGCGACCCGCTCGTCGAGGACCTCGCCCCGTCCGTCCAGGGTGAGCGCCGTACAGCCGCCCTTGGCGGCCGGGTCGTACGTCAGCCCGTCGATCGTCGGGACACCGATCCGGCCGGTGACCCGGTTCTCGTGGTTGCGGACCAGATGGACGCGGCCCCGGCGGCCGGCGAAGGCGGCCATGCCGTCGAAGTTGCTGGGGACGCGGCCCTCGCCGGAGCGGAGGGGGTCGCCCTCGCGGGAGAGGACCGTGTAGCGGAAGCCCTCGGGGAGGTCGAGGAGGCCGGCGGGGTCGGGGACCAGGGGGCCGTAGCCGGCGTGGCCCCGGGCGGCGGCCGTACCGGCGAAGAGCTCGCCGATGGCGCCCGAGAAGGCGATACCGGCCACGGAGGCGCCGGTGCGGGAGAGGATCTGACGTCGTGTCGCGGACATGCTGAGGCAACCCACTTCTGTTGGCGGACAGGAGAGGTGTGACGTGTGTGACCCGCATGTGTGTACCACGTGCTCTGGTGACACGTGAACCATGCGGGCCGACACAGCCTCATGCGGCGCCAGAAGTCTTACGGATCAGACCAGTTCGGCGGTCAGGGTGATGGTGGTGCCCGTCAGGGCCTGGCTGACCGGGCAGTTCTTCTTGGCGTCCTCGGCCAGCTCGAGGAACTTGTCCTTGTCCAGGCCCGGCACCTCGCCGCGCACGGTGATGTGGCTGCCCGTGATGCCCTTGCCCGGCACGAACGTGACGTCGGCCTTGGTCTCCAGGCGGGCCGGCGGGGTGTCGTTCTTGGCCAGGATGTTGGAGAAGGCCATCGAGTAGCAGGAGGAGTGCGCGGCGGCGATCAGCTCCTCGGGGCTGGTCTTGCCGTTCGGCTGCTCGGTGCGGGCCGGCCAGGAGACGTCGTACGAGCCGAGACCGGAGGAGTCGAGGGTGACGACGCCGTTGCCCTTGAGGAGGTCACCCTGCCAGACGGTGTGGGCGGTACGGGTTGCGGCCATGATGAATCCCTTTCGATCGGGTATGGCCCCCAACCTACTGCTCGACCAAGCCCTTCGCGTCTCGTGCCAGCGCCGTGAGCCGGGAGATCGCCCGGAAGTACTTCTTGCGGTACCCGCCGTTCAGCATCTCCTCGCTGAACAGCCGGTCGAAGGGGAGTCCGGAGGCGAGCACCGGCACCTCCCGGTCGTACAGCCGGTCCGCGAGGACGACGAGCCGCAGCGCCGTCGACTGGTCCGGGATCGCCTGGACGTCCGTGAGGCAGACCGCCGTCAGATCGTCGGTGAGCGCGCCGTACCGGCTGGGGTGGACCTTGGCCAGGTGGTCGAGCAGGTGCGGGAAGTCGTCGAGCGAGGCGCCGGGCGTCGCGTACGCCGCCTTCGTCACCTGTTCGTCGGAGTACGGGGCGGGCGCTTCGGGCAGCCCGCGGTGGCGGTAGTCCTCGCCGTCGATCCGCAGCGGGCGGAAGTGGGCGGAGAGGCCCTGGATCTCGCGCAGGAAGTCGGCGGCGGCGAACCGGCCCTCGCCCAGCTTGCCCGGCAGCGTGTTGGAGGTGGCGGCGAGCGCCACGCCCGCCTCGACAAGCCGGCTGAGGAGGGAGGAGACGAGGACGGTGTCGCCCGGGTCGTCCAGCTCGAATTCGTCGATGCAGAGCAGCCGGTGTCCGCTCAGGGTCCGTACGGTCTGCTGGAAGCCGAGCGCGCCGACCAGGTTGGTCAGCTCCACGAAGGTGCCGAAGGCCTTGAGCCCCGGCTCGGCAGGCGTCGCGTGCCAGAGGGAGGCGAGCAGGTGGGTCTTGCCGACGCCGTACCCGCCGTCGAGGTAGACACCGCGCGGCCCGCTGGGGGCTGTGCTCTTAGGGGTCCTCGCGAACCAGCGGCCGAGCGCCGACCGCTTGCCGGCTCCGGTGGCGTGGGCGCCGCCGAGCCCCTCGGCGAAGGAGCTGAGGACCTTGACCGCGTCTATCTGGCTGGGCTGGTTCGGGTCCGGGATGTACGTGTCGAAGCGCACCGAGTCGAACCGTGGCGGCGGGACCATCTCCGCGACGAGCCGGTCGGCGGGGACATGGGGCTCCCGGGCGCAGAGGGAGGCCGGAGCCGCTTCGGTGGAAGCCGCTTCGGTCATGGCGCGGGGGGCTTGGGAGGCACGGGTCGACACAGTTCCCCACTCTAAGCGCCGTGTCAGACTGCGAGGATGCGACGCCTGTTCCCTGTGACGGACATGACAGCCATCGACGCCGCCAGGACCGGCCACGCCGCCGGGCGGGACGCCCCGGGGCACGAGGACGCCGGGAGCGCCACCTCCGGTGACAGGGAGTGGTCCCTCGACGAGCTCGCCGACGCCTACGCGTACCCGGAGCTCGGCCCCGGCGAGAGCTGGCTGCGCGCCAACATGGTCTCCTCCCTCGACGGCGCCGGGCAGCACGACGGCCGCTCCCAGCCGCTCTCCTCGGACAGCGACATGCGGATCTTCGGCACCCTGCGCGGTCTCGCCGACGTGATCGTCGTGGGGGCGCAGACCGTACGCCTGGAGGGATATCGCCCGGCACGCGCGCGTGAGGCCTTCGCGGGGCGCCGGGCGGCCGCCGGGCAGGGGCCGGCGCCGGTGATCGCCGTGGTCAGCGCCTCCCTCGGCCTCGACTTCACGCTGCCGCTCTTCACCGAGCCCCTGGTCCCGACCCTGGTCCTGACCGGCGCCGCGGCGCCCGCCGACCGGGTGGCCGAGGCCCGGGCGGCCGGGGCGGAGGTGGTGATCGCGGGCGACGGGCCCGGCGTCGAGCCGGACCGGGCGGTGGCGGCGCTCGCCGGGCGGGGGCTGCGGCGCCAGCTGACCGAGGGCGGTCCCCGGCTGCTCGGCCAGTTCGTGGCGGCCGGGGTGCTCGACGAGATGTGTCTGACGGTCTCGCCGACGATGACGGCGGGCAGCGCGCAGCGCATCGCCGGGGGGCCGTCGGTGGAGGTCCCGCGGCGGTTCGCCGTGGCGTCGGTGCTGGAAGAGGCCGGGTTCCTTTTCACCCGCTACCGTCGGATCTGACAATCAGCGGAATTTGTCGTTCCGGTTAGCTTCCGCTGGGCACACTTACCCCCGTAGACCCCGTGCGGGCACGGGGAAGGATGGTTTCCGCAGAAGGGCTCCTGAGGTGTTCACAAGCGTTCTGATGATCGAGAAGCCCCTTACGTCCGTCGACGTGGAGTTCGTCACCACCCTGCACGGCGACGAGGACGTGTCCTTCATCGTGCTGATGCAGCCCCGTGGTGACCAGGCCGATGTACTGCTGCGCGCCATCGACGACGTCGCCCTGGGCGAGCTGAAGGAAGCGGCCCGCGAGGGCGAGGAACCGGAGGGCAAGGCGGCCCGTGTCCCCGCCGAGCAGGCCTTGGAGTACTCCCTCCAGGGACTGCGGAAGGCGGGCTGCGAGGCGGTCGGACAGGTGGTCGAGGACCACCCCCTGGACAAGATGAAGGCCGTGGTCGAGGAGTCCGAGGCCGACGAGGTCATCGTCCTGACGGCCCCGCACTACGTGGAGGAGTTCTTCCACCGGGACTGGGCGTCCCGTGCCCGTCACAAGGTCGGCGTACCGGTACTGAAGCTGTTCGCGCACAGCGAGTCGGAGAACGGCTAGGAGCGGAGGGCCGGGGCGCGGGGGCGGCCGTCGCGCCGCCCCGCTTCCCGTCGCGCCCCACCGCACCCGTCGCGCCGCCCCGCTTCCCGTCGTGCCCCACCGCCCCCGTCGCATCCCGCCCCCTCCGCGCCGCCCCGCCCCGGGCGGCGCGGACGCGCGCGGGCCGTCGGCCCGGGGGTGTCACAGGGAGCCACTAGGCTGGGGAGCTCCTGAACGTCGTACCCCGGGGAGAAACCTCATGGCACCCGCCATCCCTGCCGCCATGGAACGGCCGCACTTCATCGGCATCGGCGGTGCCGGAATGTCGGGCATCGCGAAGATCCTCGCCCAGCGCGGAGCGAAGGTCGCCGGCAGTGACGCGAAGGAGTCCGCGACCGCCGAGGCGCTCCGCGCGCTCGGGGTCACGGTCCACATCGGGCACGCCGCCGCGCACCTCGCCGACGACGCCTCCGCCGTCGTCGTCTCCAGCGCCATCCGCGCCGACAACCCCGAGCTGGCCCGCGCCGCCGAGCTCGGCATCCCGGTCGTCCACCGCTCCGACGCGCTCGCCTCCCTGATGGACGGCCTGCGCGCGATCGCCGTGGCGGGTACGCACGGCAAGACCACGACCACCTCCATGCTGGCCGTCGCCCTCACCGAGCTCGGTCTCGACCCCTCGTACGCCATCGGCGGCGACCTCGCGGGCCCGGGCACGAACGCCCTCCACGGCGAGGGTGAGGTCTTCGTCGCCGAGGCCGACGAGAGCGACCGCAGCTTCCAGAAGTACGACCCCGAGGTCGCGATCGTCCTCAACGTCGAACTGGACCACCACGCGAACTACGCCTCCATGGACGAGATCTACGAGTCCTTCGAGGCCTTCACCGCCAAGATCCGCCCCGGCGGCACCCTGGTCGTCGGCGAGCACGCGGGCGCGCGCGAGCTGGCCGGGCGGGTCGCGGGCCGGGAGGGCCTCCGGATCCTCACCGTCGGTGAGTCCGAGAGCTCCGACGTGTGGATCCGCTCGATCGTCCCGAACGGCATGACCAGCGAGGTCGCCGTGGTCATGGACGGCGTCGACTACGCCTTCACCGTCTCCGTCCCCGGCCGCCACTACGCGCACAACGCCGCCGCGGCCCTCGCCGCCGGCTCCCGCGTGGGCATCGACCCGGCGGAGCTGGCCCAGGCCCTCACGGCGTACACCGGTGTCGGCCGCCGCCTCCAGCTCAAGGGCGAGGCCGCCGGCGTCCAGGTGATCGACTCGTACGCGCACCACCCGACCGAGATGACCGCCGACCTGGAGGCCATGCGCGGCGCCGCCGGGGACGCCCGCCTCCTGGTCGTCTTCCAGCCCCACCTCTTCTCCCGCACGCAGGAGCTCGGCAAGGAGATGGGCGACGCCCTGGCCCTCGCCGACGCCTCCGTGGTCCTGGACATCTACCCGGCGCGCGAGGACCCGATCCCGGGGATCACGAGCGAGCTGATCATCACGGCCGCCCGCGCGGCGGGCGCGGACGTGACGCCGGTGCACGACAAGGCCACGGTCCCGGACGTCGTGGCGGGAATGGCCAGGCACGGTGATCTCGTTCTGACGATGGGCGCGGGCGACGTCACGGACCTCGGTCCGGAGATCCTGGCCCGCCTGTCGAGCTGAGGAGCATGTGATGGCTGGGTACGAGGTCGAGAAGCCGGACGAGCAGTGGCGTGCGGAGCTGACCCCGCAGGAGTACCAGGTGCTGCGCCAGGCGGGCACCGAGCCCGCGTTCCGGGGTGAGTACACGGACACGAAGACGACGGGCGTCTATTCGTGCCGGGCGTGCAGTGCCGAGCTGTTCACGTCGACGGAGAAGTTCGAGTCGCACTGCGGCTGGCCGTCCTTCTACGACCCGAAGGACAGCGCGGCGGTCGAGCTGATCGAGGACCGCTCGCACGGCATGCTGCGTACGGAGGTCAGGTGCGCGAGCTGCGGCTCGCACCTGGGCCATGTCTTCGAGGGCGAGGGGTACGCGACCCCGACGGACCAGCGGTACTGCATCAACAGCATCTCGCTCCGGCTGAGGCCGGACGAGGGCTGACGGTCCGGTTTCGCCGATCGACTGATCGGTCGGACGGTCGGATCATCGGGGGCGTCGGCCGTACCGCCAGGTGGCCGACGCCCTGTTCCCTCTCCCACCCGAGGCGGTCGCGTGACCCACGTACACGTCGTCTACGCGCACCCCAGCGAGCGGAGCTTCACGCGCGAGGTGCTCGACGCGTTCCTCGGCGGCCTCGACGAGTCCGGTCGTACGTACACGGTCTCGGACCTCTACGCGAGGGACTTCCGCTCGGAACTGACACTGGCCGAGTACGAGCGCGAGGCCGGGTACGATGTCGACGCGCCCGTCCCCGAGGACGTCGCCGCCGAGCACGCCAGGCTTGCCGCTTCGGAGGTATGGGTGTTCGTCTACCCGGTGTGGTGGGCGGACTGCCCCGCCCGGCTCAAGGGCTGGTTCGACCGGGTCTGGACGGTGGGCTTCGCCCGGGGCCCGATGCCGGCCGGCCGCCGTACGGTGGCCGAGAAGGCCCTGGTGCTCTGTACTGCCGGGTACGACGTCGCCGAGCTCGAAGCCTCCGGCTGCTACCGGGCGATGAGGACCGTCATGCTCACCGACCGGATCGGCGAGCGGGCTCGGGCGAGCGAGTTCGTCGTCCTCGGCGGCTCGGCCACCAGTGGGGAACGGTGGCCCGAGCTCAAGGGCGAACACCTCGCCCGGGCGGCCGAGTTGGCGCGTTCGATCTGACCGCTCAGCGGGACGTGGCCGCCTTCTCCGCTTTTGGGGCGGCGCTGCGTGTGGGGGCCGCGCTCGGCGTGGGGGCGGCGCTCCGCGCCTGCTCGTCGGAGCCGGAGCCGGAGCCGGAGCCGGAGCCGGTGCCGCGCCCGCGCCGGGCGAGGTCGCCCACGGCCAGGGTCAGGACGCCCGCGAGGAGGCCCCAGAAGGTCGAGCCGATCCCGAAGAGCGTGAACCCGGACGCCGTGGCGAGCAGGGTGACCACGGCCGGTTCGCGGAGGCGGTCGTCGCGGAGGGCCGAGGTGAGGGAGGAGCCGATGGTGCCGAGCAGCCCGATGCCCGCGATGCCCAGGACGAGGGCGGGCGGCATCGCGGTCAGCAGCCAGCCGACCGTTCCGCCGAAGAGGCCGACCAGCAGGTAGAAGACGCCCGTCCAGACACCGGCGACCCACCGCTTCCTGGGGTCGGGGTGAGCGGCCTCGCCGCTGCAGATCGCCGCGGTGATGGCGGCCAGGTTGAGGCCGAAGCAACCGAAGGGCGCGAGGACGGCGTTGACCGTGCCCGTCCAGGTCAGCAGGGGCGAGACCGGGGTCGAGTAACCGGCGTTGCGCAGCACGGCGATGCCCGGCAGGTTCTGCGAGGCCATCGTCACGGCGAACAGCGGCAGGCCGACACCGACGAGGACCTGCCAGTCGAACTCGGGCCGTACGAAGGATGGTTGGGCGAGCGTGAGCTCGAAGCCGTCCAGCTTCCAGGAGCCCTGCCACGCCGTCGCCGCGACGCCGACGGCGAGCGCGGCGACGACCGCGTACCGGGGGAACCAGCGGCGGCCGGCGAGATACGCCAGGAACATGGGCACGGCGACGACGCCGTTCCGCTCCATCTGCGTGAACAGTTCGGTGCCGAACTGGAGCAGGACACCGGCGAGCAGCGCCGAGGCGAGCGGGACCGGGATCCGGTTCATGATCCGCTCGAACCAGCCGGTGACGCCGCTGATCACGATGAGGACGGCGGACAGCAGGAACGCCCCGACCGCCTGCGCCATGGTCACGCCCTGGAGCCCGGTGGCGAGCAGCGCGGCGCCGGGGGTCGACCAGGCCGTGACGACGGGCGCGCGGTAGCGCAGCGACAGGCCGATGCAGGTGACGCCCATGCCGATGCCGAGGGCGAAGACCCACGAGGTGAGTTCCGCGGACGTGGCCCCCGCGGCCTTGGCGGCCGTGAAGACGACCGCTACGGAACTGGTGACGCCGATGAGGACGGCGAGGAATCCGGCGGAGACGGCGGTGGCCGGCGCGGCGGATCTGACGTGTCGTATGAATGCCATGGCCAGGGCATCCTGACACACCGCGTTCGGAGCGCCCGAGCGGTTTTCCACAGGCCTTGTCGCGGGGGCCCGGGTGGCCGCAAGATCCAGGAGTGATCCTTTTTGGGGAGGGGAAATGATCAAGGGAGACAACACCTTCGTGCCGACGGTGCCGCTGCGGATCGCGGTGCGGGGCGGGGTTGATGTCGCGGCTCTGCTCCTGACGGAGACGGGCCGGGTCCGGGGGGACGCCGACATCGTGTTCCACGGTGCGCCGGTCCATCCCGCGGGCGCCGTGCGGCTGTCGGGGGAGGAACCCGGCACGGGCACGGTGTGGCTGGAGACCGTTCTCACGGAGGTCGAGGAGCAGATCGCTCGCGTCCTGGTGGTCGGTTCCACGGAGAACGGCGCGATGCGGGACGTGCGGGGGTTGTGCGTGGAGGCGTTCGCGCCGGACGGCACGTCGGTCGCGCGGTACGACGTGACGGACGCGGGCGGCGAGACGGCGATGGTCCTCGCGGAGCTGTACCGGCGGGCGGGGGGCTGGAAGATCCGCGCGGTCGGCCAGGGCTGGCTGAACGGCCTGGCGGGCCTGGCGAGGGACTACGGGGTGGACGTGGCGGACGAGATTTCGGCGCCGGCGCCGGCGCACGCGGAGGTGGCCCCGGGGCCGGTTCCGTTCCAGGCCCCGGCAGCTGGGTCGGGGCCGGTTCCGTTCCAGGCCCCGGCAGCTGGGTCGGCGCCGGTTCCGTTCCAGGCCCCGGCAGCTGGGTCGGCGCCGGTTCCGTTCCAGGCCCCGGCAGCTGGGCCGGCGCCGGTTCCGTTCCAGCCGCCGGCTGCGGTGCCGTACCAGGCTCCGGCCCCGGCTCCGGTGTTCGCGGCGCCTGCCGTCCCGGCGCCCACGGTTGTGGTTCCGCAGGGCGGGCCGGACTGGACGTTCGGTGGTGTCTTCCCGCCGTACACGCAGACCGGCCGGGACAACGACGTGCTCACCGTGGACGGGCTTCCGCCGGGCCCGGTCGTGGTCGAACTGGAGATACGGGGAGACGGGTACACCGGCCTGTGGACGCTCAACCGGTTGAACAAGGAGGGGGAGAACCTCGTCAACAGCACCGAGGAGAACTTCCGGGGCCGCATGCTCGTCCAGGTCCCCGGAACCGGCCGCCTGCGCCTGAAGCTGAGGGCTGAGGGCCCCTGGCAGTTCCAGGTGCTGCCGCTGGCCGCCGCGACGCGCCTGACCGAGGAGGACGTGGAGAACCGCGGCCCGGACGTCTTTCTGCACACCGGCGGAAGCGCCGATCTCGCCCTCCGCTACCGGGGCGACGACAACCTCATCGTCCACCTCTACGAACTGGCGGGGCACGACGACCCCACGGCCCTGCCCAGGTACGAGAACGTCGTGAACGAGATCGGCAAGCGAAGGGAGACGGTTCCGCTGCCCGAGGGCCCGGTCGTCGTGCAGATGGAGATGGCCGACGGCCCGTGGCGGGCGCGGCTGAAGCATCTCCAGCCGCACAGCGAGCCGTTGAACGGCGGAGGGATGGCGCAGGTGACCGACATAGGCAAGGCCCAGGGCTGGCTGCGGCGGGGCAGGCGCTGAGCATCAGACTGCCCGCCCCCGCCCCGCTGTTCGTCGCGGCGGGGGCGGGGGCGGGGGCGGGCAGGCGTGGGCGAGCTGAGAGCTGACGAGCCGACACCCGTACGGGAAGAGATACCGGCTGGGTTCCGATACGGCCTCCGGTGCGCAACGCACCCGGCCCCGTTACCACGCGGCAAAGGCGGAATCAATCCCTCCGATCGCTCGGCGTGGCTGGTTATGATCCCTCCATACATCCCGCCGAAGCCGGATCGGGCGTATCCCACGCCGTCCACACCCCAGGATCGCGCGCCTGTCCGGCCGGCGGCCCGTCCCCATGCCTCCCCGCTCCCGAGGGCTGATGTCTCCCATAGAACCTCATGGCGCACCCGCGCGGTCGACGGCCCGTCGACGACGTACCGTGCGCCTGCGTACGCTGCTCATTTGGCTGGCGGTCGTCCCCACCCTGGCCATGGGCACCCAAGTCGTCGTGATCGTCGGTCAGCTCCTGGAGCGGTCGCAGCACCTGCGCGCCGATGTGGCGGCCGGTGAGCGGTACGGCGCACCCCTGTTCACGCTCATGGCCGAGATGCAGGCCGAGCGGAGGATGACCGCCGCCCGGTGGGCCGGCGCGTCCGTGACCGAGAACGACCTACGGGACACGCGCGCGGCCACGGACCGGGCCGCGGCCCAGTTCCGCTCGCTCATGCCCGCCGGTCCCGAGGGGGCCGAACGTGCGGACCGTCACCTCCAGGAGGTGACGAGCGGCCTCGACGACCTGGCCGCGTACCGCGATCGCGCTGACGCCCGCAGCAGCAGCGCCCACGGCGCTATCGCCTATTACAACCGCGTGATCGACCAGATCGTCGGCGTCTACCAGGACGCTTTCAGCCATGGCGCGGAAGGTGAGCTGGCCCAGGAGAGCCGGCCGATGGTCGCCATGCTCTCCGCCTCCGAGATGGTGGCCCGCGAGGACACGATCCTCGCCCTCGTCGAGCCCTCCAGGGAGCTCAGCCCCACCGCGTTCGCCGAGTTCGCCAACGCCGTCGGAGCCCACCGGTACCTGTACGAAACGTGGGTCGTGCCGTATCTGCCGGCCGAGGAGCGAGTGTCCTACGCGCAGTTGACGGGCTCGGACGCCTGGCGTACCAAGACCGCGATCGAGAACGCCGTCGTCTCCGAGCACAAGGACCTCGACTCCGGGGGTGTGCGGCTGCTGCCCCGCGACGTCGCCGACTGGCGGGCCGCGCACAAGGAGTTCGCCGCCGGCCTTGCCGCGCTCAACGCCGAGCGGTCGCGGGCCGTGGCCGCACGCGCCGACGCCAAGGCCGCCGAGCTCGAAGCCGAGGTCACCTGGCTGATCGCGGGAAGCGGCGGTGCGCTCCTCCTCGTCGTGCTCGTCGTCGTCTTCACCACCCGCTCGGTGCTGCGCCGCCTGCGCGGCCTGCACGAACGCACGGTGACCGTCGCCGACAAGACGCTTCCGGACGTCGTCGACCGGCTGCAACGCGGGCAGAGCGTGGCAGCCGACGCACTGCCGACGGTGGGCGGAGACAAGGACGAAGTGGGTCGAATCAGCGACGCGTTCGCCCGTGTCGTCGCCGTATCCGTCGACGGACACCAGCAGCTCGCCGCCGAGCGTCAGGGCTTCGGGATGTTCGCCGCAGGCATCGCCTCGCGCACCGGAAACCTCGTCAGCCGCCAGCTGAGCCTCACCGAAGACCTCCAGGACGCCTTCGGCCACAACGAAGCGCTCCTCGCCCAGCTGATGAAATCCGACCAGTTGACGGTGGGCATGCGGCGACAGATCGAAAACCTGCTCATCCTCGCGGACGGCGAGATATCCGACCCGCACACCGAGCCCATGCGCGTCGCCGACCTGCTGCGCGAGGCGGCGGCGGAGGTCGAGGAGTTCCGGCGGATCGAGCGCCAGGCCCTGGACGAGATCAGCGTGGAGCCGCGCGTGATCAGCCAGGTCAGCCACCTCCTGGCCGAACTGCTCGACAATGCCACCCGCTTCTCCCCGCCGAGGTCGAAGGTCGTCATCCGCGCCGAAGCCGTGGCGGACGGGCTGTCCGTCGAGATCGAGGACCGCGGGCCGCGCGTGTCCCCCGAGCGCTACGAGGAGATGAACGCCCGCCTGCACTCGGCCCCGCCGTACTCGGTCCTGGCGGAGAACGCCCATCGGCTCGGACTTTTCGTGGTCGGCCACCTCGCCGACCAGCTGGGGGCCACGGTCACGCTGCGCCGCTCGGTCTTCGGAGGTACGTCGGCGGTGGTGATCCTGCCGAAGGACCTGCTGGTACGGACGGAGTCGCGGACGGAGCCCGTGCGAGAGTCGTCAGGTGAGCCCGTACAACCCTCCGTCCCCGCACCACCAGCCGTCCCCGCGCCGCGTCCGCCGGAGGAGCGCAAGCCGGAGCTGGTCCTGCACGCGGGTTCCGGTTTGCCGACCCGCCGGGTGGCGGACCGGGCACCCGAGCGGCCCGCCGACGCGGCCACCCCGGACGGCACCCCGGACGGCACCTCGCGCCCGGCCCTCCCCGAGCGCGTCCCGCAGACCCACATCGCCGAGCAACTCCGCGCCCCCCGCGCACCCGAAGAGACCGTCGTACAGGACAAGGCGACCCCCGAAGAGGTCGCCGACGCCTGGGCGGACTTCCAGCACGGAATCCAGACAGTCGAAGAAGAGCTCCGACGGGATCAGCCATGACGACGACACCCAACGACATGATCTACAGCGTCCTGGACAACAACCTGAGCAGGATCGCCGGCGTCCAGGGCGCCGTGCTCCTGTCCAACGACGGCATCATGCTCAGCGCCTACCTGCTCGAACGGGACCGCGCCGAGCGCGTCGCCGCCGCCTCCTCGGGAGTCGCGGCCACCATGAAGGCGATCTCCCGGGAGGTCGGTGGCGGCCGGGTCATCCGCCAACTGGTCGAGATGGACGAGAGCTACCTCTGCATCGTCGGCTGCGGCGAGGGCAGCACGCTCATCGTGGTGACCTCCCGCAAGGCGCGCCTCGGCGAGCTGGGCGGCGAGGCGGTACGGACCGCGCAGGCCCTCGGCGAGTGGCTGGGCACCCCCGAGCGCGCCGAGACACCGAGCTCCTGATGCCGGACGAGCCGCGCGAGCCGCAGCGCGGAAGCCGGCGCCGTACGCGGCTGTACGCCCTGACCGACGGACGTACCGCCGCAACCCACACCGTCCTCACCATGGACACCACCATCACGGCGGCGACGCCCGAGGAGGCCCACGGCGGTCTGCCCACCGAGTGGCAGGCCGTCCTCGCCCTGTGTGCGCCGCCGAACGGGAGGGCGGTCGCCGAGATCGCCGCACGGATGCGGATCCGCCTCACCCCGATGACGCTTCTGCTCGGCGAACTCGCGGACCGTGGGCTGATCCACCACCAGCCGCCTCTGGAGGCGGCCGCGACCACCAATGTCCACCTGCTCATGAGAATCAGGGACAACCTTGCCCGGATATGACACCTCTGCCGACGGCGTCACGGCCCCCGTCAAGATCCTGATCGCGGGAGGGTTCGGCGTCGGCAAGACGACCCTGGTCGAGACGGTCTCGGAGATCGAGCCGCTGCGTACGGAGGAACGGCTGACTGCCGCGGGTGTCGGCGTCGACGACCTCGACGGCATCGAGGCCAAGACGGTCACCACGGTGGCGATGGACTTCGGCCGCATCACCCTTACCGACGCCGGGGTCGTGCTGTACCTGTTCGGAACACCGGGCCAGGAGCGCTTCTGGTTCATGTGGGACGACCTGCTGAACGGGGCGCTCGGGGCGATCGTGCTGGTCGACACGCGCCGCCTGGACCGCAGCTTCCCGGCCGTCGACTTCTTCGAGAGCCGCGGGCTTCCGTTCGTGGTCGCCGCGAACTGCTTCCACGGCGAACAGCACTACACCGCCGAGGAGATCAGAGCGGCCCTGCACCTGGGCGACCCGAACACCCCCATCCTCATGCTCGACGCCCGCTCCCGTGACGACGTTCGGGGCGCCCTGCTCTCGCTGCTCGACATGCTGATCGCCAGGGCGGGCGGGACCGCGGCGACCGTCTGAACCCGGCCGTTGCGGCGGAGGCGACCTCGACACCCTCAACGGCGGTGCCGGCGACGACACCGTCGACGGCGGCCCCGGCAACGACCGGCTCACCGGCGGCCCGGGCGCCGACAGCTTCATCGGCGGGCCCGGTCGCGACGCCAACACCGACTTCACACCTGCCGACGGGGACACCAACTCTCCCTGACCACGGCGCGCCAGGCCTGAGGTCCCCTGCGTGGGACCTCAGGCCTCCGTGGTAACGGCGAGGAAGCCGGCCCAGGCGGCGGGGGCGAGGGCGAGTTGGGGGCCGTCGGGGTTCTTGGAGTCGCGTACGTGGACGGTGGTGGGGCAGGCGGCGACCTCGACGCAGTCGCCGTCGCCGCTGCTGCTGTAGGTCGACTTGTGCCAGGAGAGCGCGACTTCGACGCAGTCGCCGCTGCCACTGCTGCTGTAGCTGCTCTTGAACCAGGCCAGGTCTGTGGTGCTCATGTA
The DNA here is from genome assembly GCF_032436795.1 of Streptomyces sp. P9(2023). NCBI lineage: Bacteria > Bacillati > Actinomycetota > Actinomycetes > Kitasatosporales > Streptomycetaceae > Streptomyces > Streptomyces sp. P9(2023). The sequence continues at coordinate 104,755 of NZ_JAUPWM010000011.1, forward strand.
GCTCCTCGCATCTGCCGCAACAGGCTCCGGGAGTCTTCCAGGGTAAGAGCCTGTGAGCGCATCCTGGCATACCGCATCTGGAGGATGCTGACCTCTTTGCGGTCGGCGATGAACTGGCCGCCGCGCTGCCCCTCGCCGTAGGCGAAGACTCTGTTGTCCGGAGTCTCCAGGAGCTGGAAGGGGCCGCCGAACCCCGCGTGGTGGCCGAGCTTCTTCGGCAGGACCTGAACCTCGATGTTCCGCCGTGCGTCGAGTTCGAGGAGGTGGTCGAGCTGTTCCCGCATCACTTCCGCGCCGCCCGTGGGCCGTTCGAGGACGTGCTGCTCGATGATGAAGCTGTACGCCGTGTTCGGCCGCTCCGTCACTAACCGCTTCCGTTCGAGTCGGGCCACGAGCTGCTCCTGGATCTCCTCGTCGCCGAGCGGCGGGCGTCGCTCGGTGAAGAGTTCCCGCGCGTATGCCTCCGTCTGCAGCAAGCCCGGCACCATCCGGTTCTCGTACGTGTACAGCGTCAGCGCCACCGCCTCCAGCTTCGCCCACTGGCGGAACCAACTCGCCAGTCCCGGCTGCCTCGACAGATGCTTCGCCGCCGCCCGGATCACCCCGAACGCGTCCAGCACCTCCTCCGCCCGCTCCACGAAGTCCGCCGACGGAAACCGTCGGCCCTGTTCGATGGAGGCCACCGTCGGCAGCGAGTACCCCACTCTCGCGGCGAACTCCTCCTGCGTGAGCCGCGCCCGCTTACGGAAGGTCTTGACCACCTCCCCGAAGGTCTTCAGGCTGTCCGAAGCCTCGGGCTCGCCGCCGCCTGCCGTGTGCCCCTCTGTCATCCCGTACACCTTCCGTGCAGCCGCACCCCAACGGGGCCATCGTCACGGCCGGTTACCGATACTGTCCACCCTCCGGACCCGTACGCTCACTCAGCGTACGAGTGGCTGACCTGGCAACCCGCCCCTGACCTCGCCACATTGATCACATGACCTCCCCCCTGACCCACCAAGGACCCGTCACCGTACGTGTGTTCACCCAGCGCTTCAGCTCCACCCCACGCGGCGCCCGCCTCGCCCGTCTCCTGGCCGTCCACCAGTTCCGGCACTGGGACGTCCCGCAGGACACCGCCGCCCTGCTCGTCGCCGAGCTCGCCGCCAACGCCGTCACCCACGGCCGGGTCCCCGGTCGTGAATTCGAGCTGACGCTCTCGTACACCCCCGGCCGCCTGCTCCGTATCGACGTCTCCGACACCCGCACCGAGCGCCGACCCCCGAGCCCCGGGGCACTGGTCGGCCCCCGGCCGCTCGCCGATGCCGGCCGCGGCCTGCTCATCGTCGAGGCCCTGGCGTCGCGCTGGGAGGTCCGGGACCGTCTTCCGATCGGCAAGACGGTCCGTGCCGAGCTCGACCTCTCGGGAGGCTGAATCCGTTGGCCCGCTGATCGCCGAGCCGGAATAATCCGCATGTCAGGGACAGGGAGGGGGTCATGACGGAGATCGTGTGCGCCGCGTGCGACGCCGTGTTGAGTGCGCCGCTGTCGCAGGTCGCGCTTCCCGGCCACGCGCATCAGACGTGGGGAAACGGAGTCCTGCTGCCGGTGCTCATGGAACCGGGCACGTACGCCGTCGAACCGGAGCCCTACGGGCCGCCCTGGCGGACGTGGAGTGACGTCGGGGAGGAGGAGGCGGCGGCCCGCGGCGTGTTCGCACCCGTCCATGCCCTGTCCTACGGTGACCGGGGAGCGATCGTCGTCGCGCCCGGCGACACCCGTGGCACCGTCCTGATCCCGGAGCGATGCGGTGGCTACTGCTGCGGGCTCGACGGCGGCGACGGTCCGAATCTGGCGTGTGAGCAGTGCGGTCGGGCGGTGGCGACCCGTGTCGACGACTGTTCGCTCTGGCAGGCGGTGTGGTTCGCCCCGCACGCCGTGCGCCGTCTCGGCGACGATGCCCCTGCTGGTCGGGATCTCGGCTGGGAGGTGCTTGCGCGGCCCGGGTGGGGCGCGCCGCCGGTCGATCTGTCCGGGGTGTGGAGCCGGCGGTGGGAGGCGGTGGTCGGGGCGGGGTTGGCCCATCTGGTGGCGGCCTCCGGCGGCACACCCGTCACCGTTCCCGACGGCCTCCTCGCGATCACGTTCGGGCGCGTCCTCGGCGCGCTGCTCCCGCCCGGTGGGCCGGTGAAGCGGGCGGCCTTGGCCGGACCGGGCCTGCACGCCGCCGGCCCCGCCCCCGACATCGCGCTCGTTCCGCGTCATCCGCGGACGGGGGAGCCGTGGCGGACGGCGAGCAGTCCGGTGGCCGTGGCGTTGGACGCCGAAGTGTGGGCGTATCTGGCTCTGGGCTTCCGCGACGAACGGTTCCGCGCGCCCGCGACGGGCGGACTGCCGGAAGGTGTCCTCCGGGACGATCCGCTGCCGCTGCGTCCGGCAGGCCACTTCTGGCCCGACCCGTGGGTGTTCATCCGCACGCTCGCGCGGCTGCCCGCCGTCCGGCAGCCGTGGCTGCGCAGCATCTACGACCGGGTGACGGACCGCCCGTTCGGCTGGCCCGGTCTGTGACACCTCGTTCTGTGACACCTCGGTCTGTGACACCTCGGTCTGTGACACCTCGGGCGCCCGCGCCGCTCGGACGCCGACGGGAGTCCGAGCCTCAGGCGTCCGGCGCCGGTTCCAGCAGGTCCCAGCGGTTGCCGTAGAGGTCCTCGAAGACCGCCACCGTGCCGTACGGCTCGTGCCGCGGTTCCTCCAGGAAGCGGACGCCCGCCGTGGTCATCCGGGTGTGGTCGCGGGTGAAGTCGTCGGTGTGGAGGAAGAAGCCGACCCGGCCGCCCGTCTGGGCGCCGACGGCCTCCTCCTCCGCCGGGTTCTTCGCCCGCGCCAGCACCAGGGCCGAGCCGGCGGGGCCGCCCGGCGGGCGGACGACGACCCAGCGGGAGCCGTCACCGCGGTCGGTGTCCTCGACGAGGTCGAAGCCGAGGGCGTCGGTGTAGAAGGCGACGGCCTCGTCGTAGTCACGGACGACGAGGGTGACGAGAGCGAGGAAGGACATACCCCGAGGTTATACGTATGACCAGATGGGTGCCACGCGGTGCGACAATGCACCGCATGGACGCCCAGCTGCTCGCCGAGCTCACCGACCGCGCCCGGCTCCTCGCCGTTCCCGGCCGGCGGCGGATCCTGGGGCTCGCCGGGGCGCCGGGGGCCGGGAAGTCCACGCTCGCGGCCCGTCTGGTCGCCCGGCTCGACGGACTCGCCGTCCTCGTCCCGATGGACGGCTTCCATCTGGCGCAGGGAGAGCTGGAGCGGCTCGGCCGGGCGGAGCGCAAGGGGGCGCCCGACACCTTCGACGCCGCCGGGTACACCGCCCTGCTCGCCCGGCTCCGCGCCCCCGAGCCCGGCACCACGGTCTACGCCCCCGCCTTCGACCGCACCCTGGAGGAGCCCGTCGCCGGTGCGGTGTCGGTCGGGCCCGACGTGCCGCTCGTCGTCACCGAGGGCAACTACCTCCTCCACGACGAGGGAGGGTGGGCCGGTGTCCTGCCGCTGCTCGACGAGGCGTGGTTCCTGGAGCTCGACGACCACCGCCGGGTGCCCCGGCTCGTGGAACGGCACGTCCGCTTCGGCAAGGACCGCGCCCACGCCGAGCGCTGGGTCCGCGACTCCGACGAGTCCAACGCCCGCCTCGTCGCCCGCGGCCGGGACCGCGCCCACCTGGTCGTCCGGATGAGCTGACGAGCCGGCGGGTCAGCGGGTCAGCGGGCCTGGCGGGCGTGGTCCGTCGCCGCTCGGGCCAGGGCCCGGACGATCGGGTGCGGGCGTGAGCCGTCGCCCGCGAGTTCCGGCTGGAAGAGGGTGGCCAGGAAGAAGGGGTGGCCGGGCAGTTCCGCGATCCGGACCTGGCCGTCCTCGTCCTCGCCCGTGAACCGCAGCCCGTGGGCGCGCAGCGTGTCGAGGTGGCGGCTGTCGGGGCCGTAGTCGCAGTGGTACCGCTCCGTCGTCCGCTCGGCGCCGAGCACCGACTCCGCGAGCGAGTCCGGTGTGACCCGCACCGGCCCTTCGTGCCCGATCAGCGAGCAGGCGAGCGGCGCGATCAGCAGGTCGTCGCCGGCCGCCGACGGATCGTTCTCGGCGTGGGCGGCGGCGGTCAGACCGCAGACCTCGCGGGCGAACTCGAGCAGCGCGTGCTGGAAGCCGCCGCAGGTGCCGAGGAACGGGATGCCGTCCTCGCGGGCCGTACGGATCGCCGCGAGTGCGCCCGCCTCGCTCTCGTACGGGCTCCCCGGCAGCACCCACACCGCGTCGAAGCCCTTCACCGCGCCCGGCGCCTCCGCGTCGCGGCTCGGGATCCAGTACGCGTCGAGGACGATGCCGTCGCGCCTCCTCCGGCTCGACGCCGCCCGCGCCGACCTCGCCCGGTTCGCCGCCGCGCTGCCCGGGACGCTGACCCTCGCCGCCTCCCCGCTCGCCCTGCGCCCCCGTACGATCGCGGCCCTCGCCGGCCTGCCCGCCGTCGGCGTCACGCTGCGGACCCTGCCCCGCGACGAGGTGTCGGCGGCCGTCGCGACCGGCGCGGCCGACCTCGGTCTGGTCGACGGACCCGCCGCCCCCAGCGACCCGTTGCGGCTGCCCGACGTCGCCCTGCTCACCGCCACCCGCGTCACCGAGGAGCCGTTCGCCGTCGTCCTGCCCGTCGGCCATCCGCTCGCCGGCCGCCAGAACCACGGCCTGCGGCTCGCCGACCTCGTCGACGCCCGCTGGCTCGACGCCCCCGACGCCGGGATCCCGCTCGACCGGCTCCGCTCCGCGCACGGCGGGCCGGCCGGCCAGGGCTTCCGTACGGCCCTGCGTCACGAGGGCACCGACAGCCGCGTCCTCGGCGCCCTGGCCGCCGCCGGGCACGGACTGACCCTGCTGCCCGCCTCCCTCGCCGCCACGATCGCCGGAGCCGTCGCCGTACCGCTCAGCGCCCCGCGCCTCGTCCACCGCGTCGAACTGCTCCACGCCGGCCGCGAACCCGGGGGCCCGGCCGCCGAGTTGGCCCGACGGCTCGCCGCATGAGCGGGGGCAGGGCCTAGGCTGTTCCCACGGCGAGAGGGAGGCGGGCGGACGTGGGGTTGTTCCGGCGAGGGCCGAAGCGTGACGGCGACGACGCGCCCAGGGACCCCGAGTTCTCGTACTTCTCCGTACGCGAGGCCGCCCTCTTCCGCAGCCGCGTCCGCGAGGCGTTCGCCGAACTCGGCCTCGAAGTCACCGTCTACGCCGACCTGGTGCGCGACGCAGACGGCCGCGCGTTCGGCCTCGGCAACCTCGCCGCCGTCTGCCACAACGACCGGCGCGGACCGCGCGTGTGGCCCGCGCTGATCCGCCGCCACGTCGGCCTGGTCCTCCGGACCATGGACGGCCCCTCCGCCCTCGACACCCTCCGCCCCGAGCAGATCCGCGCCCAGCTCTACCCCCGGGTGGTCAGCGGCGACGGCATCGACCCCGGGACCTTCGGCTACGCCAGGAACGTCGCGCCCGGACTGTACGAGATCCTCGCCCTCGACCTCCCCGAGAGCGTCATGATGCTCACCGACGAGGCGCTCGAACCGCTCGGCGACGTCGACGACCTCCGCGACCGGGCGCTCGCCAATCTGCGCGGGCTTCCCGTCGAGGGCCACGAGACGGTACGGGACGCCGACGGCATGTCCTTCGAGGTGATCCTCGGCGACTCCTTCTACACCGCGAGCCGCGTCCTCGACCTGGACGCCGTCGTACGGCGCGTCACCGGCCGGCCGCTCGGCGATGACGGAGCCCTCGTCGCCATGCCCTTCCGGCACCAGCTGGCCTTCCACCCGATCCGCGACACCACGATCGTCCCCGCGCTCGGCGCGATGGCCTCGTTCGCCGCCTCCGGCTACGAGGACACGCCAGGCGCCATCAGCCCGTACGTCTTCTGGTGGCGCGGCGGCACGCTCACCCAGCTCAGCGACCGCGACGAGGACGGCGGCGAGCTGCGGATCGTCGTCGGCGAGGACTTCCACGAGCTGCTCGAACGCCTCATCACGCAGGGGCCGGGCCCCGGCCCCGACCCACGCTGAACGGTCGCGTCCGCCGCCCGGGGCGGGCAGGATGACGACATGTCGAGTACCCCCGCGCCCTTCACCGCCGACGACTACCGCGCCCGGATGACCCGTGCCGCCCAGTCCGCCGCCGACGCCGGACTCGCCGGAGTCCTCGTCGCGCCCGGCCCCGACCTGGTGTACCTCACCGGCTACCAGCCGACCGCGATCACCGAACGGCTCACCGCCCTCGTCCTCGCCGCCGGCCAGGACCCGGTCCTCGTCGTGCCGACCCTGGAGGCCCCGGACGCCGAGAAGGCCCCCGGCGCCGCCGCGCTCACCCTGCGCGACTGGACCGACGGCAAGGACCCGTACGCCGTCACCGCGCCCCTCCTGGACATCGACGGCCGATTCGGCGTGAGCGACAACGCCTGGGCCATGCACCTGCTCGGCCTCCAGAAGCAGCTGCCCGCCAGCTCGTACGTCTCGCTGACCGAGGCGCTGCCGATGCTCCGGGCCGTCAAGGACGCGCACGAGCTGGAGCGGATCGCGGCGGCCGGCGCCGCCGCCGACCAGGCGTACGGCGAGATCCTCAAGGTCGCCTTCGCGGGCCGCAGGGAGACCGAGGTGGCCGCCGACCTCGCCGCGCTGCTCCTGCGCTTCGGCCACTCCCAGGTCGACTTCACCGTCGTCGGCTCGGGCCCCAACGGCGCCAACCCGCACCACGAGGCGGGCGAACGGCTCATCGAGCGCGGGGACATGGTGGTCCTGGACTTCGGCGGCCTCAAGCACGGGTACGGCTCCGACACCACCCGTACCGTGCACGTCGGCGAGCCGACCGCCGAGGAGCGGCGCGTCCACGACCTGGTGCGGGAGGCGCAGCAGGCCGGCTTCGAGGCCGTACGGCCCGGCGCGGCGTGCCAGGACGTCGACCGGGCGGCCCGGAAGGTGATCACGGACGCGGGCTACGGCGAGTACTTCATCCACCGCACCGGCCACGGCATCGGGGTCACGACGCACGAACCGCCGTACATGATCGAGGGCGAGGAGCTCCCGATCGTGCCCGGCATGTGCTTCTCGATCGAGCCGGGCGTCTATCTGCCGGGCCGCTTCGGGGTCCGGATCGAGGACATCGTGACACTGACCGAGGACGGTTCAGGACGTCGCTTCAACCACACCCCGCGCGAGATGGCGATCGTCGAGTAGAGGCCCTCACCCGTCCGGTAGAAGCCCTCACCCGTCCGGTCACCCGTCCGTCAGGACCACCGCGCACTCCGCCGGGAGCCGTAGCAGTCCGTCCGCGCCCGGCGCCTCGACCGGCTCCCAGGCGGCGAGGACCCGGTCGCGGCCGTTCGTGCCCAGCGGGATCTCCACCGGCTCCTTGCCCAGGTTGACCGCGATCCGCAGCACCCCGCGCCGGAACGCCAGCCAGCGGGCCTCCTCGTCGAACGCGACCCGGACCGCCGCCAGGTCCGGGTCGGTGAGGTCCGGCAGCGTGCGGCGCAGCGCGATCAGCTCCCGGTGCCAGGCGGCGAGCCGGTTGTGCGGGGCGCGTTCGCGCTCCGTACGGTCCAGGACGGAACGGTCCCGGGTGGACGGATCCTGCGGATCGGGAATGTCCTCCTCCGCCCAGCCGTGCTCCGCGAACTCCCGCCGCCTGCCCCGCCGTACCGCCTCCGCGAGCTCCGGGTCGGTGTGGTCGGTGAAGTACATCCAGGGGGTCGTCGCCCCCCACTCCTCGCCCATGAACAGCATCGGCACCGAGGGCCCCGTCAGGACCAGCGTCGCCGCGCAGGCGAGCAGCCCGGGGGAGAGGCTCGCTGAGAGCCGGTCGCCCAGCGCCCGGTTGCCGACCTGGTCGTGGGTCTGGGCGTACGCCAGGAAGCGGTGCGCGGGCGTACGGACCCGGTCCACCGGGCGCCCGTGGTGGCGGGCCCGGAAGCTCGAATACGTACCGTCGTGGAAGAAGACATACGTCAGCGTCTTGGCGAGCGCGGCCAGCGGAGCCTGCGCGAAGTCGGCGTAGTAGCCCTGGGATTCACCGGTCAGCGCCGTGTGCAGGGCGTGGTGGAAGTCGTCGTTCCACTGGGCGTGGACGCCCAGGCCGCCCGCGACGCGCGGGGTGGTCGTGCGCGGATCGGCGAGGTCAGACTCGGCGATCAGGAAGTGCTGGCGGCCCTGTTCCCGCGCCAGCTCGTCCACCGCCTCGCTCAGCTCCTCCAGGAACGTCAGCGCCCGCCCGTCCACCAGGGCGTGGACGGCGTCCAGGCGGAGCCCGTCGATCCGGTAGTCCTGGAGCCAGGCGAGCGCGCTGTCCCGCAGATAGGTGCGGACCTCGTCCGAGCCCGGCGCGTCGAGGTTCACGGCCGCGCCCCAGGGCGTGTGGTGGATGTCGGTGAAGTACGGGCCGTAGGACGGCAGATGGTTCCCCGACGGGCCGAGGTGGTTGTGGACCACGTCCAGGATCACGCTCATCCCGAGCCCGTGCGCCGTGTCGACGAACCGCTTGAGCGCCGTCGGCCCGCCGTACGGCTCGTGCACCGCCCACGGCGCCACGCCGTCGTACCCCCAGCCGTGCCTTCCGGGGAAGGGGCAGAGCGGCATCAGCTCCACATGGGTGATGCCGAGCCCCGCCAGCTCCCCGAGCCGCTCCGCCGCCGCGTCCAGGGTCCCGTCCGGGGTGAAGGTGCCGATGTGCAGCTCGTACAGGACGGCGGCGCGCAGCCGCAGCCGCGGGGCCTCGTTGAACCAGACGTACGCGGAGTGGTCGACGACCGCGCTGAGGCCGTCCGGGCCGTCCGGCTGGCGGCGGGAGCGGGGGTCGGGCAGGACCGGGCCGCCGTCCAGGGAGTAGCCGTACCGGTCGCCGTCCTCGGCCGGCACGACACCGGTCCACCAGCCGGCCCGCTCGGCGTCCCGCTCCAGCGGGTGTCCGGTGCCGTTGAGCTCCAGCGTCACCCGGTCACGGGCCCGCGGGGCCCACACCTCGAACAGCACCGGCCGATCCCCTCGTCGATGGTCCACACATCTGCACAGCGAAGACTGCGACTACGGCGTCCATCCTGGCAGTCAGGACGAGGCCGCGCCCGGCGTGTCCCAGACGAAGTCGATCGCCCGCTGGAAGGTCGCGTACCCCGTCCGGGCGAAGGCCTTGGCCATCGGGACGTTGCCCAGGTCGGTCGCCGCACGGATGCGGGGCACGTTCTGACCGGCCAGGATGCGGGTGCCCTCGGCGAGGATGTCGTCGATGTAACCCTTGCCGCGGTGGGTCGGGACCACACCGATGTAGGCGATCGTGTGGTTGTAGTTGTTGCGGGCGGGCACGACGAAGCCGACCGGCTCGCCGGTCCCCGGCAGCTGCGCGACCTGCCACCACTCCTGAGGCGAGGCGTACTGCGCGAACTCCTCGTCGTACTGCTGCTCCGCCGCCTCCCGGGGCGTCATCCCGGACGCGAGATCGGCCTGCCCGTGCGCGTCGAGGGTGCCCTCAAGGACCGGGGCCATCAGCGCGACCAGATCCTCGCGGTCGCGCACCGGGCGGAACTCAAGGCGGCCCTTCGGCTCCGGTACGGGAGTCCCCGGCAGCCACTCCAGGCGCAGCCGCTCGACCAGCGGGCGGGCCCCGGAGGCTTCCAGGACGCCGAAGAGGGTCTCCAGCTCGGCCCGCGTCGCCGGCACGTCGCGCCAGTCGGCCGGCATGAACCGGTTGAACTCGGGGCGGGGCGCGCCCGTCGGTACGACCGCGGCGGTCGCCGTCTCCAGCAGACGCAGGCCGATCCCGGCGCGCTCCTGCTCGGGCAGTTCGGGGTCGAGGTCGAAGAAGTCGAGGGCGAGCGGCTCGCCGCCGGCCTTGTTGGTCCACCAGGAGAGCCTGGCGAGGACCCGGTCGCCGCGCAGGGCGACCCACATCCAGGCCGGCACGCGGCGGCCGGTGGCGAGGTCGTCCGCGAGTTCGTGGTCGAGGACGTAGTTGAGCCGGCGGAACAGCGCCAGCTCCTCCGGTCCGGCGAGCGGGCGGAGTATCACGCCGTCGGGCGTGTCGGTCGAGGACGTGGTCACGTCATATCCCCCTGGGAGTCGAGTGCGCCGCAGAAGGTACCAGCGTTCTTGATCGGGGCGGTAAGGGATTACGGGAGGGTACGGATCAGGGGACGGTACGGGGTTGGCGGGCGGTACGGATAAGGGGCGGCCCGGGGTTGGCTGGCGGTACGGATCAAGGGACGGCCCGGGGTTGGCTGGCGGTACGGGTTCGGCTGGTGTCGCCGCTGCTCGCGAGGGCCACCGCGGCCCCTACGGGGCGGTGCCTGTGGGGCCGCGTGGCCCCCTGGGGCCCCGTTCTGGACACCTCGGGTCTCTCGGACGGACAATCACGATGTGACGACCCCTTTCGAGTTCTCCACGCAACCCGCTCGGCCCTCCGACGCCGAGCGGGACCGTGCGCTGGAGCTGCTCCGTGAAGGTGCCGCGCAGGGCAGGCTCTCGCACGACACCTTCCTGTTCCGGATGGAGCGGGCGCTCGTCGCCCGTGGGCCGGACGAACTCGCGCTCCTCACCGCCGATCTGCGCACCGAGTCCGGCTGGACGCGGCGGCTGGTCGGGGCGGTGGAGAAGATGTCCGGGTTCACGGCGAGGCTCGGCCGGGCCTGGAGTACCGAGCGGTTGCCGAAGCTGCTCCTGCCCGAACCGGCGCCGTACCCGCTGCGGATCGGCCGCGACCCGGTGAACGGGCTGCGGCTCAGCCACGAGACGGTCTCCCGGCTGCACGCCGAACTCTCCCTGCAGGGCGGCCTCTGGGTCCTGCGCGACCTCGGCTCGACCAACGGCACGACCGTCAACGGCCGCCGGGTCACCGGCGCGGTGGCGGTCCGGGCCGGTGACGCGGTCGGCTTCGGGCAGATGACCTTCCGGCTCTCGGTGCGCTGAACATCCCCTTCGTTCCCCGGGGACTTCCCTTACGGGTGGGGGTAACCCCCCTTCGGTACACGGGAGTCCACCAGTGACCGCGAACCGCCTCCGACGCGAGGCTTCTCACCATGAGAAGAACTGGGGATCCGGTCACGGTCCGTACGGCGCGATGGTGCGCGACCCACCCGTGGAAGGCGATCGCCGGCTGGGTGCTGCTGCTCGCCCTGTGTGTCGGCGCGGGGGCGGCCGCCGGTACGAACAAGGGGACGTTCGCCGACTTCTGGATCGGGGAGGCGGGGCGGGCGGAGGCGATGGCCTCGGGCAGCGGGCTGACGCCCCCGCCGATGGAGCAGGTGCTGATCGAGCGGAAGGCGACGGCCGGCGGGGCCGAAGCGGCCGCCGCGGCGGACGAGATCCGGCGGCGGATGGCGGCGCTGCCGGCGGTCGAGTCGGTCGGCGCACCGGTCGCCTCGTCCTCGTCCGGACGCGGCGAGGCGGTGCGGGTCGCGGTCACCCTGCGCGGGGACCGCGAGACGGCGAAGAAGGAGGTCGAGACGCTCCTCGCCGAGACCGCGGCCGTCCAGCGGGCCCACCCGGCCCTGACGATCGAGCAGACCGGCAGCGCCTCCATCTCCGTGGCGGTCAACGACAAGCAGGGGCAGGAGCTCCAGCGGACCGAGATGATCAGTCTCCCGGTCACGTTCCTGATCCTGCTGGTGGTCTTCGGCGCGGTCCTCGCCGCCGGAATCCCCGTCCTCCTCGCCCTCTTCGCCTTCGTCGGCGCGGTCGGCCTGTACGGGCTCGCGTCCTGGGTCTTCCCGGACGCGGGCGGCGCGGCGCTCAGCGTCATCTTCATGATGGGCATGGCGGTCGGCGTCGACTACTCGCTCTTCTACCTCAAGCGGGCCCGTGAGGAGCGCGAGCGTTCCGGCGGGACGATCTCGCACGCCCGCGCCGTCGAACTGGCCGCCGCGACCTCGGGCCGGGCGGTCGTCGACTCGGGGCTCGCGGTCGCGCTCTCGCTGGCCGGTCTGTACCTCGTCGGGGACGTGATCTTCTCGTCGATCGCGACGGGGGCCATCCTCGTCACGCTGGTGGCGGTCGGCGGCTCGCTGACCGTGCTTCCGGCGCTGCTGGCCAAGCTGGGCCACCGGATGGACGGCGGCCGGTTCGCCCGGCGGCGGCGCGAGCGGCGTGCCGCGCGCGGCGCAGGCGGCGCAGGCGGCGAGGGCCGCGTGTGGGCCGCGCTGCTGCGACCGGTCGTGCGCCGGCCGCTGGTGGCGCTGCTCGCCGGCGTCGCCGCGACCGTCGCGCTCGCGGCGCCCGCGCTCGGGATGCGGCTGGGCACCGAGGGCAAGGAGACGTTCCCGGACAGCATCCCGGCGGTGGCGGCGTACGACCGGCTCGTGGCGGCCTTCCCCTCCGAGGGGCCCGCGCATCTCGTCCTCGTACGGGGCGCGGACCCGGCGGCTCCGCTGCGGCAGCTGGCGGCGGCGACGCGCGGCGACGCGCTGTTCGCGCAGGACACGGCGCCGGTGGTGCGGACGGCCGAGGACGGGCGTACGGCGCTGCTCGCGCTGCCCGTCCCGTACGCGGCGAACTCGGCGGAGGCCGACCGCTCGTTGGAGCGGGTCCGCGAGGTGCTGCTGCCCGCCGCCGTCGAGGGCGAGCCGGGTCTCGCGTGGGCGGTGTCGGGCGAGATCGCGGCCGGCGCGGACTACGCGGCGCACCAGGAGGAGCGGCTGCCCTGGGTGATCCTCTTCGTCTCGCTGGCGACCCTGGCGGTCATGTACGCGGCGTTCCGCTCGGTGGTGCTGGCGGCGCTCGGCACGGTCCTCAACCTGGCTGCGGTCATGGTCGCGTGGGGCGTGCTCACCCTGGTCTTCCAGGGGACGTGGGCGGAGGGCCTGCTGGGCTTCGAGTCCCTGGGCTTCGTCGGCTCCCGTACGCCGCTGATGGTGTTCGCGCTCCTGGTGGGGCTCTCCACGGACTACCAGATATTCGTCGTCAGCCGGATCCGCGAGGCCGCACGCCGGGGCGTACCGACGCGGGAGGCGGTGGTCGACGGGATCGCGGGCTCGGCGAGCGTGGTGACGAGCGCGGCGGTGATCATGGTGTCGGTCTTCGTCAGCTTCCTCTTCATCGACCGCATCGAGATGAAGCAGATGGCGGTGGGCCTGACGGTCGCGGTCCTCTTCGACGCCCTCGTCCTCCGCGCGGTGATCCTCCCCTCGGCGATGGCACTCCTGGGCGAACGCGCCTGGTGGCCGCACCGCCCGACCGGGACGCCGACGGCGGCGCGGTCCGGTGCGGCGGTCGCCAGGGAGAAGGCCCTCGCCTGAACCCCTGGCACGACGAGGTGGGGCGGCGTGAGCCGCCCCACCTCCTTCGCGTAGAAGGGCGGCCTTCTCGGGGCACGGCGCATTCACCCGTTCGGCGGTATGCGGGCTGCGGTGTACCCCCGTCGGTGGTCAGGTGGGGAGACGTACCCACGCCGGACCGACAGGGGGCGCGATGAGCGACGAGGCGAAGCCGGGGATACGCCCCGACCGGTGGGCGGACCTGCCGCCCATGGAGCCCGGGTCCTCCCCGAGCGCCCCCGCCCGCACCACCCTCGCCGCCGCCGCCGCGGCCGCCGGGCGGCTCTGGGCCGACACGGAGGGCGCGCCCTCCGGCGCCGGCCGGACCGTCGCGCCCAGCCCCCTCGACCCCGGCGTCACACGGAACCCCCACCCGGTCCACCGCGTCCTGCGCGAGCAGTTCCCGCTCACCTACGACCCCCTGCTGCGCGCCTGGGTCCTCAGCCGGTACGCCGACGTCGCCACCGCCCTCACCGACGCCCGCTTCACCCACGGCCACCGCCCCGGCGACCCGCCCTGCGCCCGCACCCACGTCGACGTCGACGAGGACGAGCTCCGCAGCGTCACCGCCCGCACCGCCCACGTCCTGGCCCGCCGGATCGCCGACCGGCCGAACGCCGACCTCGTCGCCGACTTCTGCCACTGGCTGCCCGCCGGTACCGTCGCCGCGGCCGTCGGGGTGCCCTACCGCGACATGATGCGCCTCGTCCGCGGCCGCGCCGCCTCCGCGCTCGCCGGCCAGTGCACCGGCCAGATCGCGGTACGGGAGAAGGCCCTCGCCTCCTTCCTCGCCAACGTGCTCGCCCACCCCGGCCAGGCGCGTGAGCTCCACGCCGCGCCCTCCGGGCAGATCGCCCGCGCCTGGACCGAGTCGCTCCGCCGCGACCCGCCCGTCCAGATCGCCGTCCGCCGCACCGCCTCCGAAGTGCGGGTCAGCGGCGGCACGATCCCGCCGGGCGAGCCGGTCGCCCTGCTGATCGGCGCCGCCTGCCGGGACCCGGAACGATTCCGCGCACCCGACCGCTACGACCCGCTGCGCGACGACCCCGGCCAGCTCACCTACGGCAGCGGCGCCTGCCCCGCCGTCCTCCTCGCCGGCCTCGAAGCCGAGTACGCCCTGCGGGCGCTCCTAGACGCCATGCCCCGCCTCAAGCTCGCCGACGGATTCCGGCCCGAGCGGACCGGTCTGATCACCCGCGCGCCGCGCAGCATCCTCGTCAGGCCCGGCGGCTGAGCAGCGCCACCGGACGCGCGTCGAACAGGTCGACCGGCTTCACCGCCCCGCCCGCGAACTCCCGTGCCCCGTCGAGGAGATCGACCCAGCGGCCCGGCGGCAGGACCAGCTCCGTGTCCTGCCAGCCGCCCTCCTCCGCCAGCCGCAGCGGCAGCCGCGTGACCGCCGTGACCACCTCGGCCTCTTGACCCGCTTCACCCGCGCGCCCGCGTGCGAAGGCCAGACAGTGCGCCGCCGCGACCCCGGTCACCGTCAGGGGGAGGTACGAGTCCGGCGCGGCGAAGACGTCGGGCCGCAGCCGGCGCAGAGCCAGCGCGGCCCGCACCACCGCCGTCTTGTCGTCGTCGGCGTCGGCCCCTCCGACCGTGAACGGCCGCCGGTTGTCCGGGTCGACCAGCGCCCGGTACTCCCGCTCCGTGCCCTGGTAGAGCTCCGGCACCCCCGGCATCGTCAGCTGGACCAGGGTCGCGCCCAGCATGTGCGCCCGGATGTGCGGCTCCAGGGCGAACGCCGCCTCCGAGGCCGCGCGGAGCGGAATCCGGCCGGGTCCGGCCGCCACGAACTCCGTCACCGCCCGCTCGTACCCGGGGTCCGGCTCGGTCCAGCTGGTCTGCAGCCCCGCCTCCCGTACGGACTTCATCACCGCCGGGCCGAGCCGCGCCGGATCCGGCGCGCCGAAGCCGAACGCCGTCTGCCACGCCGTCCACGCCAGATGCGGATCCGGCGCCGCGACCCCCGCCACCTCGTCCAGCAACTCCCGCCACACGGACGGGCACTGGGCGAGCACCGCGATCCCGGCGCGGACGTCCGCGCTGCGCTTGGTGTCGTGCGTGGACAGCACCGTCCCGGTGGCCGGCCAGTCCCGGGACAGCCGCAGACAGTACGCGTGGAACTCCTCGGGCCCGACGGCCGGCCGCCCCGGCTCGCCGCCCACCTCGTTCGCCGACAGGAGCGGGGTGTAGCGGTAGAAGGCGGTGTCCTCCACGGACTTGGCGCGCAGCGCCGACGACGTCTGGGCGAACCTGGCCCGGAACGCCCGGTGTTCCGGACCGTCGCCGAGCCGCCCGAGCGCCAACTCCCGTACGGTGTCGACCGCCGCGGCCTCCTCCGGTACCGCGAAAGCCGCCTTCGCGCCGCGCGCCGCCTCCGGGGTCAGGACCTCCTCGCCGCCGGTGCGGTAGAAGCGGTAGACCGGTACGCGGACCAGGAGTTCGCGGATCGCGGTCCGCAGCGCCCAGGGGGCGTGGTCGCGCAGCGCGGGATCGGCGGCGCAGATCCGCTCCGCGAGCCGGGTCAGCGCGGCGGTCTCGGCGGCCAGTTCGTGGGTCACGACCTCGTACGCGGCGCGCCGGGCGGTCGCCTCCCAGGAGCCGCCCCGGTCCCCGGCCCGCCCAACGAACTCGCGGTATACATCGGCGAGTTCGTCGGCTCCGACTCCGTCGACGAAGACGCCGTCCACATACCGCAGGGCGTCGTAACCGGTGGTCCCGGCCACCGGCCAGGTCGGCGGCAGCGGCTCCGTACCGGTGAGGATCTTCTCCACGACCGTCCAGCACCGGCCACCCGTCGCCTCCCGCAGCCGCTCCAAGTAACCCTCGGGGTCGGCGAGTCCGTCCGGGTGATCGATCCGCAGCCCCTCGATCACCCCGTCCCGCACCAGCTGCACGATCGTGGCGTGGGTCGCGTCGAACACCTCGGGGTCCTCGACCCGTACCCCGATCAGCTCCGAAATGGTGAAGAAGCGCCGGTAGTTGAGCTCCGTACGGGCCAGCCGCCACCAGCCGAGCCGGTACCACTGCGCGTCGAGCAGCTCGGGCAGCGGCAGCCCCTCCGTGCCCGGGCGGAGCGGGAACGACTGGCCGTCCAGGTGCAGCGCGCCGTCGGCGACCCGCATCCGGTCCCGTACCTCCGGCAGCCGGGCGGGCAGCACCGGCAGCAGGATCCGCCCGTCCCCCGCCGCCCGGTCGATGTCGAACCAGCGGGCGTACGGCGAGTCCGGGCCGTCGCGGAGCACGGCGCGCAGCGCGTGGTTGTGCGTGGGCGACGCCGCCATGTGGTTCGGCACCAGGTCCACGACCAGGCCCAGACCGTGCGCCCGGGCGGTCGCCGCGAGCGCCCGCAGCCCCTCCTCGCCGCCCAGCTCTGCGCGGATCGCGCGGTGGTCGGTCACGTCGTAGCCGTGCGTCGAGCCGGGCACGGCCTCCAGGACGGGGGAGAGGTGGAGATGGGACACCCCGAGCCCGGCGAGGTACGGAACGGCCCGCTCGGCGGCCGAGAAGGGGAAATCCGGCTGGAGTTGGAGCCGGTAGGTGGCGGTGGGCACGGTCGGGGAGGTGGGCCGCGGGGTGGGGCGGGGCGGGAGAGAGGACGTCATGCGAACGTACGTACCCGGCGCGACGGCTTCTGTGTCATCGCCTCATGCGTCCGTCCGAGTGCATCGCGTTACGTTCGGGCGATGCTCCGGATGTATCGCGACACGTTGTCCCTGCTCGGGCCGGTCCTCCCGGTCGTCTCCTTCCTGGGGCGGCTCCCCACCGCGATGTGCCAGCTCGGCAGCCTGCTCCTGGTCGCCGAGACGAGCGGGTCCCTGACGACGGCCGGGCTCGCGGGCGGGGCGCTCGCGGCCGGGCAGACGGTCGCCGGTCCGGTCATCGGCCGGCTGGCGGACCGGCGCGGACAGCGCGGGGTGGTGCTGGTCGCCTCCCTCGCCAACGCGGTGGCCGTCGCCGCGCTGGTCCTCGCGGCGCTCGCGCACGCGGCGACGGGCTGGCTGATCGTCTGCGGCGCGCTCGCCGGGGCGACCGTCCCGCAGGTCGGGCCGCTCGCCCGGACCCGTTCGGTCGCCCTGGCCCGGCGTTCCGGCGCGGACGACCGGCTGGTGGGCACGGTGCTCTCGTTCGAGGGCACGCTGGACGAGGTGTCGTTCGTGCTGGGGCCGGCGCTCGTGGGCCTGGCCGCCGCTTTCGCCCATCCGGCGGCCGCGCTTCTGATGGCGGCGGGTCTCCTCGCGACGTGCGGCACGGCGTTCGCCCTGCACCCGTCGGCCCGCGTCGCCGAGGGAGATGCCACGGCCGTCACCACCCGTACGGGCGCCGCCGAACGGGGGCGGCTGCCCAGGTCCGCGTACGCCCTTCGGATCACGATGGTGCTCCAGGGCGCCATGTTCGGGGCCTCGCAGGCCGGCATCACCGCGCTCACCGAGAAGCTCGGGGCGCCCGCCCAGGCCGGGCTCGTCTACGCCGCCATGGGCGTGATGAGCGCAGCCGTCGGCCTCTCGATGGCCGCCGTGCCCGCTCGGATCGGCCTGCCGACCCGCTGGCGGGCGGCCACAGGCGCGCTGGTCGTGCTCTCGGCCCCGCTCGTCCTCGTCGACTCGCTTCTCGCCCTGTACGCGGTCGTGATCGTCCTCGGCGCCGCCTACGCGCCGCACCTGATCACGGTGTTCGGCCTCACCGAGCGGACCGTGCCCGCATCCCGGCTCTCCGAGTCCATGGCCTTCCTCACCAGCGGGATCGTGGGTGGCCAGGCCCTCGCGCTCGCCCTCTCCGGCCGCCTCGCGGACACCCATGGCGCGCCGGCGGCCTTCGCGGTGGTGGTCGTCGCGGCCGTCCTGTGCGCGGTGCTGTCCTGGTCCGTCCGCACCCGCCTGCCGTCGGGCGCCACCCGTGAGCTGGTGAGCGGCCCCTGACGGGCAGGGCCGTCGTGTCATTGAAGCCTGGTGGGTGGGACTGCGTCGACCACCCGCTGTGCAGCGCCGTGGTCTGTGTGACGTAGCCGGGCTTCTTCCAGATCCACGAAGTCCGTTTCCTGGTGCGGGCGTTGCCCACGCCAGGCAGAGGGCGAGAGCCGGCAGTCGGGCCTTCTGCTCGCGACCCGGACATGCCGCGGATATCCTGAATACGAATGGATCAGTGCGCTCCGCCGATCCCAGCTCCGGTTCCGGTATTGCCGTGGCGCAGACAGGACGCCCGCAGGAGCGATGCGATGGACCTGTTGCCAGTCGAGATCAAGGTCAACGTCGAAGGTGATGCGGGGGCGGCCCTGTCCGCTCTCGGCGCGGCGCACGGTGTGACGAGAGTGCGTCAGATCTGGTTTGCCGAGGACTCGGGCGGCGTCCCCGAGGGGCGATTGCCGCTGCTGGACGGCGGGGTGATCGTACGGTTCCGGCTGGGTGGCGGTCCGGACGACCTGACGGTCAAGCTGCGTCCGTGCACACGGGAGCAGTTGGGCGGCCGGTTCGCCGCCTCTTTCGACGCTGAACCCCTCACCTACAAGATCGAGGAGGACTGGTCGGGCGCCCGCCGCGTGCTGGCCGCCTCCCTCGTCCACGACCATCGGCCGGGTCAGCTTTCGGACGCGGTGGCGCCCGGTGCCGATCCCGCCGCGCCGATCGACGCGGTACAGGATCAGTTCCTGCACGTGTGCGCTCCCGCCGTCCACTTCGGTGGGTTGGTCGCACTGGGGCCGATTCACTCGACCAAGGTCGAGGACGTTGCGCTCGACGACCTGGAGGTGAACCTCGAGGTGTGGCGGGGCGCCGGTCTGAAATTCCTGGAAGCGTCGAGCCGGGTCAAGCCCAAGGACGGTGACGACGCCGAGGAGCTCATGGCACGGGCCGAGCGCAAGCAGCGAAAACTCGAGGATGCGGTGCGAGGGCGAGGAGTCACCATCTCTGAACACCCCGACACCAAGACCCGCCGGGTTCTGAGCGCGTTGGCTGGTGAGGGGCCAGGCTGAGACGCTTGCGGCGGGCCGCGGCGGCCACCTCCGCCAGATCGCCTACCACCGTCTGCGCGGCAGACACGGCACCGTGCAGGTTACGGCGCCCGCAGGTTGACGCGCTCACGCCTCGACGACCTGGGCATGTCGACCGCAACGGCAGCGGGATCGTCGAGGCCGGCGACCTGAGGTGCCTCCCGCGCCGGAGGGGAACCTCACTGCCAGGGCCCGGCAAGGGCGCCGTCCGTTGTGCCCCCCGGACTCCGTCCGGGGGGCGGGGTCGGTAGCCCCTACGCCGGGCGTTTCAGTACCGTCAGGCTCAACGGGGCCAGGGACACGCGTTCGCCGGCGGCTACCTTGGGGCCCTCCTGGGGAGGGATGCCCTCTGGGTGGGAGGTGTCCACGACCACCCGCCAGCACTCGCCGTGGTTGATCGGGACCTCGAACTCCAGCTCCTCCGACGACGCGTTGAACATCAGCAGGAACGAGTCGTCAGCGATCCGCTCCCCCTGCGTCCCCGGCTCCGAGATCGCGTTGCCGTTCAGGAAGACCGAGAGCGCCCGCGCGTGCGCCGCCTGCCAGTCCCGCGCCGTCATCTCCTCGCCCTCCGGCGTGAACCAGGCGATGTCCGTCAGCTCGTCGTGCGTCCCCTCCACCGGCCGCCCGTGGAAGAAGCGGCGGCGCCGGAAGACCGGGTGGTCCCGCCGCAGCCGCACCATCGCCCGGGTGAACTCCAGGAGCGTGCCCTCCTCCGACGCGCCCGGCTCCGGCCAGCGCACCCACGACACCTCGTTGTCCTGGCAGTACGCGTTGTTGTTGCCGCCCTGCGTCCGCCCGAACTCGTCGCCGTGGCTGAGCATCGGCACGCCCTGCGACAGCATCAGCGTCGCGAGGAAGTTCCGCATCTGCCGGGCCCGCAGCTCCCGGATCCCGATGTCGTCCGTCTCGCCCTCGGCGCCGCAGTTCCACGACCGGTTGTAACTCTCGCCGTCCCGGTTGCCTTCGCCGTTCGCCTCGTTGTGTTTGCCGTCGTAGCTCACCAGATCCCGCAGCGTGAAACCGTCGTGGCAGGTCACGAAGTTGACCGAGGCGAGCGGCCGGCGGCCGTCGTCCTGGTACAGGTCCGACGAGCCGGTCAGCCGGGACGCGAACTCGGCCAGCGTGCGCGGCTCTCCGCGCCACAAGTCCCGTACACAGTCCCGGTACATGCCGTTCCACTCGGTCCACAGCGGCGGGAAGTTCCCCACCTGGTAGCCGCCCTCGCCGACGTCCCACGGCTCGGCGATCAGCTTCACCTGGCTGACCACCGGATCCTGCTGCACCAGGTCGAAGAAGGACGACAGCCGGTCCACCTCGTGGAACTGCCGCGCCAGCGTCGCCGCCAGGTCGAAGCGGAAGCCGTCGACGTGCATCTCCGTCACCCAGTACCGCAGACTGTCCATGATCAGCTGGAGCACGTGCGGGGACCGCATGAGCAGCGAGTTCCCGGTGCCGGTGGTGTCCGTGTAGTACCGGCGGTCGTTCGAGAGGCGGTAGTACGAGGGGTTGTCCAGGCCCCGGAAGGAGAGCGTGGGGCCCAGGTGGTTGCCCTCCGCCGTGTGGTTGTAGACCACGTCGAGGATCACCTCGATCCCCGCCTGGTGCAGCGCCCGTACCGCCGACTTGAACTCCAGGACCTGCTGCCCCCGGTCGCCCCACGAGGCGTACGCGTTGTGCGGGGCGAAGAAGCCGATCGTGTTGTAGCCCCAGTAGTTGGAGAGCCCCGAGTCCACCAGCCGGTGGTCGTTGACGAACTGGTGCACCGGCATCAATTCCAGCGCCGTGACGCCCAGTTCCTTCAGGTGCCCGATCACCGCCGGGTGGGCGAGCCCCGCGTACGTCCCGCGCAGCTCCTCCGGGAGCTCCGGGTGGAGCATGGTCAGGCCCTTCACATGGGCCTCGTAGATCACCGTGCGGTGGTAGTCGGTGCGCGGGCGCCGGTCGTCGCCCCAGTCGAAGTACGGGTTGACCACGACCGAGGTCATCGTGTGCGGCGCCGAGTCGAGGTCGTTGCGCGAGTCCGGCCGCCCGAAGTGGTAGCCGTACACCGCCTCGCCCCACTCGATCGAGCCCGAGACCGCTCGCGCGTACGGGTCGAGGAGCAGCTTCGCCGCGTTGCAGCGCTGCCCGCGCTCCGGTGCGTACGGACCGTGGACCCGGAATCCGTACCGCTGACCCGGCATCACTCCCGGCAGATAGGCGTGCCGGACGAAGGCGTCCGTCTCGCGCAGTTCCACCGCCGTCTCCGAGCCGTCGTCATGGAGCAGACACAGCTCGATCCTGTGGGCGGCCTCCGAGAAGACCGCGAAATTGGTTCCAGCGCCGTCGTACGTGGCGCCAAGGGGATACGCCTGTCCCGGCCAGACCTGCATAGATACGACTCTTCCATTCTGATCCGGGTGTCGGGGTGCACTCCGGCCAGATCCTGCCCGAAAGAGAGCCGCGGGCGGGCGACCTGACACGCCGGGCGCGCCGCGGGAGCCCCCGTACCGCCGCGTCAACGACGGGGGCGTGCGGCGCCCCCGTCGTACGGGTCGACATCCTGTTCCCCCGGCGCCCGGACCCCGGCCGGCCTCCGAGGTCCGGCGATCCGGCGGGCTTCCCACCCGCACCCAGGGACGTTTCCGCTATGAATCCGCTCACTCCGGCCGATCTCTCCGGGGGGAACGGGGCTCCGAATCAGGGGAGTTGAGCAAGCAGCCTGTCCATCCTGCTGCACCGCCTCCCGCTCGCGGAGTACCCTTCCTTGATCGTTGACAGACGGTCGGATCGGGCGTCCAGGAGCAGAAGGCGGTGCGCGGGTGAGCTCGGGAGGTTTGGAGCTGCCGCCAGGTGACGCGGGTCATGAGGGGGGCGCGCCCGACCCCGTGGACGTACCGCCCGGAGCGGTCTCCGTGGCCAGGCCCATGGAGATCGGGGCGGAGCTCGACTGGGGCGCCGAGGCCTGGAGCGAGGTGCGGACCCGCGCCCAGCGGGCCGGGCGGGCCTACATCTGGCTGAATCTCGTCGAGCAGCGGCTGCGTGCCGTGGTGGCCGCCGTACTGCGCCCGGTGTACGAACCGGTGCACGGCGAGGACTGGGTGGTGGCCGCCGCCGGACCCGCGGGCCAGGAGTGGGTCCAGCGCGCCGTCGCCGTCCGGGAGGTCTCGCGGCGCAAGGGCTACCTCCTCGACCCGGCCGACGACAACACCCTCAGCTTCCTCACGCTCCCGCAGCTGCGGGAGCTGATGGTGCAGCACTGGCCGTGCTTCGAGCCGTACTTCGACGACCGGCGCGAGGTCGAACTGGCCCTGGACGAGCTGGAGGTGACGCGCAACGTCGTCTCCCGCAACCGCGCCCTCTCGCTGACCGTGCTCGCCCAGTCCGAACGGGCCTCCGCCCGCCTCCTGGAGATCCTCGGCAGCGGGGCGGGCGTGCCGTCCGCCGACCGGCTGCCGGTCGACGCGGTCGAGGACCTGGTGGGCGACCGGTACGCGGACGTGGTCTCCGTCCATCCCGACCGGGTGCGGCTGCAGCGCCAGCTCCCGGCCGAGGACCTCTTCGGCGGGGCCCGCCGCCTCGACGCCACGGGGATAGGCCTGAACCTCCTCGTGCAGAACTTCTCGGGGCGGCGCCTGGTGCGGCTCGCCGAGTCCGGCTGCCGCATACGCCTGCTCTTTCTGAACCCGGCGAGCAGCGCCGTCAAGCGGCGCGAGCGCGAACTGGGGCTGAAGAAGGGCGAGCTGAGCCGCTCGGTGGAGATGAACATCCTCCACATGCGGCGGGTGCGGTCCCTGCTGCGCGACCCGGGCGCCTTCCAGATCCACGTTTTCGACGAGACCCCGCGCTTCACGGCGTACCTGGTCGACGGGGACGGACCGGACGGGGTGGCCGTCATCCAGTCGTATCTGCGGAAGGCGCGGGGGATGGAGGCGCCGGTGCTCGTGCTGCGCGGGGGCGGGCGGAACCTGGTGCGTTCCGGACAGCAGGAACGTGACGGAGAATACGGACTTTTCTCGACATATCGCGAGGAGTTCGAATCGGTCTGGCTCGACTCCCGCCCGGTCTCCTGAGGCCGGGGGCCCGTCCGGCCCGTCCGCCGGGGCCCGTCCGCCGAGGGCGTTGTCAGTGGCTCGTGCGAGGGTGTTCAGCACCACGGGGGAGATCACGTAAGGAGGCCCGATGGCTTGGCACGGGGAACCGCTGGTCGGATTCGACCTGGAGACGACCGGTACGGAACCGCTGGAGGCGCGGATCGTGACCGCCTCGATCGTCGGCGTCCACCGCGGACGGGTGACGCGGCAGCGGGACTGGCTCGCCGACCCCGGGATCCGTATCCCGGCGCAGGCGTCCGCGATCCACGGCATCAGCAGCGAGCGGGCGGCGGCCGAGGGCCGGCCGGTGGTCGAGGTGGCCGACGAGATCGCCGAGACCCTGACGGGGTACTGGAACCAGGGCGTCCCGATCGTGGCGTACAACGCCTCGTTCGACCTCACGCTCCTCTCCGCCGAGCTGCGCCGCCACGGACTGCCCTCGCTGAGCGAGCGGCTCGGCGGCGCCCCGATAGGCCCGGTCGTCGACCCGTACACCATCGACCGGGCCGTCGACCGGTACCGCAGGGGGAAGCGGACCCTGGAGGCGGTCTGCGTCGAGTACGGCGTCGTCCTCGAAGCGGCGCACCAGGCGGCCGCCGACGCGCTGGCCGCCGTGCGGGTCGCCGTCGCGATAGCCGAGCGGCACGCGAGCGTCGCCGCGCTGACCCCGGCCGAGCTGCACGGGCGTCAGATCGACTGGTACCGCGCGTGGGCCGAGGACTTCCAGGGCTTCCTGCGCCGCAAGGGCAGCCCGGAGGCGGTCGTCGACCCGACGTGGCCCCTGCGGGAGCTCACACCGGTGGCGCGCTGACGCCACGACGGGGGACGGCCGTACGACCTCTACTTGGGGTGGACCTCGATCTCGGCGATGCCCGAGCCGAGGCTCGAACAGTGCGCGGTCGACTGTCCGGAGTCGCCCGGGGCGAGGGTCACGTGCTCACCGTCCGGGTCCGGCGACCAGCCGCAGATCAGGTGGACCCAGAAGGTCTGGGTCACGCCGCTGTTGTTGGTGCACAGCGCCCAGCCGGTGTAGTCGTCGATGTTGTGCTTCCCGGTCTCGCACGCGAACCCCGGCGGCTCGGCGGACGGAGCGGCGGTGGCCGTGGACATGCTGAAGGGCAGCGCGAGAGCGAGGGCCGCGGAGACGGTGAGGCCGGCGCGCAGCGCGACGCCCGCCTTCCTGTTCATGAGCTTCACGATGGTTCTCTCCCTGAGGTCGGGCGGATGCCTTCCCCACCCTTCCGCGCGCCGGGAGGACGAAAACAGCGCCCGATTTCACGCTGAGTCAGCGAAAGGTTCCGGCACATCGGCGCCCGCGGGTCCGGCCCGGGTCAGCCGATCGGGTTCTCCGCCAGGAAGTCCAGGAGCAGCGTGTTGATCCGGTCCGGCTGGTCCAGCTGGAGCCAGTGGCCCGCGTTCTCCACGCGCTCATAGCGCCAGGTGCCGTCCACGTGCTTGCCGGTGCCGGTCATCGACTGCTCGGTCATGAAGCGGTCGCCGGTCGACCAGATGCCGAGGACGGGGCCCGGCACCGGCGGGAGGGGCAGGGCCGGACCGAACTGCACCTCGGCGGGGAGGCCCGCCCGGTAGATGTTCAGCGCGGCCGTCAGCGCGCCCGGCGCCCGCAGCGGTTCGAGGATCGCGTCCGCGTCAGGGTGCTCGCCGAGCATCTCCCGGAGGTTGGCGAAGTCCTCCCGCGCGAGCCAGTCCTCGGCGATCCCCGGGAACTGGAAGAGGATCATGTACCAGGAGCGCTGCTTCTGCTCGAAGCCCGCGTCCCGGATGGCCGCCAGGTGCCCCACCGACAGGATGCTCAGGGACGCCACCCGCTCGGGCGTCACCTGGGCGAGGCCCTGGACGATGCCCGAGCCCCAGTCGTGCCCGACGAGATGGACCCGGTCGATGCCGAGCCGGGCCAGGAGCTCCAGCAGGTCGCCGACGTGCTTGGCCGGGTGGTACGCCTCATGGCCGCCGTCCGGCCGGCCTGAGGCGCCGAAGCCCCGCAGGGTCGGGGCGACGCACTTGTACCCGGCCGCCGTCAGGGCCGGCACCTGGTGGCGCCAGAGATCGCGGCTGTCGGGGAAGCCGTGCACCAGCAGGACGGCCGGGCCGTCGCCGCTCACCTCGACGTCGAGCGTCACCTCGGACAGTTCCACGCGCATCACAACACTCCGTTCATGAGTGGGACTTCGCGAGCCGACCCCCGACCTGGTGTCAGAAGGGGTACCACCGGACCGTGGGATCAGCCTCCCGCAGCGACGCCACCCGGCGCTCGAATTCGGCCAGCGCCTTGGGGTTCGTCGGCGCGTGCTGCGCCACCCAGGCGCAGCTCGCGGTCTCCCGCGCCCCGCGCAGCACCGCGCACCCCTCCCACTCCCGGACGTCCCAGCCGTACGCCTCCGTGAAGGCGTCGTACGCGGCGGGGTCGAGTCCGTACCGGTCGCGGGAGAGGGCGAGCACCACCAGATCGTGTTCGCGCAGATCGGAGGAGAAGGTCTCCAGGTCGACCAGGACCGGTCCGTCCGGGCCGACATGGACGTTACGGGGGAGGGCGTCGCCGTGGATCGGGCCGGGGGTGAGGCGTGGGGTGAGCGCGGCAGCCGCCGGGGCGAAGGAGTCGCGGCGCTCGCGCAGGAAGGCGGCGTCGGCCGGGTCGATCGCGTCGCCCGCCAGCCGCAGCCACCGCTCGACCCCGCCGAGGAGTTCGCGGCGCGGGAGCGTGAAGCCGTCCGGCTCGGGCAGGGCGTGGATCCGGCGCAGCAGGGGTGCCAGGTCGCGGGGCTCGGCGGGGCGCAAGGCCTCGGGCAGCCGGTGCCAGAGGGTGATCGGATAGCCGTCGACCAGGCGGGGCTTCGGCTCCGCCGCCCGTACGGCCGGGATGTCCGTCTCCACCAGCCAGGCCGCGAGCGCGAGTTCCCGCTCGGCGCGGGGGAGCAGCTCCGCGTCCCGGCCGATCTTCACCACGAGCTCGCCCACGGCGAAGACCGCGTTCTCCCCGAGCGCGAGCAGCCGCGCCTCCCGCTCCCGCGCGGCAGGCTCCCGCGCCTCCGGGCCCTGGGCTTCAGGCTCCCGCGCCTCGGACCCGCCCGCCGCGCTGTCCGTCGACAGCCCCGCGGCGGCCAGGATCTCCCGTGCGCGCGCCTCGTCCATCCGTCTCTCCCAGCTGCCCCGATGCCTGTGCGAATCAGCCAAAGTCTCGCATCCATGCAGGTTGCCTTGACGAACCGACGGCTCGTCAGGACCATGACGGAGGCCGATGCAACGTCGTAAAAGGTGCAAAGAGGTCTATCTGGTGGGTGTGGCGACCGCAACGAAGCGGTCCGGCGGAACGACGGCCGCCGGCCCGAGACCGGGTCCCGGGCGGGACTTCGGCGCCTGGTTCCTCGTCCTGCCCGCGCTCCTCCCCATCCTGGTCCTCAGCGTCGGCCCGCTGCTCTACGGCATCGCGCTCGCCTTCACCGACTCCCAGTCCGGCCGGACGCAGCCCACCCAGTGGGTCGGCACCCTCAACTTCCAGGACCTGCTGCACGACACCCTCTTCTGGGACTCGTTCCGCATCGGCCTGCTCTGGGCCGTCGGCGTCACCGTGCCGCAGTTCCTGCTCGCCCTCGGCCTCGCGCTGCTGCTCAACCAGAAGCTCCGCTTCCGCTGGCTGGCCCGAGCGCTCGCGATCATCCCCTGGGCCATGCCCGAGGTCGTCGTCGGCATCATGTGGCGGCTCGTCTACAACCCGGACGCGGGCATCCTCAACGAGACCATCCGTGACCTCGGCCTCGGCGACGGCCGCGACTGGCTCACCGGGCTCGCCACCGCCCTGCCGGCCGTGATCCTCGTCGGCATCTGGGCGGGCATGCCCCAGACCACGGTCGCCCTGCTCGCCGGCCTCCAGAACACCCCGCACGAACTCCACGAGGCCGCCGCCCTCGACGGCGCCGGCGCCTGGCGCCGCTTCCGCACCGTCACCTGGCCCGCCCTCAGGCCGGTGGCCCTCGCCATCACGGCCCTCAATTTCATCTGGAACTTCAATTCCTTCGCCCTGGTCTACGTCCTGACCAACGGCGGACCCGGCGGCCGCACCCGTCTTCCCATGCTCTTCGCCTACGAAGAGGCCTTCCGCTACGGACAGTTCGGGTACGCCGCCGCCATGGGCTGTGTCATGGTCGCTGTCATCTCCGTGCTCCTCGCCCTCTATCTCGTCGGACGGCTGAAGGGGGACCAGGACCGGTGACCACGTTCCGTACCAGCAGACCGGCGCGATTCGGCCAGTACCTCGCGCTCCTCGCCTATCTGGTCTTCCTCGCCTTCCCGTTCCTCTGGCTGATCTCCACCGCCTTCAAGCCGGCGACCGAACTCGGCTCGCTCCACCCGACCTGGATCCCCGAGGACCCGACCCTCGCCAACTTCCGGCAGGCGTTCGACGAGCAGCCGCTGCTCCAGGCCGCCGGGAACAGCCTGATCGCCGCGCTCTCGGCTGCCCTGATCGCCGTCGTCATCGCCACACCCATGGCCTATGTGATGGCCCGCCACCGCAGCCGGCTCGCGACGGCCGCCACCGGGTGGGTCGTGATCAGCCAGGCGTTCCCCTTCGTCCTGCTGATCATCCCGCTCTTCCTCGTCCTCAAGTACCTGCACCTGATCAACAGCCTCTTCGGCCTGGTGATGGTGTACGTCGTCTGGTCGCTGCCGTTCGCGCTCTGGATGCTGGTCGGGTACGTACGGGCCGTGCCGGCCGAGTTGGAGGAGGCCGCGGCCGTCGACGGCGCCGGGAAGCTCCGTACGCTCGTCTCGGTCACCGCCCCGCTGCTCGCCCCCGGCATCGTCGCCACCGCGCTCTTCGCCTTCATCACCGCATGGAACGAGTTCTTCTTCGCGCTCGTCCTGCTCAAGACCCCGGAGAAGCAGACCTTGCCGGTCGTCCTCACCCACTTCCTCGGCGCGGAGGGCGTCGCCGACCTGGGACCGCTGGCCGCCGCCGCGTTCCTGGCCACGATCCCCTCGCTCGTCATCTTCGCGATCATCCAGAAGCGCATCACGGGCGGGATGCTGGCCGGGGCGGTGAAGTCCTGATGCGGGTACGGAGGTTGGCGGCGGCCGCCGCCACGCTGGCGCTGCTCCTCACCGGCTGCTCGGCGGACGACGAGGGCGACGGCGGTCCGGTACGGCTCCGCTTCCAGTCCCTGGCCTGGCAGAAGGAGTCCGTCGACGCCAACAAGGAACTGGTCGCGGAGTGGAACGCCGCGCACCCGGACATCCAGGTGGACTACGTCCAGGGCAGCTGGGACTCCGTCCACGACCAGCTCCTCACCTCCTTCGAGGGCGGTGAGGCGCCGGACATCATCCACGACGCCTCCGACGACCTGGCCGACTTCGCCTACGGCGGCTACCTCGCCGATCTGACCGGCCTCCTGCCCGGGCGGCTCAAGGCCGCCATCCCCGCCCGCAGTTGGGAGACCACGACCTTCGGCGGCGGGATCTACGGCGTGCCGTTCCTCCAGGAACCGCGCGTGATCATGGCCAACAAGCAGATCCTGGAGTCCTCCGGAGTCCGCCTCCCGACCCCCGAGGAGCCCTGGAGCTGGCCGGAGTTCCGGCAGATCGCCAAGGACCTGACGGCGAGGATGGGCCAGGGGAAGTACGCGATCGCCTGGCCGCTCAAGGAGCCGGTCTCGGTCAGCCTCAACCTGGGTCTCTCGGCCGGCGGACAGCTCTTCCACCGGGAGGCCGACGGGAAGGTGACCCTCCGCTTCACCGAGCAGGACGGCGTCGTGCCCGGCACCATCCACGACCAGGTCAACACCGACCTCAGCGCCTCGCGTTCCACCCTCGGCACCGGCGGCTCGGACGCCCTGCCGGGCTTCTTCGGCGGCAAGTACGCGATGGTCCCGCTGGGCTTCTCGTACCGCCAGCAGATCACCCAGCAGGCGCCCAAGGGCTTCGAGTGGATCGTCCTGCCCGCGCCCGCCGGGGAGGACGGGCTCGCCCAGGGCGTCAGCCCGCAGACGCTCTCCATCGCCGAGGACAGCCGGTACAAGAAGGAGGCGGCCGCCTTCCTCGACTTCTTCCTCCAGCCGGACAACATGGTCCGGCTCGCCCGCGGCGACTGGATGCTGCCCACCGGGACGGCCGCGCTCGCGGACCCGTCCCTGCACACCGCTAAGGACGGCTGGGCGACCGGCGCCGCCGTGGCCGAGCATCTGCGCTCCGCGCCCGCGCAGTCGGTCCGCGGCTATCCCGAGTGGAAGGACAAGGTCGCCACCCCGGCCTACCAGGAGTACTACAGCGGGGCGATCGACGCGGCGGAGCTGCGCGAACGCCTGGAGGAGGACGGCAATCTCGTCCTCGCCCGCTACCAGCGCGACTGACCTGATCTCGACGGTCCCCGACCCGCTCCCACCCTTTCCCGACCCGTTTCGGACAGCCTCTGACAGCCCCTGGGCCCGGCGCGTCGCAACCGGCTGGACGAGACGTCTCGTCTCGTTTACTGTGGATCCATGACCTCCACCCCGCGCCCCGCCCATATCGCCATGTTCTCCATCGCCGCCCACGGTCATGTGAACCCGAGCCTGGAGGTGATCCGCGAGCTCGTCGACCGAGGCCACCGCGTCAGCTATGCCATCCCCGCCTCCTTCGCCGAGAAGGTCGCCGCGACCGGCGCCACCCCCGTCGTCTACCGCTCCACCCTCCCGACCGACGACGACCCGGACGCCTGGGGCACCGAACTGATCGACCATGTCGAACCATTCCTCGCCGACGCGATCCAGGCCCTCCCGCAGCTCGCCGAGGCCTTCGACGCCGACCGGCCGGACCTCGTCCTGCACGACATCACCGCCTACCCGGCGCCGGTCCTCGCACACCGCTGGGGCGTCCCCGTCGTGGGACTCTGGCCGAATCTCGTCCCCTGGGAGGGGTACGAGGAGGAGGTCGCCGAGCCGATGTTCGCCGAACTCAAGGCATCCGAACGGGGAAAGGCGTACTACGACCGCTTCGGGAGCTGGCTCACCGAGCAGGGCGTGGACACCCACCCCGACCGGCTGATCGCCCGGCCCCGGCGCGCCCTCGTCCTCATCCCGAACGCCCTCCAGCCGAACGCCGACCGGGTGGACGAATCCGTCTTCACCTTCGTCGGCGCCTGCCAGGGGGAGCGGGCCGACCAGGGGGAGTGGAGGCGTCCCGCGGACGCCGAGAAGGTCCTGCTCGTCTCGATGGGCTCGGCCTTCACCAAGCTGCCGGACTTCTACCGGACGTGCCTCGCCGCCTTCGGCGACCTGCCCGGCTGGCACGTGGTGCTCCAGATCGGCGCCTTCGTCGACCCGTCCGAACTGGGCGAGATCCCGGCCAACGTCGAAGTGCACTCATGGGTCCCCCAGTTGGCCATCCTCAAGCAGGCCGACGCCTTCATCACCCACGCCGGCGCCGGCGGCAGCCAGGAGGGGCTCGCCACCGCCACCCCGATGGTCGCCGTCCCGCTGGCGACCGACCAGTTCGGCAACGCGGACATGCTCCAGTCCCTCGGGGTCGCCCGCCGGCTGGACATGGAGGAGGTCACCGCGGAACTTCTTCGCGAATCGGTACGCACCCTCCTCGGCGACCCCGAGGTGGCGGTCCGCGCCAAGGGGGTCCAGGAGCGGATGGCGCGCGAGGGCGGCACGCACCGCGCCGCACATCTCATCGAGGCCGAACTGCCGTAATCCGAGCCGAAGATGGCCCCCGGGTGAATCCGGGGGCCCTTCTATGTGCCTGAGTTGGGCGAGTTGGTCGATTTTGTTATTACGAAGACTTGTTGCTTAAGTCACAGCTGTATGAAGGTCTTGATTTGCACTCGTCAATGAGCAAGGGTTTCGAGGCAGCCACCGGAGAACTTCCTTCCAGTGGCTCAACCCCCCACAAATCCTGACGAGGAGACCCCTCTTCATGGCAATACACAAGCGTGTACGCCGTACCAAGCTCATCGCCGTCTCGACCGCGATCGCAGCCGCAGCCGGAGTCACCGTCCTCACGAGTCCGTTCGCCGGCGCGGCCCCCACGCCCGCCCTCGGAACGGTCTACGGTCTCGGCGTCGAAGGCGCCGTGGCCGGCAGCTACATCGTTCTGCTGGACGAGAAGGCCGACAAGGGCGAGCTCGCGGAGGAGTACGGCGGCACCCTGCGCCGCAGCTACGACTCCGCCGTCAACGGCTTCTCGGTCAACGGCCTTTCGGAGACCGAGGCCAAGCGCCTCGCCGCCGACCCGGCCGTGGCCAAGGTCGTCCAGAACAAGAAGTTCTCCATCAACGCGACCCAGGAGAACCCGCCGTCCTGGGGTCTGGACCGGGTCGACCAGACCGACACCGCCGGCGACAAGAAGTACACCTACCCGGACAACGCGGGTGAGGGTGTCACGGCCTACGTCATCGACACCGGAGTCCGCACCACGCACAAGGACTTCGAGGGCCGCGCCACCTCCGGCTTCGACGCCGTCGACAACGACAACGATGCCTCCGACGGCAACGGCCACGGCACCCACGTCGCGGGCACCATCGCCGGCGCCGCGAACGGCGTCGCCAAGAAGGCGAAGATCGTCGCCGTCCGCGTCCTCGACGACAACGGCTCGGGCACCACCGAGCAGGTCGTCGCGGGCATCGACTGGGTCACCAAGAACCACCAGGGCCCCTCCGTCGCCAACATGAGCCTCGGCGGGGGTGCCGACCCGGCCCTCGACGAGGCGGTGAAGAAGGCCATCGCCTCCGGTGTCACCTTCGGTGTAGCCGCCGGCAACGAGTCCTCGGACGCCGGCGAGGGCTCCCCCTCCCGCGTCCAGGAGGCGATCACCGTGGCCTCCTCCACCAAGGACGACGAGCAGTCCAGCTTCTCCAACTTCGGCTCCGTGGTGGACCTCTACGCCCCGGGCTCGGACATCACCTCGGCGTGGAACGACAGCGACGAGGGCACCAAGACCATCTCCGGTACGTCCATGGCCACCCCGCACGTGGTCGGCGCCGCCGCCGTCTACCTGGCGGCGAACCAGGACGCCACGCCGGACCAGGTCGCCGAGGCGCTCGTCAAGGGCGCCACCCCGGACAAGATCAGCAACCCGACCGGGGGCACCGCCAACAAGCTGCTCAAGATCGTCGAGTAGTGACGGCCCGCTGAACCGGCGGCCGCCGTGCCCTCCCCCACGGGGCACGGCGGCCGCCTTATCGTGTGGGCCATGACAACGACGTACGCCGTGCTGCTGCGCGGGATCAACGTGGGCGGACACCGCAAGGTGCCGATGGCGGAGCTCCGTTCGGTCCTCGAAGGGCTCGGCCACCGGGACGTCCGGACCTATCTCCAGAGCGGCAACGCCGTCTTCACCACCGACGCCGACGGCCCCGGCGACGCGGAACAGACCACCGCGATCGAGGACGCCATCGAGGAGCGCTTCGGCTTCCGCGTCGACTGCCTCGTCCGGGACGCCGCGTATCTCGCCGCCGTCGCCGACGCCTGCCCGTTCCCGGCCGCCGAGCTGGAGGGCAAGCAGCTCCACGTCACGTACTTCTCCGAGCCGGTCGGCCCCGAGCGGTTCGCCTCGATCGACCCGGCGGCCTTCCTCCCGGAGGAGTTCCGGCTCGGCGACCGGGCGCTCTACCTCTACGCGCCGGAGGGTCTCGGCCGGTCCGAACTGGGGGAGGCGCTCGGCAAGCCCGCCCTGGTCAAGGGCCTCGTGGCGACGTCACGCAACTGGAACACCGTGCTCAAGCTGGTGGAGATGACCCGGGGCTGAGCCGCCTGGGTGGTGGAAGGAGGCGGGAAGGAGGCGTACCCACTCCTTTCCACTCTTAACTTATAGCGCACAGGGGGGCTTGCGGCAAGGCCCCGGTCGTGCCGCAGAATCTCAGGCCTTGGCCCGATTCCGCGGACCGAACCGAGGAGATGACCCCCCTGACCACCAGCGCGTTCGACCTTTCCGACCGACTGTCCCCCAAGGCCGACCCGGCGCTGATCGCCGGCGACGAGCGGCACTTCGCGGCCGTCGCGGACTGTCTCGACCAGACGATCGCCGAGGTGTCCGACCGGCTCGACGCCGTCCGCAAGACGCCCGGCGGCGTCGGCCGGGAGGCGATGGAGCGGGACCTGGAGGTCCACCGGCTGACGGCCCGGCTGCGCACCCTGCGCCGGTTCGGGCTCGACCTGTGCCTCGGACACATCGTCCCGGCGGACAGCACCGAGCCCCTCTACATCGGACGACTCGGCCTCACCGACAGCACGGGCCGCCGCCTGCTGATCGACTGGCGCTCGCCGGCGGCCGAACCGTTCTTCGCGGCCACCCACGGCGACCCGATGGGCCTGGCCAGCCGCCGCCGCTACCGCTGGACCGGCGGCCGGATCGGCGACTACTGGGACGAGGTGTTCACCGCCGAGGGGCTCGAAGGGCACGCGGCGCTCGACGACCACTCGGCCTTCGTCGCCGGCCTCGGCGGCAAGCGGTCCGCCCGGATGCGTGACGTGCTCGCCACCATCCAGTCCGACCAGGACGCCATCATCCGGGCCGGTTCCCGCGGCGCCCTCGTCGTCGACGGCGGCCCCGGTACGGGCAAGACCGTCGTCGCCCTGCACCGCTCGGCGTACCTCCTCTACTCCGACCCGCGCCTCGGCCACCGTCGGGGCGGCGTGCTCTTCGTCGGCCCGCACCAGCCCTACCTGAACTACGTCGAGGACGTCCTGCCGAGCCTCGGCGAGGAGGGCGTACGCACCTGCACGCTGCGCGACCTCCTCCCCGAGGGAGCCAAGGCGGCGGCCGAGACCGACCCGGAGGTGGCCCGG
This sequence comes from Streptomyces sp. P9(2023), assembly GCF_032436795.1. Taxonomy (NCBI): domain Bacteria; kingdom Bacillati; phylum Actinomycetota; class Actinomycetes; order Kitasatosporales; family Streptomycetaceae; genus Streptomyces; species Streptomyces sp. P9(2023). Next base: position 138,895 of record NZ_JAUPWM010000011.1, read on the forward strand.
CTGAAGTCGACCGCCGACATGGTGCGGGCCGTCGAGAAGGCCGTCCGGTTCTACGAGGAGCCGCCCACCGAGGGGACGACGGTCACGACACCGTGGTCCCAGGTCCGGCTGACCGCCGACGACTGGACCGAGGCGTTCCGCGCGCCCGGGCCGGGCACGCCGCACAACGAGGCGCGCGAGGACATCTGGGAGGAACTCGTCACGATCCTCCTTGACAAGCACAGCGGCGACGTCCCGTCCGATGAGCTGTTCCGGAAGGCGCTGCTCCATGACGAGGAGCTGGTCGGCACCCTCGACCGCGCGTGGCCGGTGATCGACGCCACCGACCTCGTCGGCGACCTCTGGTCGGTCCCCGCCTACCTGCGGATGTGCGCTCCCTGGCTGGACCGCGACGAGGTACGCGCCCTCCAGCGCAAGGACGCCCCGCACGCCTGGACGGTGTCGGACCTGCCGATCCTGGACGCCGCACGGCAGCGGCTCGGCGACCCGGATTCGTCCCTGCGCAAGCGCCGCCACGAGGCCTCCGTCGCCTCCGAACGCGAGCGGATGTCGCAGGTCATCGCCGACGTCATCGCGGCCGACGCCGACGGCGAGGGCGCGGTGACGATGCTGCACGGACGGGACCTCCAGGACAGCCTGATCGACGAGGACGCGCTGTCCGGCGCCGAACGGGAGCCGCTCGACGGCCCGTTCGCCCACGTCGTCGTGGACGAGGCGCAGGAACTGACGGACGCGGAATGGCAGATGCTGCTGCTCCGCTGCCCGTCCAGGAGCTTCACCATCGTCGGCGACCGCGCCCAGGCGCGGGAGGGGTTCACCGAGTCGTGGGAGGAGCGGCTCAAGCGGATCGGGCTCGACCGGATCGAGGTGGCCTCGCTGAGCATCAACTACCGGACACCGGAAGAGGTCATGGCGGAGGCCGAGCCGGCCATCCGGGCCGCGCTCCCGGACGCCAACGTGCCGACCTCCATCCGCAGCAACGGCATCCCGGTGGTCCACGGCTCCGTCGCGGACCGGGACGCGATCCTCGACGGCTGGCTCGCCGAGCACACCGAGGGGATCGCCTGCGTCATCGGCGACCCCGTGTTCCGGGAGACCGCGCGCGTGCGGTCGCTGACGCCCAGCTTGTCGAAGGGGCTCGAGTTCGACCTCGTGGTGGTCGTCGACCCGGAGGCGTTCGGCGAGGGCGTCGAGGGCGCGGTCGACCGTTACGTCGCGATGACCCGGGCGACGCAGCAGCTGGTGGTGCTCACGAGCTAGGGCCGGTCGGCGGTGTCGGCAAGGGCGTTCAGGAGGGTGACATCGGAGGCGTCGAGGCGCAGGTCGGCCGCCTCCAGGTTCTCCTCCAGGTGCGCGAGGGAGCCGGTGCCCGGGGTGGGCAGCAGGACGGGGGAGTGGTGCAGCAGCCAGGCCAGGGCCACCTGGCCCCGGCTCGCGCCGAGCCGCCCCGCGACCGCGTCGAGGGTGTCCGCCGCCGCGCCGGTCAGGGCGCCGTTGGCCAGCGGGAACCAGGGCAGGAACGCCAGGTCGTGCGCGGCGCACAGCTCCAGGACGTCCGCCGACTGCCGGTCGAGCAGGTTGAAACGGTTCTGCACGGACACGACGGAGGCCGTCAGGGCCAGCGCCTCAGCCAGCTGCGCCGCCGTGACCGAGTCCAGGCCGACGTACCGGATCTTCCCCTCGGCGCGCAGCTCGTCCAGCGCGCCGAGCTGGTCCGCCATCGGGACGGCCGGGTCGAGCCGGTGCAGCTGGTAGAGGTCGATCCGGTCGGTCCGCAGCCGTCGCAGGCTCGCCTCGCACATCGCGCGCAGCCGCTCCGGCCGCCCGTCGATGTGCCAGGCGTTGTCACCGGTCCGTACGACGCCGCCCTTGGTGGCGATCACCAGACCGTCCCGGTACGGGTGCAGCGCCTCGGCGACCAGCTCCTCGGCGAGCTCGGGGCCGTAGTTGTCGGCGGTGTCGACGAGCGTGACCCCACGCTCCACGGCCAGCCGCAGCACGGCGACGGCGTCCGCCCGGTCACCGCGTGGTCCCCAGTAGCCCGGGCCGGTCAGCTGGGCTGTGCCGTAACCCAGCCGTCGTACGGGCAGTTGGCCGCCGATCCTGTACGTCTCCGAGATCATGGATGGACGCTACATCAACCGCCGAGGGCGCCCGGCTGTCGCGATTCTTCAAGACCGGGCGGCCGGGCGCTTCGTAGCGTCGACGGCATGAACGACATCCACAGCCACCTCACCGTCTGCGCCGCGGAGGCCGCCCGCGTCGCCCGGGGCGTCACCGCCGAGCAGCTCGGCCGACCCTCCGTCTGCGCCGACTGGACCGTGCGCGAACTCGTCAACCACCTCGTCCTCTACTCCTCCCACGGCCTGGAGCGCCGCGCCCTGCGCGAGCAGCTGCCCGAGGCCACCGTCCAGCGGGACTTCACCGCCGACGCCGACTGGGCGGAGGGGTACGCGGCCCAGCTGGACCGGGCGCTCGCGGCCTGGGAGAAGCCGGAGGTCTGGGAGGGCGACGTCGACACCGGCCACATGACCATGCCGGCGACGGTCATCGCCTCGCTGATCGTCAAGGAACTCACCCTGCACGGCTGGGACCTGGCCCGCTCCACCGGCGAACGGTTCACCGTGCCCGACGCCACGGGCACGTTCGTCCTCGCGGTGGTCGAGGAGCACGCGGAGCTCTACCGCCGGTACGAGGGCTTCGCCGCACCCGTCCCCGTACCGGAGAACGCGACCGACTTCGAGCGCGCCCTCGCCACCAGCGGCCGTGACCCGCGCGCCTGAGCGTCAGGGGAGCGGGTACGTGACGACGGCGCGCGCCGGGCTCGGGAAGCGGTCGGGGGCGAGCGTCGAGCGTTCGACCAGGACGCTGACGGTGGCGTTGGTGTAGTACCAGGCGGGACCGCGCAGGGGCGATCCGCAGAGCCCCACCGGGAGTTCGGGTTCGCCGTCGCCGAGCGCGTAGTGGTCGCCGTGCTTTCTGTCGAAGAGCGGGGCGCCGGGCGGGAGGATGCCCGTGCGGTGCAGGTAGTCCGGTATCCGGCTGCTCAGGAAGGAGACTTCGGCCCGGCCCTTCCGGGTGACGTGGTGGACGTCGGAGGCGTCGTCCGGGAGCGCCACGCCCCCGGGGGCGATCACGGCGGGCAGCGCTCGCTCGCTCCCCTCGCACGCCCGGGCATCGCCGAAGGGGCTGAACAGCTCGTCCTGGAACAGCCGGACGAGCCCGCCGACCGGCACCGTGAGCACCAGCACGGCGATCGCGAGGCGTCGCAGTCCGCGGCGGGACCGCGACCCGCGCCTCTCTTCGTCCAGCACCGTTCCGTCCACGTGCCGCCCTCACCCCTCGATCGTGTCGCTCCGCTTCGGGGAGCGTAGGCCCGTCGTGGGCGTGATCCGGATGTGATCGGCACGCCCGTAGCCTCCTTGTGATCACGGGAGTTCGCGGCGGCGCGGCGGATACGGGGGGCGGGACATGACATACCGGAGAGCGGCGATACCGGCACTGGCCGGGGGACTTCTGCTCACGGCGCTGCTGTGGTGGGCGGGGGCCAGTGGACAGGCGTTGCACCTGCAGGGCACCACGAGCGTGCTCGGCGGCGGGGCGACCGCCGAGCTCCAACACTGGCTCCTGCCCTGGGCGTACGACCCGCCGGCCGCGTACGGACCGGGCGCCGAGGTGTCCGGCGGGATCGGGGACACGGCAACGGCCGACAGCAGCCGCTACCTCTCGCTCCACACCACCGGGATGCAGATCCGGTTCGCGGCGGTCTTCGCCTTCTTCGTGCCCGGCGCGCTGCTGCTGATCCGCAGGCTGCCGCCGGTGCACGGCCGGCTGCCGGCCACGCTGCTCGGGCTGTGGGCGTGGGGGCTCGTGGCCGGAACCCTGGCGGTGACGGTCTCCGCGCCGTGGCTGATCGCGTCGAACGGGCGCGGCGGCTACCGCTTCCTGCCGAACCTGGCGGCGGCGATCTCGTCCGGGCGCCAGGTCCTGGTCGTGACCGCGCTGGTCACGGCGGCGGTGACGGTGCTCGTCGCGCGGGTCGCCGTCAAGGGCGCCGATCCGCAGCCGCGGCGCACGGTCCCGGCCCGCGCGGCCCGGCTTTCGGCCACCGCGGGGACGGCCGTCGTCGCGCTGTCGCTGGTGGTCCTCTCGTACGAAACGGTCGCCGCGGCCATGCAGACGGTCTCCCCGGACGGCGGCTTCCTCGCCGAGCCGGGGGACCTGTTGCGGCAGTGGCTGCTGCTCGGCGGGTGGGCGGGGCCGGCCGGCGGCTCGCTCGGCGACTGGCTCCTGTACCGGACCGCCGACGTGCTGCTGCTCGCGGTGGTGTGGTGGGCGCTGCGCGTCCTGCCCGGGCTGCTCACCCGGGCCACGCTCCCGGCGATGGCGGTCGGCGCCGTCTGCGCGACCGTCCTCGGTCTGCTGGCGAGCCAACTCCTGCGGATGGCGACGAACGAGGCGGGCCTGCGCTGGGGCGTGATCCGGCTCTTCGACGGCCTCGGCGGCGGCGTTCCGGCGGCCCTGACGTGCGGTGTGGCGGCGGGCTTTGCGGCCACGATCACGCTACGGGTGAGCCGGCGCGGAGCCCCGGTACCGGACGAGGGCCCGACGGACTAAGAGGTGTTCCGTAGTTACGCGCAGTCGATCGCGAGGTTGTGCGTACGGAGACGGCGCGGGTGGTGGAGTTGATCGTGTCGCCGCGTCGGCGGTGCTGGCGCAGTACGCGGTAGTCCTTGAGTCGGGCGATGCCGTGCTCGGCCCGCGCCCGGCGCTTGGCGAACGGCTTGCTCTTGGTCTTGCTGGTGGTGACCTCGGGGGCGCTGCGGTAGGCGCCGTCCCCGGTGGTCAGGCGGTGCCCGGCGACCTGCTCGGCCATGGTGGCGCGGAAGGCGATGATGTCGTTGCGGTTGCCGGTCCATGCGTCGCCCACGGCGATGACGCGCCGGTCGCGGGCACGGAAGACGAACTGGACGTTCACGCTGCGGCGGTAGTTCCTGGAGCACTCGGTCATCGTGTGGTCTTCCACGGGGATGAGTGTGCCGTCCACGACCCACAGGTCCGAGCGGTTGCCGCCGGGCGGTTCGAGTAGCCCGGCGACCAGTGGCGTCATGCAGTCGATGATGCGGTGCACGGGTGGCGATGCCGCAAGGAAGGCTTTGACGGGGAGTCCGGTCCAGTGGAGCAGGGAGCGGGGCCGCAGGCTGGTGGCGTTGATCTTCGACGCGAACGGACAGAACGACGTATTAGGTCAATTACTTCCCGTTCTCAAATAAGTCACTTAATCTCCCCGCTTCGGGTGCGCGCTGCGCCAGGCGTCCAGCCGGTCCACCGGCCACAGCGGGGTGCGGCCGACGTAGACGGGGGCGGGGAAGTCGGCGCGGCTGCTGTTGAGGTTGTAGACGTGCTGGACGGTGACCTTGAGTCGTGCCGCTGCCTGCTTGGCGTCTTCATATCCAGGAATTGTGATGGCCATGAATCCGATTCTACCTCGGTTGCCATAGCTCAACTACTCACATACTGTGTCGTAGGTCAACTAATTGTGACGGGGGGTGATGGTCATGCAGGCTGCCCAGACGCGGCGGAAGTTCCGGGGCAAGAACAAGGCTCCGAGGTGGAAGAAGCCCGACGACGGGATGGTGTCGGTGATGGTGCTGCCGCTGGCCGTCACCGACCCCGCCGATCTCGCCCGCGTGGAGAATCTGTTCGGCTCTATGTGGTCGGTCAAGCGGGCCGCCCAGCGTGACGCCCGCGCCAAGACCGATGCCTACTGGTCCGCGTTCCACGAGCGGAACGAGGATGGGGCGAAGGCCGTACGGCAGCGCCTGGGCCTGTCCCGCGAATCTCTGGAGCGGTGCGCGTACAAGCACCTCGAAGATGCCGGGCACCTCAAGCACCACGCCTCGAAGGCTCTGTCCATGCATATGGCCGATGAGGTGTGGAACGGCGTGCAGCGGCACCTGTTCCCTGACGCCACCGGCAAGCGGCACGGTCGCCCGAAGACGGGCCGCCGACAGGACTTCACCCGCATCCCCGGCCGGGCCCGCTCCCACACCGCCGACCGCAAGTGGGAGACCTTCCGCCTCGTCGGCTCGCTGCACGGCCACGTCATGGCCTACACCGACGGCGGTCAGCACGCCTTCGCCCAGCCTCGCCGTCTGCGAGTGCCGGCGGCGCCGTCCGGCGTTGTTCCCACGGGCACGACCACGGCGTCGGGGAAGCCGGGCACCCGGAAGGCCACGTGGTGGGACCACACGGGCCCGCTCGCGGTGGTGTTCGCGGGCGGCCCCGACGGCAGCCGGGGTGACCTCGTGCTCCCGGTGCGTATCCCGCAGCAGCCGGGTCAGTGGGCCCGCGTCGAACACTTCCTGTCGAATCCCGGCCGCTGGCACAAGGTCGATCTTGTGCGTCGCCGCAAGGCGTCCGCGCCGGGCGGCTGGGTGTACGAGGCGCACCTGATGATCCTCGGCCCCGGCTACACCTCCCCCGCCGTACAGCAGATGCGCCAGCGGGCCGCCGGGATGGACAGGATCGCCGGGGTGGACGGCAACGTCTCCAACGTCTCGATCGTCTCCATGCCAGCCAGCCTCGCCCCCGCCGACGGCGAGCCGGAGTCCACCGAGATCACCCTGAGCCCCGCCGAACAGGCCCTTCTGGAGCAGGCAGCGAAGAAGCGGCGCGGCCGTGCGCGGGCACTGGAGCGCTCCCGCCGGGCGACGAACACCGCACAGTACGGCCTGTCGAAGAAGCAGACCCGACGTGCCGAACACCGGGCCTCCAAGGGTCTCACGCCCAAGGTCGTCACCGTGCCCGGTGGTGCCCGCGCTGCCCGGTCGGACGGGGTGCCGAAGCAGGCGTTCCGCCGCGACCGGCTGTCCACCGAGTACCGGGGCCTACGCGCCCGGCAGGCCGAATCCGCCGCCTCGGCCGCCGAGCACCGACGCCATCGCGCCCGCCTCCTCGCCCGCGAGATCATCGCCGCTCACGGCCCCGTCCTCGTGGTCGAGGACTGCGACATCCGCACCTGGTACCGACTGTGGGGCAAACGCCTCTCCCAGACCACCCCCGGCCTGCTGATCTCGGCCCTTGAGCGCGAGTGCACCGCTGCGGGCGGGCGTCTCGTACGGGCCTCCACCTGGTCCACCGCACTGTCTCAGCACTGCCTGTGCGGCGAGCGCGTGAAGAAGACCCTCCGCGACCGTGAGCACAAGTGCATCGCGTGCGGCCTCGCCGGGAAACGCGACCTCGTGTCCGCCGCCCTCGCCGCGTTCGTCCGCTTCGCCGACGTGGACGACCCCAAGACCGCGTACCTGGACACCACCGCGTCCCGGCACGCACAGATCGTTTTCGCCCAAGGGCTGGAAGAAGCCCTGCGGGAGTCAACCGCACCGAGCCAGAACACCGTTCGCGGTGCTGGTCATGCGGCAGTCCCACGGCAACGTGAGACCTCTGCTCCCCGAACCGCCGGACGACGGTCCCGAGCAACCCCGGATGAGACACGCCCTGGGCGTGACCACGCCGGAAAGCCCGGACACCGCCCCGGCCGCAACCCACAGCTCACCCTCTGGTGAATTACGGATCAAGTCTTAGGCGACGGCCACGCGCTCGGTGTCGGTGGTGCGGCACTCGTCGTAGCGCCGGATCAGCAGCCGGGCCAGCTCCGGGGACGGGCCGAGCACGTCGGCCAGGACGTCGGCGTCCGCTGCGCCCGCCGCGATGCGGTCGGGCAGGCGGCCGGGGGCGATGACATAGGGGGCCACCGCCACCCGGCGCACGCCGTCGGCACGCATCGCCCGGACCGCGTCCTCGGTCCTCGGGAGAGATGCGGAGGCGAACGCAGGCCGCACGGAGCACCAACCGGTGCGCCGCAGCTCCCGCGCCGTTTCTGCGATCGCTGCGATCGCCTCCGGGTCTGTGGATCCCGCCGAGGCCAGGACGACCCCGGTCGAGCGCTTCATCTCGTCGACCGCCCGACGCCACGCGGTGGTTCCGGCCGGGGGTCCGGGGGTTGCCCCCCGGGAGGACGCAGTTGCGGTCGCTGCGATCGCCTCCGGGTCTGTGGATCCCGCCGAGGCCAGGACGACCCCGGTCGAGCGTTTCATCTCGTCGACCGCTCGACGCCACGCGGTGGTTCCGGCCGGGGGTCCGGGGGTTGCCCCCCGGGAAGGCACAGTTGCGGTCGCTGCGATCGCGGGCGTGAGGCCGGCCTCGTACAGGCGGCGTTCCACCGCGGCTATCAGCAGCGGGGACGGGCCCAGTACCTGCGCCTGGCGGATCCGGAGGGCCGGCGGGGCCTCCCGCAGGACCGCCGGGATGTCGGACTTCGCGTGGAAGGCGCGGGTCAGCAGCAGCGGGAGCGCGACCACGTCCCGTACGCCCTCGGACGCGAGCCGGTCGAGCACCCCGGCCACCGACGGCAGGTTGAAGTCCAGGAACGCCGTCTCCACCCGCAGCCCCGGCCGCAGCGACCTGGCCTGCCGCACCAGGGCGTGCACGGTCGCGGCGTGCCGCGGGTCGCGGCTGCCGTGGGCGACGACGAGAAGGACCTCGGACATGGCGCCGCTCAGCCCTTCACCAGCAGACCGCGACCGCGCAGCACCGCGCGCTCCAGCGGGCTGAAGATCAACAGGTCGATGGCGACGCCGACCAGCAGGATCAGGATGATCGCGAGGAAGATGCCCGGCATGTCGAAGTTGTTCCGGCCGTTCTCCAGCAACTGGCCGAGGCCGAGCCCCAGATCCGGCGACGATGCGATGATCTCGGCGGCCATCAGCGACCGCCACGAGAACGCCCAACCCTGCTTCAGGCCCGCGAGGTAGCCCGGCAGCGCGGCCGGCATCACGATGTGCCAGGCCCCCCGCAGCCCGGTCGCGCCGAGCGTGCGCCCGGCCCGCAGGAAGAGCGGCGGCACCTGGTCGACCCCGGCCACCAGGCCGTTCGCGATCGACGGCACCGCGCCCAGCAGGATCACCGCGTACATCATCGAGTCGTTGAGGCCGATCCACAGCACCGCCGGGGCGACCCACGCCACCGAAGGCAACGACTGCAGACCCGCGAGGACCGGACCGATCGCCGCGCGGACGAACCGCACCCGGGCGACCAGCAGACCCAGCGGCGTACCGATGGCGAGCGCCATCAGGAAGCCGAGCAGGGCGCGCGACACGCTCGTCCAGAGGACCCCGAGGAGCGTGCCCTCCAGCCACATGGTCTTCAGGCTGTCCCAGACCGCGAGCGGCGCCGGCAGCTTCGACTCGTCCGTGACCTCAAGGGTCACGAGGAGCTGCCAGACGGCGATGACGAGCAGCACCGCCACGACCGGCGGCAGGACCTTCTTGAGCAGGACCTCGCGCACCGGCGTACGGCGCACCTGCACCGCGTCCAGCGCGTCGAGGCCGGCTTCGAGGCCCGCCAGGTCGTCGGGCTTCGCGGCCCTCGTCTCAGTGCTGGCCATGACGGCGGATCTCCCCACGCAGTTCTTCGGTGATCTCGACGGACAGTTCCGCCACGTCGGCGTCCTCGATACGGCGCGGCTGCGGGATGTCGATGGTCCACTCCCGCGCGATCCGCCCCGGCCGCGACGACAGCAGCACCACACGCTCGGCAAGCCGCACGGCCTCGCGCACGTTGTGCGTCACGAACAGGACCGAGAGGTTCGTCTCGCGCCAGATCCGGGTCAGCTCGTCGTGCAGCACGTCCCGCGTGATGGCGTCGAGCGCCGCGAACGGCTCGTCCATCAGCAGCAGGTCGCTGTCCTGGGCGAGCGCCCGGGCAAGGGCGACGCGCTGGCGCATGCCGCCGGACAGCTCGTGCACCCGCTTGCGGTACGAGCCGCCGAGCCGCACCAGGTCGAGCAGCCGCTCGGCCTCCCCGCGCCGCTCGGACTTCGGCACCCCGCGCAGCCGCAGGGCGAGCTCGATGTTCTTGCCCGCGGTCAGCCACGGGAAGAGGGCGTGCTCCTGGAACATCAGGGCGGGCCGGCCGCCGGGGGTCTCGATGGACCCGGCGGAGGGCCGGTCGAGCCCGGCGACCAGGTTGAGCAGGGTGGACTTTCCGCAGCCGGAGGCGCCGAGCAGGGTGACGAACTCGCCCGGGGCGACATCGAGCGAGATGTCGTCGAGGACGAGCTGCCCCCCGGCGGGTCCGCCGAAGGACTTCGAGACGTGCTCGATCCGGGCGGCGTGTGTCACCGCCACACGGTCCTCGGCCTTGGCGAGCGTCGCGGTCGTGGCCATGGTCGTCACCTCCTGGGAATCCTGAACTCGGGCTGATGTGCGGTTACTTGGCGCCGAGACCGGCGTCGGAGGCCACGGGCTCGCCCGCCGCCTTGAGGACCTTGTTGAGGGGGCCCAGGTCGTAGATGCCGTTCAGGTCGGGCTGCTTGAGAAGGCCGGCCTTCACCGCGTGGTCGGCCTGCGACCGGAGGGTCGCGGCGAGCGGGTCGGCGGTGAACTGCAGCGACGGCCACGCACTGTCGATCACCTCGGAGCTCAGCGGCTTGCCGGTGAGTTCCTTCAGCTTGGCGTTGGCCGACGCCTTGGCCTTCTCCGGGTTGGCGCCGATCCACTGGTTCGTCTTCAGCGAACCCCGCAGCACCGCCTCGACGACGTCCGGGTGCTCGCTGAGGAACTTCTGCGACACGATGATGTTCGTGATCACGAACTTCTTGTCGGGCCACAGCGACGACTCGTCGAGAAGGACCTTCCCGCCCTCGCTCACCAGCTTGGAGGCGGTCGGTTCCGGTACCCAGGCGCCGTCGATGGAGCCGGACTTGTAGGCGTCGGGGGTGACCTTGTTGTCCGTGCGGAGGACGGAGACGTCGCCCTTGCCGCTCTGGGCGTCGACCTTCCAGCCCTGTTCGGAGATCCAGTTGAGGAAGGCGACGTCCTGGGTGTTGCCGAGCTGCGGGGTGGCGATCCGCTTGCCCTTGACGTCGTCCAGGGTCCGGATCTTCTCGGGGTTGACGACCAGCTTCACGCCGCCGGAGGCCGAACCGCCGATGATCCGGAGGTTCTTGCCCTTGGACTTGGTGTAGCCGTTGATCGCGGGGGAGGGGCCGATGAACCCGATGTCGATCGAGTCCGCGTTCAGCGCCTCGATCTCCGAAGGGCCGGCGTTGAAGCTCGCGACCTTCAGCTCGGTCCCGCCCAACTCCTTCTGGATGATGCCCTCTTCGTCACCCACCAGCGCCGTGGCGTGGGTCAGGTTCGGGAAGTAGCCGACCCGGACCGACTCCGCCGAGAGCTTCGCCCCCGCCGGGGCCACCTTCTGCTCGCCGCTCTTCGCCTGCGACCCGTACCCGCACGAGGCGAGCGCGCCGATCAGCAGCGGCAGGGCCGCGAGAGCGACGAGCGAGCGGCGCGGGGTGGAACGGAAGGCAGGCACGGAGGTGGTTCCCCTCAGGGTCTTCGAAGGCTTCTTCGGCTATGTCGTCTGTCGTACGGGTGGAGCTGCATCGCGCCCCGTACCCGGCGCATGGACGTCAGGACGCACATCGAGCGACACCTCCGCTCCCCGCGCCGAGGGCGCCGGAACCCACGCGGCCGCCCTCCTTCGCGAAGGTGCCGTAGACGTCGTCGTACGTCATCTCAGAAGTCCCAGCCCTCGTCGTCCGCCGCGTCCGGGGACGCGCCGGCCGTCACGGCCTTGGCGTCGGCGAAGGACTCGCCCGCCATGCCGGCCGCGAGCGTGGTGCCGTCCGCCGGGTCGATCAGCAGGAACGATCCGGTACGGCGCGAGTCGGCGTAGGCGTCGAGCGCGAGCGGCTCGGCGGTACGGACCTTCACCCGGCCGATGTCGTTGGCGACCAGCTGCCCGGGGTTCGGGTGCTGGGAGAGGTCGTCCAGCGTCAGCCGGGACGGGATCTCCTTGACGATCGCCTTGACCGTGCGGGTGGTGTGCTTGAGCAGCACCCGCTGGCCCACCGCGAGCGGCTGGTCCGCCACATGGCAGACCGTCGCCTCGACGTCCTGGCTGGTGGCCGGGGCGTCCCCGCTCGGGGCGAGGAGGTCGCCGCGCGAGATGTCGATGTCGTCGGCGAGCCGGATCGTCACCGACTGCGGCGCCCAGGCGATGTCCACGGACTCGCCCAGCGCGTCGATCCCGGTGATCGTGGACGTCCTGCCCGAGGGCAGGACGGTGATCTGCTCGCCGACCCGGAAGGCACCGGCCGCGATCTGACCCGCGTAACCCCGGTAGTCCGGGTGCTCGGCGGTCTGCGGACGGATCACGTACTGCACGGGGAACCGCGCGTGACAGGCCGTCAGGTCGTGGCTGACCGGGACGGTCTCCAGGTGCTCCAGGACCGTCGGGCCGCCGTACCAGTCCATGTTGGCGGAGGGCTCCACCACGTTGTCGCCGGCCAGCGCGGAGATCGGGATCGCGGTGATCTCCGGGACGCCGAGCTCGGAGGCGTACGTCGTGAACTCCTCGGCGATCGCCGCGAAGACGGGCTCCGCGTACTCGACGAGGTCCATCTTGTTGACGGCGAGCACCACGTGCGGGACCCGCAGCAGCGCCGCGACGGCCGCGTGCCGGCGGGTCTGCTCGACCACACCGTTACGGGCGTCGACCAGGACCACGGCCAGCTCGGCGGTCGAGGCGCCGGTGACCATGTTCCGGGTGTACTGCACGTGCCCGGGGGTGTCGGCCAGGATGAACCGGCGGCGCGCGGTCGCGAAGTAGCGGTAGGCCACGTCGATCGTGATGCCCTGCTCCCGCTCGGCCCGCAGACCGTCGGTGAGCAGCGCCAGGTCGGGCGCCTCCTGGCCGCGCTTGAGGGACGCGGCCTCCACGGCCTCCAACTGGTCGGTGAGGACCGACTTGGAGTCGTGCAGGAGCCGGCCCACCAGGGTCGACTTGCCGTCGTCGACGGATCCGGCGGTCGCGAAACGCAGCAGGGTGGTCGCCGAGGCGTCGGTGAACTGCTCGGTGGTGGTGCTCATTAGAAGTACCCTTCGCGCTTGCGGTCTTCCATCGCGGCCTCGGACATCTTGTCGTCGGCGCGGGTCGCGCCCCGCTCGGTGAGCCGGGAGGCGGCGATCTCGGCGATGACGGCGTCCAGCGTGGTGGCGTCGGAGTCGACGGCGCCGGTGCAGGACATGTCGCCGACGGTGCGGTAGCGGATCAGCCGCCTCTCCACCGTCTCGGTGGCCTTCGGGCCGCCCCACTCGCCGGCCGTCAGCCACATGCCGCTACGGGCGAACACGTCGCGCTCGTGGGCGAAGTAGATGTCGGGGAGCTCGATCTTCTCCCGCTGGATGTACTGCCAGACGTCCAGCTCGGTCCAGTTGGAGAGCGGGAAGACCCGGACGTGCTCACCGGCGGCGTGGCGGCCGTTGTAGAGCTGCCACAGCTCCGGGCGCTGGCGGCGCGGGTCCCACTGCGAGAACTCGTCGCGCAGCGAGAACACCCGCTCCTTCGCGCGGGCCTTCTCCTCGTCGCGCCGCCCGCCGCCGAACACGGCGTCGAAACGGTGCTGCTGGATCGCCTCGGTCAGCGGCACCGTCTGGAGCGGGTTGCGCGTCCCGTCGGGACGCTCGCGCAGCTTCCCGGCGTCGATGTACTCCTGTACGGAGGCCACGTGCAGCCGCAGCCCGTGCTGGGCGACGACCCGGTCGCGGTACTCGATGACCTCGGGGAAGTTGTGCCCGGTGTCGACGTGCAGCAGCGTGAACGGCACCGGCGCGGGCGCGAACGCCTTCAGCGCCAGGTGCAGCATGACGATGGAGTCCTTGCCGCCGGAGAAGAGGATCACCGGCCGCTCGAACTCGCCCGCCACCTCGCGGAAGATGTGGACGGCCTCGGACTCCAGCGAGTCCAGGTGCGACAGCGCGAAGGGGCTGTCCGTCACCTCGTGGACATGGGCGGCGGTCGTCATGCGAGACCCCTCTCGGTGAGCAGCGCGTACAGCTGCGCCGCGGACTCCTGCACGGTCTGGTTCTGCGACTCGATCCGCAGATCCGGGTTGCGCGGCTCGTCGTACGGGTCGTCGACCCCGGTCAGACCGCTGATCTCGCCGGCGGCCTGCTTGGCGTAGAGCCCCTTCACATCGCGTACGGAGCACACGTCCACCGGAGTGGCCACGTGCACCTCGACGTACGGGGTGCCCTCGGCCTTGTGGCGCTTGCGGACGGCCTCGCGGCTGTCCTCGTACGGGGCGATGACCGGCACCAGGACCTGCACGCCGTTGGAGGCGAGCAGTTCGGCGACGAAGCCGATCCGCTGCACGTTCGTGTGCCGGTCCTCGCGGCTGAAGCCGAGGCCCGCGGAGAGGAACTCGCGGATCTCGTCGCCGTCGAGCACCTCGACCCGCCGGCCCGCGTCGCGCAGCGTGGCGGCGAGCTCGTACGCGATGGTCGTCTTGCCGGCGCTGGGCAGGCCGGTGAGCCAGATGGTGGCACCGGTCACGTGATTCTCCTGGGTTTCCTGAGTGTCCTGGATGTCCTGAGCGGCCGTCATCCGTGCAGCCCGCATTCGGTCTTGCCCCGGCCGGCCCAGCGGCCGGCCCGGGCGTCCTCGCCCTCCGCGACGCGGCGGGTGCAGGGCGCGCAGCCGACGGAGGCATAGCCGTCCATGAGGAGCGGGTTGGTGAGGACGCCGTGCTGGGCGACGTACGCGTCGACGTCGTCCTGGGTCCAGCGCGCGATGGGGGAGACCTTGACCTTCCGCCGCTTCTCGTCCCAGCCGACGACCGGGGTGTTCGCCCGGGTCGGGGACTCGTCGCGGCGCAGTCCGGTCGCCCACGCGCGGTACGCGGTCAGGCCGTCTTCGAGCGGCTTGACCTTGCGCAGCGCGCAGCACAGGTCCGGGTCGCGGTCGTGCAGCTTGGGGCCGTACTCGGCGTCCTGCTCGGCGACCGACTGACGCGGGGTCAGCGTGATGACGTTGACGTCCATCACGGCGTCGACCGCGTCGCGGGTGCCGATGGTCTCGGGGAAGTGGTAGCCGGTGTCGAGGAAGACGACGTCCACCCCGGGCATGGCGCGGGAGGCGAGGTGGGCGACCACCGCGTCCTCCATGGAGGAGGTGACGCAGAACTGCCTGCCGAAGGTCTCGGCCGCCCACTGGAGGATCTCCAGCGCGGAGGCGTCCTCCAGGTCGCGACCGGCCTGCTCGGCGAGCGCCTTCAGGTCGGTGTCCTCGGTGATGGTCTGAGCGGTCGTCATATCTCTTCCCCTCCAGCTGAGTTGCTCGACGTGCCCGGGGCGAGGAGCCCCAGGAACTTCAGCTGGAAGGCTCGACTGCATGCCCGGCATTCCCAGGCCCCTCCCCCAAGCCCTCGGCTTCGCTCGGGCAGGGGGGACCCCCATCCGGTCTCGTGCGGGAACAGGTCCTCGTCGCCGCAGTACGGGCAGTAGAAGGGCGCGGCACGCTCGCTCACGACAGTGCCTCCTCCGACGCGCGCGCCGCCCAGGTGGCGAAGCGCTCGCCGTCCTCGCGCTGCTCCTGGAAGCGCGTGAGGACCCGCTCGACGTAGTCCGGCAGCTCGGTCGAGGTGACCTTCAGGCCACGGACCTTGCGGCCGAAGCCGGCCTCCAGGCCGAGGGCGCCGCCCAGGTGGACCTGGTAGCCCTCGACGCGGTTGCCGTCGTCGTCCAGGACCAGCTGGCCCTTGAGACCGATGTCCGCGACCTGGATACGGGCGCAGGCGTTCGGGCAGCCGTTGATGTTGATGGTGATCGGCTCGTCGAACTCGGGGATGCGGCGCTCGAGTTCGTCGATGAGGGAGGCGCCGCGCGCCTTGGTCTCGACGATCGCCAGCTTGCAGAACTCGATGCCGGTGCAGGCCATCGTGCCGCGCCGGAACGGCGAGGGGTTGACCCGCAGGTCCAGGGACTCCAGGGCGGAGACGATCGACTCGACCTGCGCCTCCTCGACGTCCAGGACGATCATCTTCTGCTCGGCGGTGGTACGGACCCGGCCCGAGCCGTGCTCCTCCGCGATCTCCGCGATCTTGGTGAGCGTGGCGCCGTCCACCCGGCCGACGCGCGGGGCGAAGCCGACGTAGAAGCGGCCGTCCTTCTGCCGGTGGACGCCCACGTGGTCGCGCCACTGCCCGGCCGGCTGCTCGGGGGCGGGGCCGTCGGTGAGCTTGCGCTTCAGGTACTCGTCCTCCAGGACCTGGCGGAACTTCTCCGGGCCCCAGTCGGCGACGAGGAACTTCAGCCGGGCGCGGGTGCGCAGCCGGCGGTAGCCGTAGTCGCGGAAGATCGAGATGACGCCCTCGTAGATGTCCGGGACCTCGTCGAGCGAGACCCAGGTGCCCAGCCGGACGCCCAGCTTGGGGTTGGTGGAGAGGCCGCCGCCGACCCAGACGTCGAAGCCCGGGCCGTGCTCCGGGTGGTTCACGCCGACGAAGGCGATGTCGTTGATCTCGTGCGCCACGTCGAGCAGCGGCGAACCGGAGATCGCGGACTTGAACTTGCGGGGCAGGTTGGAGAAGTCCTTGTTGCCGACGATCCGGCGGTAGATCGCGTCGATGGCGGGGGTGCCGTCGATGATCTCGTTCTCGGCGATCCCGGCGACGGGCGAGCCGAGGATGACACGCGGGGTGTCACCGCAGGCCTCGGTGGTCGACAGGCCGACGGCTTCGAGGCGGTTCCAGATCTCCGGGACGTCCTCGATGCGGATCCAGTGGTACTGGACGTTCTGCCGGTCCGTGATGTCGGCCGTCCCGCGCGCGAACTCCTGCGAAATCTCGCCGATGACCCGCAGCTGCTCGGTCGTCAGCCGGCCGCCGTCGATGCGGACCCGGAGCATGAAGTACTCCGCGTCCAGCTCCTCCGGCTCCAGGACACCGGTCTTGGTGCCGTCGAGGCCCTCCTTGCGCTGGGTGTAGAGGCCCCACCAGCGCATCCGGCCCCGCAGGTCGTTGGGGTCGATCGAGTCGAACCCACGCTTGGAGTAGATCGTCTCAATACGTGTCCGCACATTGAGACCGTCGTCGTCCTTCTTGAACTGCTCATTGCCGTTCAACGGGGTGAAGTGCCCCACGGCCCACTGGCCCTCGCCACGGTGGCGGCTCACCTTGCGGCGGGGCGTGGCGGGTGCGGGGTTTTCCGGGGTGGCGGCCATGGCGTTTTGTCCTTCGGGACTGCGGGAGGGCGGCTCTGACCTGCACACTCGTACGTGGGTCAGGGGATGGCGCGACGGTGCGCAGCAGGGGCGGTCTGAAAGGTGCTCGGGGCGGTGCTGGTTCTCTCAGCGCGCCGAACACATGGCGCTGGACATGCGGCCGAGGTCGACGTGCCGCCGACTCACCAAGGCAATTCCAGTTCCAGACATGACGGAAGCGTGTCACGGGACTTTGGACCCAGTCCAGCTTCGTCCGCTATGTGGACAGGAGTGTCTCGCTGTGCGAGATGGTGTGGCGTGGGTCACCCTCCCGGGCCCTCTCGCGGGCCCGGGGCGTGCGACGGGTCGGGGCTCAGGCGTGGGCGCCGGGCCAGGGGCCGGGCGTCTCGGACTCCTCGACCTCCTCCACCTTCGTGTCGAACAGCCGGAAGCCCCGGCGCAGGTAGTTGTCCATCGCGTGCGGCCCGTCCAGCGAGCAGGTGTGCAGCCAGACCCGCCGGGTCGCCTCCCGCTCCGGCCACCGCTCCGCCAGGTCCCAGGCGCGCTGGACCCCGTACGAGAGCAGATGCCCGCCGATCCGGCGGCCCCGGAATGCGGGGATGAGCCCGAAGTAGACGATCTCCACGGTGCCGTCGTCCTGCGGGTCCAGCTCCACGTATCCGGCCGGTGTCCCCTTGTCGTACGCCACCCAGATCTCGGCCCCGGGCTTCTCGACGATCTCCTGCCACTGCTTGTACGTCAGCGCCAGCCGGTCGTTCCAGCGGATGTCGGCGCCGACCGCCGTATAGAGGAAGCGGCTGTACTCGGCCGAGGGCACCTCGGCCCGCCGGATCGTGACGTCGTCCCCCTCCGGCGGGGTCGCGGGACGCAGATCGGACGGCGAGGTCTGTTCGAGGGACCAGGTGGTGAGAGTGATGCGCATGGCCTCATCGCATCATGCGGAGGGAGAGATTCCCAGGGCGGTCCTCACCCCGGGGGCCCGGCGGACGGCCTCGTGAGCCGAGTGTCCGCATGGTGGACAGAGCCGGCAGGCTCGCCGGGCTAGGGGCGGGCCTGCCGGGCGGACCGTACCGCCGGGGCCGTCGAGTGCGGCAGCAGGTCAGCGGGGTCGTCCGGGCCCACGAACCCGACCTCGACCTCCTCGCTGAACCGGTACGGGCGGTGGGCGAGCACGCTCGCCAGGTTCCGGCGGATCCGCGACATCTCCGCCCGTACCGTCACCGTCCTCGTCCGGTCACCGAACACGTCCTCGGCCAGCTCCGCCGCCGTCCGCCCGTCCCGGTGCAGCGCCAGGACGTACAGCAGCTCGGCGTGGCGCGGGCTCAGCTCCTGGGACCAGCTGCCCGCCGCCCCGGAGACCGCCACCGACGGGCGGCGCGGCCGGCTCAGATCGAGGACCACCCGGCTGGCCGCCTCCGCGCCCGGCGCCGAGGCCCCCGCCCGCTGCCCGTCCTCGACCCGCAGCAGCCAGCCGCCCGGCAGCGGCTCCACGGCGCACATCCCGAGCGACGGCAGCCACACCCGGCCGGCGCGGAAGGACTTCGGCAGCGCGATCCGGTCCACCGGGGCCAGCCCGGTCACCGCCGCCGTCCAGCCGTGCGCGTCCACCGCCACCGCGCGCCCGCCCACCCGGCACAGGATCGGCGCGGCCACCGAACGCAGCCGTTCGATCGACCGCAGATGACGGTCGCGCATCTCCGCCTCGGCGAGCTGGGCCACCGAACCGACCAGCGCGAGCGTCGACGGATGGAAACTGGTGGCCGGGCCGCTCACGTCCACGATCCCCAGCAGCCGCTGGTCGCGCGGGTCGTGGACCGGGGCGGCGGCGCAGGTCCAGTTGTGCAGGGTGTGGACGTAGTGCTCCGCCGAGTGGACCTGGACGGCCCGCCCCATGGCAAGCGCCGTCCCCACCGCGTTCGTGCCGGTGGTGTGCTCGGTCCAGGCCGCGCCCTCCTCCAGACAGATGCCGTTGGCCTTCCGCATCACCGAGAGGTTGCCCTCCCGCCACAGCACCCGGCCCTGCTCGTCGGTCACCACCATGATCTGCATCGAGGCGTCCGCGATCCCGGCGAGCATCGTGCTCAGCGTGCGCATCACCTCGCCGAGGACGGTCGTCCGGCGCCGCTGCTCCAGCTCGTCGCGCTGGAGCAGCACACTGCTGGTGCCCTGGTCCGGGTCCAGGCCGAGCCGGAACATCCGCTGCCAGGAGGCGTCGATGACCGGCCGGGGAGCGATCGGCGGCGTACGGCCGGCCAGCGTCTCGTCCCGTACCCGGTGCAGCAGCCGGCTGGCCTGGGCGGCGTCCATGGAGGCGAGCCGGTTCATGTCGAGCCGAGTGTTGTTCAGCTGAGTGTTCTTCATCGGTCTCTCCCAGCCACCCTCGCTGCCGCAGCGGTGCTGTATCGGTTCTGCGCAATTCCGGAGTCTGGTGCCCATCGTGCCGTCCGGTGCGACCCGGTAGAGCGCGATTCCGGTAATCCTGCAACCCTTTGCAACTCTGGCCGCAACCGCTCTCGTGCGTGAGGGTGGTGCGAGCGGAGGGTGGTGCCGTGTCGGCGCAGCACCACCCACCGCTTTCCCGGACGAGTCCCGGCTCAGACCTCCGCGCGCGCCCGTTCCACCACCGTCCCCAGATCGAGTGTCGACGGCAGCGTCCCGAACGCCGTGCCCCAGTCGCCGCCGAGCCGCGAGGCGCAGAACGCGTCCGCCACCTCCGCCGGCGCCCACCGCACCAGCAGCGACCCCTGCAACACCAGCGCCATCCGCTCCACGAGCCGCCGCGCCCGGCCCTCGATGCCGTCCAGGTCGGCCAGTTCGGTCAGCATCCCCCTGATCGCCCCGTCCAGCCGGTGGTCCGCGCCCCGCGCCTTCCCGACCTCCATCAGGAACGCGTTCAGCGCCATCGGCTCACGCTGCAGCGCCCGCAGCACGTCCAGCGCCTGGACGTTGCCCGAGCCCTCCCAGATCGAGTTGAGCGGCGACTCGCGCAGCAGCCGGGGCATCCCCGACTCCTCGACGTAACCGTTGCCCCCCAGGCACTCCAGCGCCTCCGCCACCGTCGGCGTACAGCGCTTCGTCACCCAGTACTTCGCCACCGGCACCGCGATCCGCGCGAACGCCCGCTCGGCCTCGCTGCCCGTGTCGTACGCGGCCGCGAGCCGCATCCCGAGGACCGTCGCCGCCTCCGACTCCAGCGCCAGATCCGCCAGGACGTTGCGCATCAGCGGCTTCTCGATCAGCACCCCGCCGAACGCCCGGCGGTACGCGGCGTGGTGCACGGCCTGCGCCACCGCCTGCCGCATCAGCGCCGCCGAGCCCAGCACACAGTCGAGCCGGGTCGCCGCCACCATCCCGATGATGGTGCGGACCCCGCGCCCCTCGTCCCCGACCCGGCGCGCCCAGGTCGTCCCGTCGAACTCGACCTCGGCGGAGGCGTTCGACCGGTTGCCGAGCTTGTCCTTGAGCCGCTGGACCGCGAACGCGTTCCGCGTCCCGTCCGGCAGGACCCGGGGCACCAGGAAGCAGGTGAGGCCCCCTGGTGCCTGTGCCAGGACCAGGAAGCCGTCCGACATCGGCGCCGAGCAGAACCACTTGTGCCCGGTGAGGACGTACGTGCCGTCCTCGTCCAGCTCCCGAGCCTCCGTCGTGTTCGCCCGTACGTCGCTGCCGCCCTGCTTCTCCGTCATCCCCATCCCGAAGAGCACCCCGGCCTTCTCCGCCGGCGGCCGCAGCCCCTGCTCGTACACCCGCGAGGTCAGCAGCGGCTCCCAGACGGCGGCCAGCGCCGGGTCCGTCCGCAGCGCGGGCACGGCGGCGTGCGTCATCGACAGCGGGCAGCCGTGCCCCGCCTCGATCTGGGTCGTGAGGAAGAAGCCGGCCGCCCGCCGCACATGTCCACCCGGACGGCCCCAGGCGTCCGTCAGCCCGGCGCCCACCGCCCGGCCGAGGAGCCGGTGCCAGGCGGGGTGGAAGTCGACCTCGTCGATCCGGTGCCCGTACCGGTCGTGCGTCCGCAGCCGGGGCGGGTACGCGTTCGCCAGCTCCCCCCACTCCCGCGCCTGCTCCGAACCGGCGGCCCGGCCGAAGTCCGCCAGGTCCCGGCGTGCCTCCGCGAGGAGCTCCGGGGCGAGGTGACGCTCCACCGCCTCGGCGAGCGCCCGGTCCGCCGAGAAGACGTCGTATCCCACCAGGGGCGGAGGCTGGTTGGTCACGGTGTGGGTGCTGGCTGCCATGCCGATACGGTAAGGAGGTGCAGGCAGCAAACGAAACACCCGAGCGGCGGCCCGGGGGCAGACTCCACCGGGCGCGAGTCCTCTACCGCAACGTCTCGAAGCGGAAGATGGTCTGGCTGCTCCTGAAAGACACCGTCAACTCGTGCATCGAGTACCGCATCCTCGGCCTCGCCGCCGAAGCCGCGTTCTTCACCCTCCTGTCCCTGCCCCCGCTGCTGCTCGGTCTGATCGCCCTCCTCGGCTACGCCGACGACTGGACCAACACCGACACGGTCGCCAGCATCGAGGAGAACATCCTCAACGCCGCCCGGACGGTCCTCTCCGACCGGGGCGTCCGCGAGATCGCCAAACCCGTCCTGGACGACGTCACCGGGGGCACCCGCCCCGAACTCGTCTCGCTCGGCTTCGCCATCGCCCTGTGGTCCGGCTCGCGCGCGGTGAACGTCTTCATCGACACCATCACCGTGATGTACGGCCTCGACGGCCACCGGGGCATCGTCAAGACCCGGCTCCTCGCCTTCCTGCTCTACATCGTGGCGCTGCTCATCGGCGCGGTCGTGCTGCCGCTCGCCGTGGTCGGCCCCGACCGGGTGGTGGAGCTGATCCCGTGGGGCACGGAGGTCGTCTCCGTCCTCTACTGGCCGGTCGTCATCCTGCTCTCGATCGCCTTCCTCACCACGCTCTACCACGTGTCCGTGCCCGTCAGATCGCCGTGGATCGAGGACATCCCGGGCGCGCTCATGGCCCTCGGGATGTGGGTGCTCGGCAGCTTCGTGCTGCGCATCTACCTCACCAGCCAGGTCGAGGGCCCGACCATCTACGGCTCCCTCGCCGCCCCCATCGCCGTCCTCCTCTGGATCGGCATCTCCGCCTTCGCCGTGCTCGTCGGCGCGGCGGTGAACGCGGCGATCGACCGGGTCTGGCCCTCGGTCGCCACCGCCGCCGCCCGCGAGGCCAGCGACCGCGCCCGCGTCGCCCAGGCCGCGGACCTCGTCGCCCGGCTGCGCGCGGAGGCGGACGACGTGGACGAGGACGACCCCGACATGCCGTCCGAGTTCCCCGAACGCTGGTCGCGCTTCCTGCCCCCGGACGACGTCAAGTCACGGCTGCACTCCGGCTGGGAGAAGGACTAGGGCCTGTCCGGGAACTACCCTCGGAGGGGTGTACGAGGAACGTCCCGCGCTGCTCGACGGCGCGTTCGTCTGGACGCTGACGCCCGGGCCCGTGGCCGACGCACCGGTGCCCGTGCTGCCCGACGGCTGCATGGACCTGCTGTGGCACGACGGCCGGCTGTTCGTCGCCGGACCCGACACCGTCGCGTACGTCCCCGAGGGCGGCCCGAGCCGTTACGCCGGACTCCGCTTCGCACCCGGTGACGCGCCCGCGCTGCTCGGCGTACCGGCGAGCCTCCTGCGCGACCGGCGGGTCGACCTGGGCGACCTCTGGGGCGAGGCGCGGGCCCGGCGGCTCGCCGGGCGGGTGACCGCCGCGCCCGACCCGGCCGCCGCCCTGGAGGCCCTCGCCGTCGGCCGGGCGGCGGACGCACCGGCCCCCGACCCGCTGATGCGGGCCGTCGCCCGGCAGCTGGCCGCCGGACGGCCCGTCGCCGAGACCGCCGACGGGGTGGGCCTGGGCGCGCGTCAGCTGCACCGGCGCTCGCTGGACGCGTTCGGCTACGGGCCCAAGACGCTGGCCCGGATCCTCCGGCTCCAGCGTGCCCTGGCCCTGGTCCGGGCAGGCGTCCCGTACGCCGAGGCGGCACTCCGCGCCGGCTGCGCCGACCAGGCCCACCTGGCCCGCGAGACCCGGGCCCTTGCCGGGACGACGCTCTCCGCCTACGCGTCGGCCTGGGCGAAGAGGGAGACCCCGCGGCCGTCCGGATCGAGTACGACGGCGTAGCGCTGGCCCCACACGGCGTCCCAGGGCTTCAGATGGCCCTGGTACCCGGCCGCGACGAGCGCCTCGTAGGTGGCGTCCACCTCCCGGGGCGAGTCGCAGCGGAACGCGAGCCCGATCCGGTCGCCGCCCGCGGGCCGGGTCCAGCCCGGATCGAAGGACCGGATGACCTCCTCGGTGTCCCACGCGATCCGCATCCCGCCGGGCAGAGCCGCCTCCACGTGCGGCTGCGTGTCGGCGTCGGCGGGAAGGTCGAGCCCGAGCCGCCGGTAGAAGGCGAGCGAGGAGGCCATGTCGGAGACGATCAGGCCGATGACGTCGAGTCGTGGTGTGTTCATGGACCCACGGTAGGCAGGGGCGGATACGCGGTCTTGTACGAATCGGACGCCGTGGGGGGCGATGGCGTAGGGCCTCTGGTCGGGCCTCTAGCCGGGGCGATTCGTCTCCGTCCCGCCCATCCCGTCGGGCCAGTGCCAGTCCCCGTACTTCTCGGTCTTCTCGCTCGGGTCCGTACCGGGAGCGCCGGCGAGCTCGGGTCCGACCACCGTGCCGGAATTCTCGATCACTGGCCCCAGACCCTTGGGCAGGCCCTTGTCCTCGTCCTCGTCCTCGTCCCGGCCGCCGGTCAGGCGGGCGGCGAGGCCGGAGAGCCAGCCGCGGCCGCGGTCCGGCTGCGCTTCCGGCGCCTCCTCGAAGGGAGTCTCCGCGCCCGACGGCAGAGCCGGCCGGTCCGCCGCGCCGTCCGTGTCCCCGCCCGGCGGCTCCACGACCACCACGTGCTGCCAGCCGCCCGCCGTCGCCGTGATCCGGCCGAAGTCGCGCTGTCTCGCGCGCGGAAGCCGGGCCCGCAGGCCGTGCGAGATCAGGACCGTCACCACGAGGACGTTCCGCCCGGCGTCCGCGACCTGCACGCCCGCCGCGTCCCCGAGCGCACTCGCCGCCGCCTCCGAGTCCTCGTGGACGACGACGTTCAGCCGGACCTGTGACAGGGCGTCCGGGGGCAGCTGCCGCGCCAGAGCCCGGGGGAACGTGTCGACCGCCCACTCGACCACGAACTCGGCGGAGTTCCTCGGAGGAAGCGGCGTACGGACCAGGCCCCGGCCTCCCCGGCCCGGCGGCCGGCCCCGCGGACCGCCGAGAATCCCTCGGGCCAGCTCGGCCACGAGTTCCTCGTGCTCCGCCGAGAGGCGCGGAGCGGCGTGCGGCTGACTGATCATCAGCCAGCCCGGCGACGCCTCCGCGGGCCGGTCGAGGGAGTCCCGTCGCTCGACGAGCTCGTGCAGCACCCCGCCCAGCCCCAACTCCCGTGCCACGGCGTACGGGAGGCTCGACTTGCCGCTGCCCGGCGGTCCCGTCACGAGCAGCGGGCGGCGCAGATACAGGGCCGCGTTGACCAGTTGGACGGTCTCCCCCGTGGGCCGGTACGTCTGCGCCCGGTGCATGCCGCCGGGCGAGCCGCCGCGCGCGTCCGTCCCGGGCGACTGCGGCAGTGCGGGCCCGCCGTCGAAGGCCCGCCACGGCGGCGGCGCGGGCAGCGCGTCGATGCCGTCGTGCGGCTCGCTCGATCCGGTGTAGACGGGCCACAGGGACATCGGGGCAGCTTCCGTTCTTCGAGTCGTTCGGCGTTCTGCTGGGGTGGTGCACGTCCGGGGAGGGTCGTTCAGCCGACGGGGGACCGCCGCATCGGGCGGACCTCGGGGAACTGGCGCGGGTCCTCCCAGACGAGGGACAGCTCGGCGGCCCAGTGCGGTTCCGGGCCCTCGTGGAGGAACGCCTCCTTGCGCAACCGGAAGACGAGGTCCGGCAGTTCGGTCGGCGGCAGGCGCGAGATCCGCTCCGCGATCCGGTCGAGGAACCCGGCACCGGTGCAGCTCCCCGAGCACGGCCCGCCCGGCGGGCAGCCGGTGCGGGGCCACATCACGATCGGCGCGGGCGCGTTCAGGGCGGCGCCGTGCAACTCCCGGTCACGGGCGGTCTTCGGCGGTCGGGCGAACCCCACGGGACCCCGTACGTCCTGGAGCAGGACGGACAGCTGGGGACCCCGCTGGGTGCTGGAGCACGCGACGCGGTGCAGCGCGGAGCCGTCCTGCAGGTCGAGTTCGGCCCACATCCGCTTGAGCTCGAACTGCAGCCGGGCCTTGCCGCGCCGGTCGTGATCCATCACGACGACCGGCGAATTGCAGCCCAGCGGGGCCTCCTTGCCCTTGCTCCTGGTCCACAGATCGACCGGCCGGTTGAGCCAGTCGCGCGGCAGGGCGAAGGCGATGAGCGGGCGCCCGTCACCGATCTCGTCGTACGCCTCGTCGATCCGGTCCAGGACCCACGCGCGGACGTGCGCGGTGGTGACCGGCTTCTCGTTGACGAGGAGCCGGTCGCCGTCCCGGTAGACGGAGACCTCCGCGATGACGGCGTTGCGGTCCGCACCGCTGCGCCGGATCTCGACGAGGATCGGAGCCCACGGGGGTGTGGCCGCGGGGCCGGCCCCGTACCGCGCCCCCGTTCCCCCGCACGCGGCATCGCCGTCCCGGGTGTGATCGTGCCGGCCCTCGTCCACCGTGGCCCCTCGCTCAGGGCCGTCGTCCACGGTGTCCCGTCGCCGCCGGCCGTCGCCCACGGTGTCCCGTCGCCGCCGGCCGTCGTCCGCGGTGTCCCCTCGCCTCGGGCCGTCGCCCCGTGCCGCCGGGGTGCCGTGCGCGGAGCCCTGGTGGCGGGAGCGGTGCTCGCGCGACCAGGCCCGCAGCTCGCGCCCCAGGTCCGGGTCCTCGACCAGGTCCGCGAGCCGCAGGGTGAGCTCGGCCAGCGGCAGGCGTCCCGGGCGCGGCGGCGCCTCGGTGAGCAGGTACCAGACGCCCGCCCAGAGGCCGCTCGACCGTGCCGCGTACGGGGCGAGCCCCAGCGGGCCGGTCGCCGCGTTCAGCAGCCGGTCCACCGGGCGCGGCGGAGTGCCGACCCGGTCGACCAGCTCCCGCAGCCAGCGCTTCTCCCTGGCGGAACAGCCCGGGGTCGGGACCAGTTCGCCCAGGGCGGGCAGGTGCCGGGCCAGTACCCGGGCCGGGATCATCCGGCCGTTGCGGGTGACCGGGTCGTACGCGGAGATCATGCCGACCACATCCCCGCTGTCCGCCCGCATGGCGGCCGCTCCGCTGAACCCGCGGGAGGGCTCCTGGCCGTACGCCTGCCAGAACTCCACCTGGCTCCACTCCCCGCCGATCAGCAGCCGGTCGTGGGTGACACGCAGCTCGCTCTGCGCCCCCTCCTCGTCGTAGCCGAAGGGGAAGCCGTACGCGACGAGGCGGTCCGGACCGCCGTCGCCGAGCGGCTCCACCGGCTCCGCGAAGACGGCCGGCTCGACCCGGGCGGGGCCGTCGAGGGCAAGCACCGCGACATCGCCCGGGTCCGTCCCGCCGCCCGCCCAGGCGCCCCGTTCCGCGACCCGCGCCGGGACCACGCCGAGACCGGGGGCGCCGGGGAAGGAGACCATCGCCCGGTCGCGCCCCTGGACGACATGGGCGCAGGTCAGGACCGTGCTCTCGGCGACGAGGAAGCCGGACCCGGCGATCGTGCCCTCGTGCTCGACCCGGACGTGCCAGGCGGGAGAACCTCTCACCGCGTGCCGGCCTCCGCGCCCGCGCCGTTCGGCGCCCAGGACAGCTTCACCGTCAGATGGCCCTCGACCGACGTCTTGGCGATCACCGCGCCCGCCTCCGCCGTCAGCTTCACGCCGAACTCCAGCTCCACGCCGTCCGGCTTGAGCGCCCCCTCCCGGAAGACGGTGAGCGCCGACTCGGCCGCCGACCGGATGCCCACGAGCGCCTCGTCGAGCGTGCGCCCGGCCTGGACCAGGGAGTTCCCGCCGCGCGAGACGAGCCGGGCGCCGGGCTGGGGGCCGTCCGCCTCCACCATGACCTGCGCGCCGCTCTCCGTGGTGAACTCCATCAGTGTGCTCACAACTACCCCCGAGGATGGATCAGTTGGATCACCCACCATTCTGTCCGACGGTCGCGTCCATGTCAGCGAAACCGCCTCGTGGGGTGGCCAGGACCGCCCGGACGTAACCTGGGATCGGGACCGTGCCCGACGGAGGTGGCGGCATGAGCGCATCGGCCGTTCCTCAGGGGCCCGGGGCCACTACCTGGACGCCCGAGACGGTGACCACCGAGCCGTACAACGCCCAGACGCCGATGGCCGCGCTCGCGGAGCCGGTGACGCCCGCCGGCGCGCTCTTCGTACGGGACCACTTCGGCGTCCCGCCGACGGAGGCCGCCGCCTGGCGGCTGCGCGTCGACGGAGCCGTCACCAAGCCGCTCACCCTCGACTACGCGCAGCTCATCGCCCTCGGCCGGCCCGGGCGGCGCGAGCTCGACGTCGTCCTGGAGTGCGCGGGCAACGGGCGCGCCCTGATGACCCCCCGCCCGCCCGGCCTGCCCTGGGAGCTCGGGGCGGTGGGCTGCGCCCGGTTCGCGGGCGTGCCGTTCCACCTGGTCGCCGAGCGGGCCGGCGTCGACCCGGCGGCCGTCGAGTTCGTCTTCACCGGGGCCGACACCGGTCGCGTCCACGGCCGGCCGGCCGCCTTCGAGCGCGCCCTGCCGCTCGCCGAGGCCCTGCACCCCGACACGCTCCTCGCCACCCACCTGAACGGCGAACCGCTCACGCCCCGGCACGGCGCCCCGGTCCGGCTCGTGGTCCCCGGCCGGTACGCGGTCGCCGACGTGAAGTGGCTGGTCGGGGCCCGGGCGGTCACCGTGCCCTTCACCGGCGTCTTCCAGACCGAGGAGTACGTGTACATCGCCTCGAACGGCACCCCCGACGGGCCCGTCGGGGCCATCCGCGTCAAGTCGCTCATCACCGTCCCCGAACAGGACGAGGCCCTGCGGCGCGGGACGGAGACCGTCGTGCGCGGCAGGGCCTGGTCGGGCGGCGGCCGGGGCGTGGGCCGCGTCGAGGTACGGGCAGAGGACGAGGACGGCACAGGGCCGGGGGAGGGCGCCCCCGACGCGGAGTGGCACGACGCCGGACTGGAGCCGCCCACCGGTCCGTACGCCTGGACGGGCTGGTCGTACCCGTGGACACCCCGCCGCCCCGGCCGGTACCGGCTGCTTGCCCGCGCGACCGACACCCACGGGGCCACCCAGCCGGACCGCGCCCCGTGGAACGCCCAGGGCTACGGCTGCAACGCCGTCGCCTCGGTCGAGGTGGTCGTCGTCTGACCCCCGGACACCTCGGGCCCCTCGGTGATCGCGATGGCCCCGTCGTCGACCGCCGGCCGCGCCGCGCTCTGCTTACGCGTGTAGCCCTGGAGCAGCTGGGCGAGGTCGACTCCCGTGGTGGAGGAGAGGAGTTCCATGCCCTGGGCGACGTTGTCCGTGACGGTGCGGGAGAGCTTGCTCGCTCCGTCGGTGGAGATGACCGTCATCTTGTCGATGGCCGACAGCGGTTCGGCCGCCTTCGCGACGACCTGCGGCAGGACCTCGACGAGCATCTGCAGGACGGCGGCGTCGCCGTACTGTGCGAAGGCGTCGGCCTTCTTCCGCATGGCCTCGGCCTCGGCGGAGCCCTTGGCGGCGATCGCGGCGGCCTGCGCCTCGCCCTCGATCCGTACGGCGTCGGCGAGCGCCGCGCGGTGCGCCTTCTCGCCCTCACCGGTGAGACGGGAGCGCTGGGCGTCGGCCTCGGCCTCCTTGACCAGGGCGATCCTGCGGGCCTCGGCCTCCTGCTCGGCCTGGTAGCGGGCGGCGTCGGCGGGCTTACGGACCTGGGTGTCGAGCTGGCGGTCGGTCAGCGCGGCCTGACGCTCGGCGACCTTCTCCTGCTCGGCGAGGATCTGCTGCTGGCGGTCGGCCTCGGCGAGCGGACCGGCGGCGTTCGCCTGGGCGGCCGCCTCGTCGGTCTGCGCCTTGATCTCGGCCTGCTTGAGGTAGAGGGTCCGCTGCGCGATCGCGATCTCCTCCTCCGCCTTCAGCCGGGCCTGCTCGGCCGCCCGGCGCGCCACGGCCTCGGCGATGTCCGCCTCCTGCTTGGCGCGGGCGGCCTCGGGCCGGCCCAGGTCCTCCAGGTAGGAGCCCTCGGTGGTGATGTCCTGGATCTGGAAGGCGTCCAGGACCAGGCCCTGCCCGGAGAGGCTCGCCTCCGCCTCCTCGGCGACCTGCCCGGCGAACGCGGCCCGGTCGCGGATGATGTCCTCCACCGACATCCGGCCCACGATCGAGCGCAGCGCGCCCGACAGCACCTCCTGGGTGAAGCCGACGATCCCGTTCTGCTGCATCAGGAAGCGCTGGGCGGCGGCCCGGATCGAGTCCTCGGTGCCGCCGACCTTGACGATCGCGACGCCCTCCAGGTTCGCCTTCACCCCGCGCAGGGTGACCGCGCCGCGCACGGCCACCGGGATGTGCCGGCTGGACAGGTCGAGCGTGAACTTCTGCTGGACGAAGGGGACGACGAAGACGCCGCCGCCGACCACGACCTTCTGCCCGCTGTTGTCGGTGAACACCCGCCCGGTGGCCGGGTCGGTGGACTGCTTGCCGCGCCGGCCGGTGATGATGAACGCCTCGCTGGGGCCGGCGACCTTGTAGCGAGTGATGACGACGAGGGCGAGCAGGACGACGAGTACGCCGATGCCCACCACAGCCGTGAGTACAGGTCCCATGACCGACTCCCCTTGATGTGATGCGAAACGAGACAGATGGACGGGGCGGTGGTGGTCGCCACGCGGTGCCGAGGGCTCAGCGCTCGACCTGGCGGACGGCGACGGACGTCGGCGAGAGCACCGACTCGACCCAGACCTCGGCGCCGCGCGGCACCGGAGCGGCCGACCTGGCCGCGTACTTCACGGGCTGCCCGGCGAGGAAGAGCAGCACCTCGCCGTAGCCGTCGGCCGGGATCGCGGTGACCACCGCGCCCGAACTGCCCGTCAGATCGTCGCCGCGCGGTGCGGCCGCGTCGCCGTCGCGCATGAGCATCCGGCTGAACCGCCAGGTCAGCCAGGCCACGACGCCCCCCGACAGCACGCCCGCACCGGTGGCGACCCCCGCCCCCGTACCGGTGACCCCCCAGGTGATCGCGCCCCCGAACCCGAGCGCGGACACGAACCCGGCGATCACCGGCAACGACAGAAACCCGTCCAGCCCGCCCCCGACACCGTCGAGGACCCCCTCCACCACCCCGTCGAGGGCAAGGGACAGGACGAGCAGCGCCAGACCGAAGATGCCGAGACCCAGAAACCAGGTCATGTCCCCCGCCTTCCTCGTGCCGTGCTTTTCCGCCGTCACCGGAATCCTGTCACGAGACCGGACATCAGTTCATTGCCGGACGTCGGCAATCTTTACGTAGACTTGATGCCGCCCATACATCATGGGCGCGCCAAGACCCGGGGGGCCACATGAGCCGGCAGCGGACGGACGAGTACGTGACGGGGTACGCCGAGATCCTGCTGGACGCCTGCGCGACCGGCCGCCGGCTGAACCGCGCCGAACTGGAGTCCCGGCGGGTGCAGGGGGAACGGGCCGCGGAGGCGGGGTTCGGCCTCAGACAGCTGATACGGGAGCACCTGACCGCCGCCCAGGACGTGTTGCCCCGCCTGTCGACCGGCGACGCACGGCTGCTGCTCGGGGTGGTCGAGCAGGTCGTGGACGCCTTCGCCGAGGGCTACGAGCGGGCCCAGCACCAGGCCGTACGGCAGGAGGAGGCGGCGCGCCGCGAGTTCATCGACGACCTGCTGTACGGGCGCAGTGACCTGGGCCGGCTCGCCGAGCGGGCCGAACGCTTCGGCCTCCGACTCTCCCAGGCCCACGCCGTGGCCGTGGCCCAGGGCCCGGAGCCGTACGGGGACGGCTACCCGGTGGCGCGCGGGATAGAGGAGTCGATGCTGGCCCGGTTCGGCAACCGGCGGATCCTGCTCGCCACCAAGGACGGCCGCCTGATCTGCGTCGCGCCCGGCGACCAGCCGGACGTCCTGGCCTTCTTCGCCAAGCAGGCCTACGCGCTCACCGGCGGCGGCCGGGTGGCCATCGGCCGCTCCCACCAGGGCGCCGGGGGAGTCGTCCACTCCTACGAGGAGGCCCTCAACGCCCTCGACCTGGCCGCGCGCATGGGCCTCGACGGGCCGGTGCTGCACGCGGCGGACCTGCTGGTCTACCCGGTCCTGACCCGGGACCGGCAGGCCATGGCCGACCTGGTGGAGAGCGTCCTCGGCCCGCTGCGCGAGGCCCGCGGCGGCGCGCAGCCGCTCCTGGACACGCTCGCCGCCTACTTCGACAGCGGCTGCGTGGCCACCGAGGCGGCGCGCCGACTCGCCCTGAGCGTCCGGGCCCTGACGTACCGTCTGGAACGCATCCACACCCTCACCAGCGCCGACCCCGCCGACCCGGGCCACCGCTACACCCTGCAGACCGCGGTGATCGGCGCCCGGCTGCTGGGCTGGCCGGCCGCGGAGGACTGACGAGGGGCGGACGGAAAAACCGCTCGCGCGACCGGACGGGCGGGGCTGGAGGTGTGACCGATGGCTGTCACCCGTCGGCAGCCTTCGGGCGGACACCGAGTTCGTCGTGCCCCGCGACCCGCTGAAGGTCGTCAGCACGGGCGACTGGGCCGCCGTCGACCCGGACGGCGATCCCCGGGTACGTACGGACCCTGCTGCCGCGCCGCACGGCGTTCGCGCGGTCCACGTCGTCCAAGCGGTCCGAGGGCCAGATCCTCGCCGCCGACGTCGACCACGCGATCATCACCGTCTCGCTCGCCGTCGAGCTGGACCTCGGGCGCATCGAGCGCTTCCTGGCGCTGGTCTGGGAGAGTGTGTGCGTTTGGACCACCGAATCACCCCGCTCGGTCAGCAGCGACTCGGCCCGCCCACATCACCCCCCGGCGCCACGACGCCCCCCGCGGCAGGAGAGCGCCGGTCCTTGCAGAGCTCCTCCTCCGACGCGGCTACTCCCAAGACCACCGGTTCCAGGCCGATATCGCCGCCCTTCGCGAGCTCTTGAAATGACGCCCTGAAAGGCCAAGCCCTGGCCCAGCGTTCAGCTTTCCTCAGCGCTCTCGGCAGCCGGACAGCTGCTCCCAGCCTCCCGCCGACACCGCGTCCTTCAGCGCCGGAACCGTGCCGGCTGTCTGCGAGCGCGCTGTGCGGAGGTCACCTTCCTCGCTCGACGTGAACCTGCGACCCCAGGCCGCCAGGGCCTCGGCTACTGGTCGGCCAGTAGGTCGGTGCGGTGCCGTTCGAGGTCGGTGACGCTTTTGAGGGCAGCCGTGACCGTGTACCGGGTGTGGCCGGGATCCGACTCGTCGGTCAGCTGGAAGTTGTCTGCGAAGCCCCAGCTGCCGCCTGTGTAGACGCCCTTGATCCTGCCGTCCACCGTACCGACAGCGTCGAAGGGGCCGCCCCGCCAGCGGAAGGTCCAGTGGGTCCGGTACCAGGCGTCCAACTGCTCCGGAGCCGCCAGGAAGCGCCCGGCGCCCGGGTCCCGGGAATCAGCGACAAGATCCTCAGGCTGGTCATCCCCGGTGGTCAGCGCGATGAGGCCCGACGCGTCGGCCTCGGCAGCAGCCGGATACGTCCGGCCGCCGTGGACCGCGTAGGCCTTGGGGCGGAAATGGTCAACCTCGGCCAGACGCCGCACCAGGACGTGCAGAGGCTGGAGCAGATCCTCACGGTGCTCTTCCAGCTCGGTGACCTCGTCGCGCGGGAAGACGCCGCGGTAGCGGATGCCCCGGCGCTTGAGGTGCTCCTTGGCGAAGTGTTCGTCGGAGCCGAGATAGTCGCCCGTGAGCGTGGCGGCCGCGGCCGCGGCGCACTCGAAGAGCTCGCCGTGCCAGCGGAAGGTCCACGTCACGGCGTACCAGGCTTCGAGGCGCTCCGGCGGAACCGGGTATCCCACCGACCCGTCGGCGGCCTCGCGCGGCGCGAGACCTTCGGGTGCGAGGCGGCCGGGCTCGGGCAGCAGTTCGACGCACGGCCACAGCCCCACGGCGCCGCGGGCCCGATAGAGCTCACCGTGGAAGACGGCGACCTCGCCCTTGACCGGGAAGGGGTGGCTCGCAGGGTCAATAGTCACTTCCACAGTCCTTCGTTCTTGTCGAAGAAGCCGACGGCCTCTTCGGTACCGTCGGCGTCCATACGCCAAATCTCAGCATGGTGTGGGAAGCCGGTGGACTCGGCGATCCACTCCGGGATACCCCCGCCGGTGTAACCAGTGCCGAGGAACGGGTCACGCCAGGCCCGTCCCTTGCTCTGGCCGGCCATGCCGGCGACGTGGTTGGCCAGCCGCTGGTCGCCGACAGAGCCGAGGCTCGGATCGGCACGCATGTCGTGCGGTGCCGGGAAGCGCAGCTGGTACGCCTCGGACGCGCCCGGAGGGACGGGAGTCCAGCCGGCCCCGCCATCGTCAAGAGCGAGCCCGTCGCGCAGTTGGTCCATGCTGCGCAGTTCGGCGGTGTCGGAGCCGCGCGCGATGGAGCCGCGGAACTCGCCGGGATTGAAGGGTTCCCCGCCGAGCTCCGTGGCGCCGTCCAGATAGGCCTGCATGGTGTCGGGTGTGATTACCTTGGTCACCATACGACCCTCGTCGAGCTTGATCGCGTCACGGACCCCGACGACCTCGCGGGCCTGCGCCTCGCTCAGCTCGTTGGTCCGGGTGAGCCGGAGCTTGTCATGCTCGGAGCGGTCCAGGCCGCGTGCCCCCAGCTGGTCGTCGATCTCCTCCTGGTAGTTGGGGCCGTCGCGCAGTGAGTCGTTGCCGTACTTTTCGGCTTCACCCTCAGCCGCGTCGCCCTCCGACTCGGCCTTCGGCTCCGAAGCCTCATCAACCGAGCCCAAGGCATCCGCAGGCAGCTTGGCAGCCTCGGCCTGCTCCGGAACAAGCTCCGCCGCAGCCTCAGGCGCGGGCACCTCGGAGGCGTCTCCCGATAGCGCTCCCAGTTCCTCAGGAACGCCCGCGTCCGTCTGCTCCGGCTCGTGGGAGCCCTCGACGTCACCCTTCTTGTGCGGCAGCTCCGACGCGTTCTTGGACGCCCTGTCCGGCTCCTCGGTGCTGAGTGATGCGGCGTACGCGGCCGAGTACGGCACGGAGTCGTCGTAGGGCTTGAGTTCCAGCTCCAGTTCGGGAAGGTCGTCGTCCGGCTTCGCCGGTTCGCCGGAGTTCTCCGGCACTGCCGGCTCCTCGCCCTCGGCGGGCTCCTCGGAAGGCTCGGACTCGGACTTGGGCTCGGCCGGCTTGGCGGACTCGGGTGAGTCGTCCTCCTCCGTGGAGTCGCGCGGCTTTGCCACCTCCGCCGATTCTCCGGGTGCCCCGGGTGCTTCCGACTCGCCGTATTCCTCCACGGCATCCTGGAGTTCCGGACCAGCTGTGGCCTGCTCAGCGGAGTCGTCCGGCTCTTCAGCCGCCGCGGACTCCTCCGCGTTCTCCAGCTGTTCCGGCTCCTCCGAGCCGTCTTGCCGCTCCGGCGATTCCTGGTCCCTCGTCGTCTCCAGCTCGTCCGGGTCAGGCGCCTCGACAGACTGCGCGGAGCCGGGGGCGCTCTCCGTCGCGGAGCTTTCAGGCAGGTCCGTCGCCCCCGCGACTCTCTCCGGGTCCGGCGCCTCCGCGGTGTCCACGGCATCCCGCGGATCTGGCGTCTCCACGAGTTCAGCCGCCTTCGGGGGCTCCAGCGCATCCGTCGACTCCGCCGGGACCGACGCTTCCGGCAGAACCGATGGGACCGGGGCTTCGTCGAGGTCGCGTGCCTCTGGAGGCGGGGGTGCCTCGTCCAGCGCCGTGGCCTCGACGGCCGATGGCGACTCAGAGCGCTCGAAGCCGACCGGTTCTTCGCTCGGGTTACCAGGCTCTGCCTGATCCAGAGGGTCCGGGGCCTCGGTCAGATCCCGTGCGTTCGTGGCCTCGACGGGTATCAGCCGTTGTGCGGTTTCAGCCGGTGCCGGCGCGTCCTCGGCATCCGCCGGTGCCGGCGCGTCCTTGGCGTCACCCGGAGTCGGCGCATCCTCGGCATCACCCGGAGCCGGCGCGTCGCTGGAGTCCGTCGGCGCCGGTGCTTCCACGGCCGCCGTCGAATCCATCGCCCTCGCCGGATCCGGAGCGTCCGCCGGATCCGGAGCCTCCGCCGGGGCTGCCGCGGTCGTCGGCGGGGCCTCCTGTTCCGTGCGGCGCTCGCTCATGCGTCGGTTTCTATGGAGGTGTGAGTGCGGTAGAGGCGGACCCAAGGAAGCGTTTTGCGTTGCCAGGCGGAGCGGGCGACGTGGATGAAGACGCAGGCGCGGTAGTCCGCCAGGGCTTCCGCGTCCGCGTCCGGCTCGGGCAGGGGGACCGCGTCCGCCACGTCACCGACCCACCGCGCCGTGGAACTCCACCACTCGGCCCGTTCCGGCTTGGACGCGGGGTACTTGGCTACCCGCTCCTTCAGCTGCGTCGCATGCTCCGGCCAGACCGCCGTACTCGCGCGGGAACGGAACGAGCAGCGGTGGGCGCAGCCCTCGCAGTCCGCGAAAGGCGCGATGGCATCCGACACCGAAGGAACTTCGGCCGCGAACTCCTGGAAGCGA
The DNA here is from genome assembly GCF_032436795.1 of Streptomyces sp. P9(2023). NCBI lineage: Bacteria > Bacillati > Actinomycetota > Actinomycetes > Kitasatosporales > Streptomycetaceae > Streptomyces > Streptomyces sp. P9(2023). Next base: position 174,619 of record NZ_JAUPWM010000011.1, read on the forward strand.
GCAGCGAGTTGGGTCGATGTGGCCAGCGGGGCCCGCGACACGCCCTGCTCCCGCGCCGCCAGCGCACGCACGTTGGGTACCGCGATCAGCGCCGGCCGGTCGATCCGGTCGTGGTGGGCGAACGCCTGAAACGGCTCCAGGCTCGCCGCATAGCGCTCCTGGTCCGGCGAGAAGCGCATGGTGCCGCCGATGAGCTCGCGGTCGGCCGCGGACGGCAGCCGGTGCATGACCTTGAGGTTGGTGTTCTTGTACGCGTCCTCGACCAGCTTGCCCGGCACCTGCTCGACGATGACGACGCCCTCACCGTACTTACGGTTCTCGGCAAGGGTATTGGCGAACGCCTGCGCCGCTCGGGCCTGGGCATTGCCCTCCTTGGCGTCACCACCCTGGCCGACGGGCCGGCCCAACAGCCGGTGCGCCTCCTCGATCACAGTGACGTGGGACAGGCCGCCTCCGGCGCGGTTCGCCTTGTAGTACTCGGTCATCGTCTGGAGGATCAGCGCCGTGACGAGTGACTGTTCCTTCTCGTTGTCGCCGACCGCGGCGAGTTCGACGACCACCGGTCGGCGCAGGAGTTCGTCCACCGGGTAGGAGCGGGCCACGTCCAGGGTGCTGCCGCACGCGCCCTCGGCGAGCGACTCGGCGCGCAGCCGGGAGGCGGCGATGATGTTGTCCCGCACCTCACCGGAGTAGTCGAGCTGCTCGCACTGCTTGCGCATCTCGCCGATGAAGTCCCGCAGGGTGGGCCAGTCGTGGGCGGGGCCCGCGATGTCCGTCGGGACGATGCCCTTGCGCGCGTAGGTGGCGCGCAAGGCCCGGTTGTAAATGCTCGGCAGCGGGTCCCACAGACCGAACGCCGCGTCGAAGCAGGCCATGAGTCCGGCCACATGGGTGCTGACCCTGACCCCGGTGGGGACCTCGAAGGGGTTCAGGCGCAGCGGCGCCGTGCTTTCGTCGCCGACGGTGAGGACCACGAGATCCTCGAAACCCGGCCTGGTGGCCAGCCATCGGTAGTCGTCGAGCTCCGAGTTGACCGGTTCCAGGACGAGGAAGGGAACCTGGTGGTCGCGCCACAGCTGCTCGCAGAAGGCGAGCGTCGTGTTGGTCTTTCCGGAGCCGGTGGTGCCGACGAAAAGCGCGTGACGGGTGAGGTCGTCGAGGCCGATACCGAGCGGTCCCGCCGGGGTGTCGTTGACGAGCTGGCTGCCGAGGGTGATGGCCGGACCGTCGGCCCGGTAGGCGGTCTCGCCCGCGATCCCCGGGCGGCGTACGGGAAATCCCGCCATGTGGCCGACCACGGCCAGCGGCAGGCGGAAGGCGGCACTCGCCTCGCGGGCGTCCACGAGATCGGCGAGCAGTCGCAGCGGCGGCGAGAGCGGTTCGGGCAGGCGCCAGCAGTGGTCGCCGCCCCAGCGGGTCTGCTCCAAAGTGGTCAGCCCTTGCCATGCTGCCGGAAGTTCCGCAGGTCCCGGCCACACGACGCTGTGGGCGGGACCGGTGAACGTCTCGGTGAGGACGCCCTCCTCGCGCGCCCGCTCCTGCGGGGACACAGTTGCGCCGACCAGCTCGGCCAGGGATTCGGGCAGGGGGGCGGGCGAGGCCAGGGCGATACGGGTCCGGAAGGCGCGGCCGGTGTAGCGGCGCGCGGCATCGGCGTAGACACGGGAGGCGTCCACGGCGAATGCGTCCGCGGCGAGCTGGGAACCCGGGGACCACAGGCCGTCCGGCAGCTGCCCGGGGGTGCCGAGCCGTCCGTACTGGGTGGCGATACGGTGCAGCAGCGGGCCGAGATCGTCCGGTACGACGTAGGGCTCCAGGCCGATGGTCAGCATGACCGGGTACGGATGCCCGGCCAGCGCCTGCCACAGCGCGTCCCACGGCGGGGCGGACGCAGTGAACGGCTGCGGGGCCAGGTAGTACCGGACCCCCGCGTCGGGACGGTTGGGAAGGCCGGTGCGGTAGCGCTTGCGGATCTCGGCCAGCCCCGCGACAGGCTCGGGAGTGAAGGGCGCCAGCAGCCGGGCCACCTCGTCCCGCTCCTCGATCGGCGTGGCGTGCACATGGCGGGGTAGCGCGGCGAGGCGCGTACGCAGCGCCAGCGCGGCCGCCTCTGCCGCCGCGAGGGTGGGGGCCGAGACGCGGCCGAGGAGGACGCAGGAGATCCGCCGCTCGGACGGGTCGGTGAGGTAGCGCAGTTCGATGCGTTCCCCGTGGGCGGTGTCCCACTGCCCGGTCAGCCAGGCGGTCTCGGCGGCGACCGCCTTGACCCGCCGCTCGACCTCCGACAGGTCCGCGTACTCCTGGGTCTCGGTGAGGTCGGCGGCGGCGTCGATGCGTACGGCCGTCCAGGCCCATACGGTCGTCCCGTCGGAGACCGTCAACACACCTGTCGTCAACGTCTCTGCGGAACTCAACGCTGGTTCCAGCCCCCGGCGTTCGGGCCCTGCGGCGGTACGTGCGGGGAGGGTGGAGCCGGCGGAGTGTGCCCCGACGGTATGTAGCCCGACGGGGTGTGGCCGGGCGGCGTGTGGGCGGACGGCGTGTGGGCGGACGGCGTGTGGGCGGGCGGAACCGGCGGGGCAGGCGGCGCCGAGGCGCTCGACCGGATCGGGGGCTCCTGGCCGAAGGTCGAGGCCAGCGGCACCTCGATGCCCTGGACGGCCACCTCCACGCCCTCGCGTGTCGCGGAGTGCACGGCTTCCCGCATGGCACGCGCCCGCTCGGTGCGCAGCATCTGCATGACGTTCCCCGTGCGGCCCAGGAAGCCGCCGATGATGTCCTTGATGAAGTGCCCGATGATCACCGCGCCGGAACGGCTGCGCCACATCGTCCAGCCGACGTACAGACTGGTGCCGTACGCGAAGACCGTCACATAGGCCACGTACCGGCCGCTGGTGATGACCAGCCGGTTGTGCACGACCTCCGGCGTGATGTCACTGCGGATACGGGCCGGCACGGCCGAGACGGGTATGCGGCGTCGGTTCAGCGCGCCGTAGATCGTCGCGTAGGCGGAGGAGGAGGCCGCGGCCTTCTCCTCCAGAAGGGTCTTCCACTCCGAGATGGGCTCGGTGAGGCGGGCGAACAGGAGGACCACCCAGAAGACGATGATCGACACGATCAGCCCGGTGTCCATCCCGTCCGGGAACTCCCCGGAGAAGATCGAGGGCAGTAGACCGAAGAGGAGGAAGGCGAAGAGGGAGGCGGCGAACGCCTGGAACCACAACTGCTTGATGGTCTGGAATTCGACTGCTTCATCGAAGTTCAGCTCGACGTCGCCGTATTGCAGTGTCTGGTTGCGGTAGGCGGCGTTCGGGCCCACCGCACCGGAGGCCGCCCAGTCGACGGGTCCTCCCGTCTGTCCAGCGTTCAGCATCCTCAGTTCCCCGTTCTCACCTGCAGGTAAAGGCAGTTGCACACCCTAACCCAGCGATCTGACTGTCCGTGAACAGAGTGATCGTCAGGGGTGTTCGGTGGAGCGGCTTTCCGGCGTAGCCGCCGTCGGCGGGAGCAGCTGGACTCAGGATCCTGCACGACTCGCGGCGTGACGTCGGTCCGTCCGTCGGCTGCAGGCGTCGTGCGGGCGAGGTCCGTTTAATCGGTGGTGCCGTGCCTGGGGTAGGGCTATCGTTCTGCTCGTTCCAAGGCACGGTGTTGGTTCGTTGAGAAGAAGCAGGAGGTGAGGACATTGATGACTGTCATGGTGACGGGCGCTGCCCGCATTCAGGAGTTCATCGTTTCCACCCCTGTGGTCTCCGGCTGACACCCACTCGACTTCCGCGCTCAGAGCGCGCCGCCGGGGCCACCCTTCGAAGGGTTCCCCTTGTTCAACGCTTCGCCCAACACGTCTTCCACTTCTGATGCTCAGCACGTCCTCGCCGCCTACGGCTGGGACGAGGGCTGGGAGGCCGAGTTCGCTCCGTACGCCGCGCAGGGTCTGGTCCCTGGCCGGGTCGTGCGGGTCGACCGTGGCCAGTGCGATGTCGCCACCCCCGCCGGCGTCATCCGGGCCGACACCGAGTTCGTAGTTCCCCATGACCCGATGAAGGTCGTGTGCACGGGGGACTGGGTCGCCGTCGATCCCGAGGGCGGTGATCCGCGGTACGCGCGCACGATCCTCCCTCGCCGTACGGCCTTCGTGCGGTCGACGTCCTCCAAGCGTTCCGAAGGCCAGGTGCTGGCCACCAACATCGATCACATCGTCATCTGTGTGTCGCTCGCGGTCGAACTCGACCTCGGGCGGATCGAGCGGTTCCTCGCGCTTGCGATGGCCAGTTCGAGCGGTGACGCGCTGCTGCGTACGTCGGCGGACTCCTGGGAGTCCGGGGCCAAGCCGCTGGTCGTGCTCAGCAAGGCCGACCTCGTGCCCGACCCGGTCGTGCTCTCGTACCTCGTCGAGGACGTGCAGAGCGTGGCTCCCGGAGTGCAGGTGCTGCCCGTCAGCTCCACCACCGGCGAGGGGCTCGACGTGCTCGGCGCACTGGTGGCGGGCGGCACGAGCGTGCTGCTCGGGGTCTCCGGCGCCGGGAAGTCCACGCTCGCCAACACGCTCCTCGGCGCGGACGTGATGGACGTCCAGGCGGCCCGTGACATCGACGGCAAGGGCCGCCACACGACGACCACGCGCAACCTGCTCGTGCTGCCCGGCGGCGGTGTCCTCATCGACACGCCCGGTCTGCGGGGTGTGGGGCTCTGGGACGCCGAGACCGGCGTCGGCCAGGTCTTCTCGGAGATCGAGGCCCTGGCCGGGGACTGCCGCTTCCAGGACTGCGCCCACGAGGCGGAGCCGGGCTGCGCCGTGACGGCGGCGGTCGAGGACGGCTCCCTACCGGTCCGCCGGCTGGAGAGCTACCGCAAGCTCCTCCGCGAGAACCAGCGCCTCGTCGCCAAGACCGACGCCCGCCTGCGGTCCGAGATGCTCAAGGACTGGAAGCGCAAGGGCGCGGAGGGCCGCGCGGCAATGGAGGCAAAGCGCGGCGGCGCGGGCGGCCGCGCGCGGCACTCGGGCTGGTAGCGAGGACGACCGCCCCGGCCCGGCTCCTCGGGCGGGGCGGCGTCCGGCCTCCCCACCCGCCTTTTTTCGAGGGCCTTGCAGCGCGACGGCACCCGGGGGCGGGAGGGGCGCTTGTGCGGGAGGCGCCCGCATGGGCGCCGTCCCGTGTGCCCACCCTCCCCCAAGCTCTCGGCTTCGCTCGAGCAGGGGCCCCATCGCCCCTGCGGGACGATTGCCCACACGGGGCGGCAGGGGCGACTGCGGCTCCGGGGGAGCGTCGCGTCCGAAAACCGCCAGTCCGGTGCCCGCGGCTCCCGCACACTGGAAGACATGACGGATCAGGACACCAGCCAGGACCGCCGGTACGAAGCGGTCAGCAGCCGCGATGCCCGCTTCGACGGCGCCTTCTTCTTCGCCGTCGAGACGACCGGTATCTACTGCCGCCCCAGCTGCCCCGCCGTCACCCCCAAGCGCAAGAACGTCACCTTCTTCCCGACCGCCGCCGCCGCCCAAGGCCACGGCTTCCGCGCCTGCCGCCGCTGCCGTCCCGACGCCGTGCCCGGCTCCGCCGAGTGGAACGTCCGCGCCGACGTCGTAGGCCGCGCCATGCGGATGATCGGGGACGGCGTCGTCGACCGCGAGGGCGTGCCCGGGCTTGCCGGGCGGCTCGGCTACAGCGCCCGCCAGGTGCAGCGGCAGCTCACCGCGGAGCTCGGCGCCGGCCCCGTCGCCCTCGCCCGCGCCCAGCGGGCGCACACCGCCAGGTTGCTCCTGCAGACCACCGGGCTGCCCGTCACCGAGATCGCCTTCGCGTCCGGCTTCGCCAGCGTGCGCCAGTTCAACGACACGATCCGCCGCATCTACGCCCGTACCCCCACCGCCCTGCGCACCGAGTCCGGCAACGGCACGGGGACCAGCGCCGCGCACCGCACCGCGCTCGCCGCCGGGGTGCCGCTGCGGCTCGCCCACCGGGGCCCGTACGCCGCCCGCGAGGTCTTCGACCTGCTCGCCGCCGAGGCGCTGCCCGGCGTCGAGCAGGTGCTCGGCGACCCCGGCGCCCGCACCTACCGCCGTACGCTCCGCCTCCCGTACGGCACCGGCCTCGTCTCCGTCGACGAGCGCTCCGCCGGGCCCTGGCTGGAGGCCCGCGTCCACCTCACCGACCTGCGCGACCTGACCACCGCCGTCCAGCGGATACGCCGCCTCCTCGACCTGGACGCCGACCCCTACGCCGTCACCGAGCACCTCGGCGCCGACCCCGACCCCGCCCTCGCCGAACGGGTCGCCGCCCGCCCCGGCGTACGGTCGCCGGGCGCGGCCGACCCCGAGGAGTTCGCGCTGCGGACCGTGGCAGGACCGGACGAGGCGGCCCGTCTCGTCCTGACCCACGGCACGCCCCTGGACACCGCCTGCGGCACCCTCACCCACCTCTTCCCCGAGCCCGCCGCACTCACCGCCCACCCCGACGCCGGCCCGCTCGCCGCCGCGCTCGCCACCGGCGCCGTACGCCTCGACCCCGGCGCCGACCGCGACGAGGCCGAGCACGCCCTGCACGCCGTCCCCGGCGTCACCGCCGCCCACGCCGCCCTCATCCGGATGCGGGCCCTCGCCGACCCCGACGTGGACCCCGAGGGCCGTCCGGGCACGGAGGCCCGGCGGCCCTGGCGCTCGTACGCCCACCGGTACCTGGAGCCCGTACCCGTACCCGTACCCGTACCGGCACAATGACCCCTTGATCAGCACAGACCTGCTCGGCCCCGGCGGCCGCGACGCCTGGGAGCGTCTCTTCCGCGCGTACATCGACTTCTACGGGCGCAGTGAGCCCGACGCCCTGTACGAGCGGGCCTGGAACGCCTTCCAGGACGGCACCCGGCTCCACGCGCGCGTGGCCCGGCTCGACGGCCGGCTCGTCGGCTTCACCCACTTCTTCGTCCACCCCAGCACCTCGGGTCCGGACGTCTGCTACCTCCAGGACCTCTTCACCGACCCCGAGGCGCGGGGCCAGGGCGTGGCGCGCGCCCTGATCGCGGCCGTGACGGAGTGGGCGCGGGAGCAGGGCTGCGACCGGGTCTACTGGAACACCCAGGCGTCCAACACCACCGCGCGCCGCCTGTACGACAAGGTCGCCCGCGACACCGGCTTCATCAGGTACCAGATCGATCTTCCGAAGTAGCCGCGGAGGCCTCCGCGAGCCCCCAGCTGTGGATGCGGCGGGGGTGGATCCGGATGACCTCCTCGCTGAAGTGCGGGCCGAGCTCGTGCGGCCCGACCAGCAGCTCGGCCACGCCCCTGATCTCGACCCCGCGCACCCGCCAGGGCCGCACGCTCGCCAGGTCGTCGACGACCAGGGCGACCTTGGGGTTGGCCCGGAGGTTGCGCCACTTCTTCGAGCGGCCCATGGCGAGCCCGCCGACCAGGACCGTGCCGTCGTCCTGCGGGAAGAAGCCGACCGGATTGGCCTGGGGCTGGCCCGTGGGGTCGACCGTGGCCATCCGGGCCAGCCGCTGCGTCCGGAGGTAGCCGAGCTCGGCGTCGGTGAAGCCCTCGAAATCCCTCATACGGCCAGCATCACGCGCGGACCCGGCCCCGCGCATCGGCGCTCCGACCGAGGTTGCGGGGCGGCCGTGGTCCTAGTGTCCTGAGTCTGTAATTCGTCGGCAGTATGAGGCCAGCGATTCGAGGATCTGGTCGGCGGTCTTTGTCCAGA
>NZ_JAUPWM010000239.1:0-354 GCF_032436795.1 Streptomyces sp. P9(2023)
TCATCTTCCACAACCATTTTCCAGTTGTAGAACTGTGGGTCAGCCAGTTCCTCGAAGCGGTAAGCCCACTTGTCTATGACTTGGCTGTTCTGTGGTTGCGTAAGACGAGCGAAGATTTCAGCCGGTGTCAGCGTGTCCTGTGGACGGAAGTGCTGCCCATATCCGAAGATACAACGACGAGCATAACCAGTTTCGAGGAAGTCATAGAACTGTTCTTCCACCAGTCCACCATCCAAGAGCTTGGACGGAGTACCGAACAGGAGCATATTGGCCGGTGTCTTACCGTCAACTTCCTCTGTTCTCTGGCTCTCTGCTGTGTTCTTGGTCAGCTTCTGCTTGACCATACCCTGATCG
>NZ_JAUPWM010000240.1:0-353 GCF_032436795.1 Streptomyces sp. P9(2023)
CCTAAAGCTAAAATCGCTTGAGTCACTGGCCCTCTATCTTCTATCGGTTGCTGTTCTCCAAAAGCATTATTACCGCGCTTGCCCCAAGGCAAAGAGGGTTTTAAGTTAGACTCTATTACTTCAGCGGTTAAGATCATCGCATCGGTTTGTAAGCCAGCCATTGTTTCTTGATACAGGGATTAATAGCCAAAAAATATTGCCTCTCCTATACGCAAATGATTGATCCGTGTCTGGCCAGTGTGTGCCAACGCCCATTGTAATGACGCGGAGTTACCACCGGAAATAATGTCTAGATGGATATCAAAGGTGCATTCAATTTCATCCGCTAACGCTGATAATACCGCCATTTTTTG
>NZ_JAUPWM010000098.1:0-1067 GCF_032436795.1 Streptomyces sp. P9(2023)
ATTCTCGACGCGCTGCTGCGTGAGGACCCCACGTCCCGCGTGGCCGTCGAGACGCTGATCACCACCGGCCTGGTGCACGTCGCCGGTGAGGTCACCACGAAGGCGTGGGCCGACATCCCCGCCCTGGTGCGCGCGAGGATCCTGGAGATCGGGTACGACTCGTCGCAGAAGGGCTTCGACGGCGCGTCCTGCGGCGTCTCGGTCTCCATCGGGTCGCAGTCACCGGACATCGCGCAGGGTGTCGACACGGCGTACGAGAAGCGTGTCGAGGGTGCCACCCAGAGGGACAACGAGGACGAGCTCGACAAGCAGGGCGCGGGCGACCAGGGTCTGATGTTCGGCTACGCGTCGGACGAGACCCCGGAGCTGATGCCGCTCCCGATCTACCTGGCCCACCGGCTGTCGCGCCGGCTGACCGAGGTCCGCAAGAACGGGACGATCCCGTACCTGCGTCCCGACGGCAAGACCCAGGTCACCATCGAGTACGACGGCGACAAGGCCGTCCGCCTCGACACGGTCGTGGTCTCCTCGCAGCACGCCTCGGACATCGACCTGGAGTCGCTGCTCGCGCCGGACATCCGCGAGTTCGTCGTACAGCACGTCCTCACCCAGCTCCAGGAGGACGGCATCAAGCTGGACACGGACGGCTACCGCCTGCTGGTGAACCCGACCGGCCGTTTCGAGATCGGCGGCCCGATGGGCGACGCGGGTCTGACCGGCCGCAAGATCATCATCGACACGTACGGCGGCATGGCCCGGCACGGCGGCGGCGCGTTCTCGGGCAAGGACCCGTCGAAGGTCGACCGCTCGGCCGCGTACGCGATGCGCTGGGTCGCCAAGAACGTCGTGGCGGCCGGTCTGGCCTCGCGCTGCGAGGTCCAGGTCGCGTACGCGATCGGCAAGGCCGAGCCGGTCGGTCTCTTCGTGGAGACCTTCGGCACCAACACCGTGGAGACCGAGAAGATCGAGAACGCCATCGGCGAGGTCTTCGACCTCCGCCCGGCCGCGATCATCCGCGACCTCGACCTGCTCCGCCCGATCTACGCCCAGACCGCGGCGTACGGCCA
>NZ_JAUPWM010000241.1:0-352 GCF_032436795.1 Streptomyces sp. P9(2023)
AGGGGCTGACGCCCGTCGTCACCAGCAAGCCTGGCCATGTTGTCACGCTGCGGCGAGTCGAGTTCATCGCCGCCGGCAGTGTCGTGGACGCTGCGGCTCTCCACGCCCTCCGCACAGCAGGTATCGGTTCAGGCAAAGCCTACGGCTGCGGGCTGCTGCTCGCGTTGGAGGTGAGGTCATGACCGCACCTCCAACGCGACTCGGGTGGGAGATGGCAGGTCGCCCCGCTCCGGTAGCGTCCATGTCCGCCTTGCTCGGCGATGCCGCGATGTGCCGCATGTGTGGCGGCAGCGACCTGTCCACTGCCGCCGTCGACAAGGCGTTGGGCACGAACTGGATCGACCACTCATGC
>NZ_JAUPWM010000099.1:0-1061 GCF_032436795.1 Streptomyces sp. P9(2023)
TGAAAGCCGTTCTTGCCGTGTGTAACCTCAACAGCTCGAATAAATCCGTGGATTTGGTTATTTTCGTCAACTCTCTTAATTAATGATTTAATGGCATTTTTACCGCTTGAAAGTCTACGGTAAGCGTTACGCATTTTCGAAAGTATATCGTTCAAATCATCGCTTATTCCGTGGGGAAAAGTGAGAGTAACAAAGTGACTCTTATAGCCTTTCTCTTTTGCAGAATCTAAAGCCTCTTTGAGTTCAATCCGTCTACGTTCAGCGATTTTTGCAGCGCAAACAGGGCAATGCCAAACAGAGCCGCAAGCCATTAAACCTTGATAAAAAACCTTTCCATGTTCGGCACTTTTCAAAATCTCAACTGGTCGCAAAGAACCAGTTAAAGGATCTGGAGCACGATACCGCATACATTTGGAAGTTCTCGAACCTGGCATTAAATCATTTACAACAGACTTCAAAGCATAACGCTTTGAACGTCCCTGATTTGGGTCGTAAGAGTTTTTATATTTGGAGACAAAAAAACCGTTATGTGCAGCAGGTTCAACAGGGGTTATCTCGCCTGTTTGTGTATCAAAAACTGCCTGTAATTCAGGGTGTTTAGAGGGGGGTGAAGAAGTTTTGGTAACTATACCAAGGGGCGCTCCCAATTCTGGCAATTCCACATGCCCCCCCCGCTGCGCAGGGAGAGCATGCGAAACCGCCAGAGAGGGGTTGCAACCAAAGTTATCATCACTCATAATTAAACCGTTAATTAAACCGTTAACAACCAAAGTTAATTGCACTCACAATTAACAACGTCCTTTTGGAAAGGCTCTAACCAATCCGAAAGTGAAAACCCAATAGTTTAGGGACTATTGGGTTTTTTTATATCTATTGTTCAGAATCAGGATTTTCTTGGACAACAGAACCAAACAGTTTAACCATCTGGTCAAGTGCATCTTTCTGTGTGTCTTGAAGTTGAAAAGCAAGATAATCGCGATTAATGGCCTTTCCTATCTCAGTGACGATATAAGCATGAATACTAACTCCCAGCATCTGTGTTAGCTTCAAAAGCTTTTCAT
>NZ_JAUPWM010000242.1:0-351 GCF_032436795.1 Streptomyces sp. P9(2023)
GTGCGAGGTATGGCAGCGTTAAAATAATAAGCAAAGGATGTTAATGCTAATGAAGACAGCAAGGCACCAGCGAAAATCACCACCAGCGCATGGAAGGTTAAAAAGCGCAGCACCGCGCGATAAAGCCCTAAACGAGTAAAGACTACTAAGGTGACAACCACAGTACCAAGTAAAGTCAATGTGGTTAAAGATGAAGGGGGTATAACTACCTCACCTAATCTCGCCCATAGCGCAGCAAAAAAAGACACGGTGATTAACAAGGTGTCAATTGCTAAGCTAATTAAACGTTTATAAGCTCTGGGTAAGGACCAAAGGTAAGCCAACTTGTCCATAAATACTGATCACTTTTAT
>NZ_JAUPWM010000100.1:0-1050 GCF_032436795.1 Streptomyces sp. P9(2023)
GGACGGGTGAGGGAGGTCTCGGCTGAGGCGTCTTGAACGGGTGAGGGCCTTCCGGGTTCGGTGTGGATTGCGACATCTCCACCGAACGACAAAAGGCCCTCATGTCTCACCGTAATGCACCCCTGACCGAGACCGGACGCCTGCGGCTGGCCCGCTGCGTGGTCGATGACGGCTGGCCGCTGCGCCGGGCGGCCGAGCGTTTCCAGGTCTCGCCCACCACCGCCCAGCGGTGGGCGGCCCGCTACCGGGCTGCGGGCGAGGCCGGCATGGCCGACCACTCCTCGCGCCCGCACCACAGCCCGAAGCGGACTCCCACCCGCACGGAACGGCGGATCATCAAGGTCCGCCTCGCCCGCCGGTGGGGCCCGGCCCGCATCGCTCACCTGCTGGGCCTGGTGCCCTCGACCGTGCACCGCGTGCTGACCCGGTTCGGCCTGGCCCGCCTGACCTGTCTGGACCGGGCCACCGGCCGTGTCATACGCCGCTACGAACGTGACAGGCCCGGCGAACTCGTGCACGTGGACATCAAGAAGCTCGGCAACATCCCCGACGGCGGCGGCCACAAGACCCTCGGCCGCCAGGCCGGCCGCAAAAAGCGCCCCCGCCTGGGCTACAGCTACATCCACACCGCCGTCGACGACCACTCCCGCCTCGCCTACAGCGAGATCCTGGCCGACGAGAAGAAAGAGACCGCCACCGGCTTCTGGCTCCGGGCCCACGCCTACTTCACCAGCGTCGGGATCACCGTCGAACGCGTCCTGACCGACAACGGGGCCTGCTACAAATCCCACGCCTGGCGCGACGCCCTGACGGCGGCCGGGATCGCACACAAGCGAACCCGGCCCTACCGGCCCCAGACCAACGGCAAAGTCGAACGCCTCAACCGCACCCTGCTCGAGGAATGGGCCTACGCCCGCCCCTACCAGTCAGAGGCCGAACGCCGAGCAGCCTTCCCCGAGTGGCTCCACACCTACAATCACCACCGCGGACACACCGCCCTCGCAGGCAAACCACCCGCCAGCCGCGTCCCCAACCTCACAGGGCAATACA
>NZ_JAUPWM010000243.1:0-351 GCF_032436795.1 Streptomyces sp. P9(2023)
ACCCAGCAATAATATGGCCAAACCGATCGTACACAGGAGCGGCGATACAGCGTAAACCAGGTTTTTGCTCTTCATTATCTTGCGCAAAATGTTGCGCACGAACTCGTTCTAGCTCGGCGATCAACTGATCGGTATTTTCTAATGTGTTTTCGGTATGTTTGATAAACTCGACATCCGCTAATGTGTCACGAACAAACATTTCTTCTCTGTCTGATAAGAGCACCTTACCGATAGCCGTACTATACAATGGGTTACGACGCCCAATGCGTGATTGCATCCGCAAGTTATAGCCGGAGTCAATTTTATGAATATAGATGATTCCGTTACCATCCAACGCACCTAAATGCAGTG
>NZ_JAUPWM010000244.1:0-350 GCF_032436795.1 Streptomyces sp. P9(2023)
GTAAGAGACCGATGTGCGGGTGTTAGCGTAGCGCTTCAGCCGCGTCGGTTTGAAGGCTGCCGGGCGCCACCAGTCGCCCGGCTGCCTCGCTGAGCGGCCCCAGTTGCTCGGCGATCAGGCGAAGCTGGCTCTGGATGGGGCGGTAGTGGGTCATGGCCTTCTCATCCAGCGTATTGCTCTGCTCTTCCAGCAGCGCCAGCAGCTCCTGGGCCTGGGCGGCCAGCGGCTCCACCGGCAGGCGTCTGTCCAGCTGTGTGGCCAGCTGTTCCAGCAGGGCGCTGATGCGTTTGGCCAGCGGCACCAGGGTGGCGTCGTCTTCGTCGTCGGCCAGCCGATGACGGTGCGCGCCT
>NZ_JAUPWM010000245.1:0-350 GCF_032436795.1 Streptomyces sp. P9(2023)
GTCGCCACTGTTTTGGTGCTCTCGTAGCAGATTCACCAGTGGCTGGAACACCTTAGCGGACTTCATGACGTAATTCGCCAGCGTCGCCCGAGAGAGTTCGCCGCCGTAGCGACGGAGCATTGTCTCAATGCGATAGAGCGGTAGGCCATCGACGTATTTTGAAGTGATGGCATGAGTAATCAGGCCCGTACTGCCAAGCGAACCTGGAAGTGGGTGTTTTGGTAGCTCAGCAGCGACTATGGATTGACCATCTTCGTTATTGAACACGGCCTTTTCTTGCATGTACTCCAGTACACGAACCTTAGCGGGCACGATATCAAGCTCTTCTTTCACTTTGGCGAAGAAGGTGC
>NZ_JAUPWM010000246.1:0-350 GCF_032436795.1 Streptomyces sp. P9(2023)
GCCTATGTTACGTATTAAGAGCGTTTCGGCCTCTTCAATGGTACCGGCACCATTGGCAACCTGCACCAGTAGCAGCGGCGTCATGCTCGTGATCCCAGCGTCGCTTAACTGGTTTTTCAGCCATTGGTTCCGTTTCCAGGCTTGGCGTAGCAGCGTCAGCTTTAAGTCAGCTACTTGTTTGATCTGTGCGCTTAGGTCGTAAACAACCGCCTGGACGTAGGCTTTGTTTAGGCGAGCCTCTATTACATCATCTCGGCTGACATTAAATGACTCAAAGCTTGAGCGGCCAGAATGGTGTAGGAAGGTGTTTATGCGGTCGCTCTTTGGCGTCGCGGTGGCCATGGCTAAGT
>NZ_JAUPWM010000101.1:0-1049 GCF_032436795.1 Streptomyces sp. P9(2023)
CAACGCCGTTCAGTTAAGGGCGGGGGCTGTTCGTCAAGGCCGGTGAACGAGGCAGCGGAGCTGCTGTAGAAGAGGTTTGTCCTCCAAGACATCCTCACCACAGGAGCTCCGCTGTTGGAACAGGCTGCCATAACAAGGACGGTCGGGGTAGCTGCGGGTGTGTTCGCGCCGGGGCATATCGGCGAGCTGACCCGGATCGTTCCGTTCGAGATGGTCGATGAGGTGCTGGCGCAGACCGGTGCGGTGCAGCGCAGGGTCCGGCTGGTGCCGGCGCGGGTCACGGTGTACCTGCTGCTGGCCGGAGCGCTGTTCACCGGGCTGGGCTACCGGCAGGTCTTCGACCGGCTGTGTGCCGGGCTGGCGGGCCTGGCACTTGCCCGGCCCAGCGGCAGCGCGTTACGACAGGCCCGCCAGCGGCTGGGACCGGCACCGATGCGAGCGTTGTTCGACCTGGTGAGGGGTCCTGCGGCCACGACCGCTGCGGCCGGGTGGTGGCGGGGCTTGAGAGTGGTCGCGGTCGACGGCACGCTGCTGTCGGTCCCGGACTGTCCGGCCAACCTCACGGTGTTCACCCGGCAGCGGCTGGGCAACGGGATCTCGGGCTACCCGCAACTGCGGCTGGCCGCGCTGGTGGCCTGCGGGACCCGGTCGGTGATCGGGGCCGTATTCGGTCCGGCCGCCACCGGTGAGCTGGAGTACGCCCGCCGCCTGGCGTCGGATCTGCGGGCCGGGATGCTGCTGCTGGGCGACCGGAACTTCGCCGCCGCCGCACTGCTGAACCACTTCTCCGCCACCGGCGCCGATCTGCTGGTGCGCTGCAAGTCCAGCCGGAACCTGCCGGCGGTGGCGCGCTGTGGTGACGGCTCGTTCCTGGCCCGCCTCGGCGCTCTGACCGTGCGCGTGATCGACGCCGAGGTCAGCATCCGCACCGCCGCGGGCACCCGCACCGGCCACTACCGGCTGCTGACCACCCTCACCGACCCCTCGACGCACCCGGCCGGTGAACTCGTCCGGCTCTACCACGAGCGCTGGGAGATCGAGACCGCCTA
>NZ_JAUPWM010000247.1:0-349 GCF_032436795.1 Streptomyces sp. P9(2023)
GATCACGTGACAACGCATGAATTGATAACGTGGCTATCATGCACTACTCACTTGGCTGATCATGCAATGATCATGTAGCCACCATGTACAGGTCACGTGAATGATCATACACCCATCAGGTGACTGATCATGCACTGATCACGTGGCTATCATGCACTGATCACGAGACTGATCATGCACTGATCACGTCTATATCATGCACTGATCACATGACTGCCCATGCACTGATCACGTGGATGATCATACACTAATCATGTGACAGATCATGCACTGATCACGTGGCTGATCATGCACTGATACCGTGACTGAGCATGGACTGATCACATGACTATCATGTAGTGATCACGTG
>NZ_JAUPWM010000248.1:0-349 GCF_032436795.1 Streptomyces sp. P9(2023)
ATTTATCATGACGGGCACGACATCACTTGTATAAGGCACAGGCTACGCCGATATTTTTTTCCCAATTTATTTTTCGATTACTTTCTCCCTCTTTAGATTGGTATTGAGCAAAGGGATTGCAGGCCGTCTGAAAACTCTTCTGAACAAAATCATAAGGAATTGGTATTTCGCACCCACCCGCAATCACTGGCAATAAACGGGAATACAGTTGTTTTTTTGCTCTCTTTTTCTTATCCTCTAATTCAGATTTGGTAAGAACTGTCTCGGCAATACGCTCTAAAGATGGCGCTGTAAATAACCAAGGCTTACCCTCTTTAGGTTTATATGATTGGTACCAAGAAAAATCATC
>NZ_JAUPWM010000102.1:0-956 GCF_032436795.1 Streptomyces sp. P9(2023)
GTCGGATAAAATGTTAGTCCGACTAAAACGCATTGAACCTTATCTGGGGTGTGTGGCGTAAGCCATGCTAACGGGGAAACTCTAAGGGCTTTAGCCTATGACAATCCCGTGCTAAGCCTGTAAACATACAGGAAAGTGTAACGACTATTCTATTTAGAAGTAGAGTTATTATTGATACATAACTCGAAGCGGTGCGATTGGTAAAAATAACAAATTTGTGATATAATACAACCATACAAAGAATAAATATGGGGGTATTAAATATGAACTGGGTAAAAATAAAAGGGTACGAAGAATTTTATGAAATATCGTCAAATGGCGAGATTAGAAGTAAGGATAGAACTGTAACTGATAAAATTGGTAGAACAAGGTCTTGGAATGGTAAGGTATTAAACCCAGATATTGCTCCCAACGGTTATTACAGGGTTACTTTTTCGATTAACAGAAAAAGAAAACAATTTTACGTCCACAGACTAATCGCTGAATATTTCATACCGAATCCTGATAACTTGCCACAAGTTAACCATATAGACGGGAACAAGCTAAATAATAGCTTAGATAACCTAGAGTGGGTTACTGTTCAAGATAATGTTATACATGCTTATAAGAATGGGTTGACAAAACATATAAGCGGTAAAGAACATTTCAATTATGGTAAATTTGGTGCTGAAAGTAAAAAAGCAAAACCAGTTATAGCAACTAACATTATCACAAATGAAACGAAAAGATACGGTTCCATTGTTGAAACTGTCAAAGATGGTTTTACAAAATCAGAAGTATCAAGGTGTTGTAATCACGGTGGAATACACAAAGGCCATCTTTTCGAATTTGCCAATATGATATAGTCTACTCCCTAAGGCTTGCGAGAAATCGCAGGTCTTTTTAAATACCACGAAAGTGGGGGTATCTATGAACGCCAATAAAATGGGTACAAATATGCAAGATATCCAAAACGC
>NZ_JAUPWM010000249.1:0-348 GCF_032436795.1 Streptomyces sp. P9(2023)
TAACGATATTACAACGCATAGCGAAGGTCAGTTATGAAAGGCATTATCCTTGCAGGCGGAAGTGGCTCCAGGCTATACCCCATTACTCTGGGTGTCTCCAAGCAGCTGCTGCCCATATACGACAAACCCATGATCTATTATCCGCTTTCAGTACTGATGCTGGCGGGTATTCGAGATATCTTGATCATTACCACGCCTGAAGATCAAACCAGCTTTCAGCGATTATTGGGTGATGGCAGTCGCTTTGGTATCCATTTGCAGTATGCGGTACAGCCCAAGCCTGAAGGCTTAGCACAGGCATTTCTAATCGGGGAGTCCTTCATCGGCACCGATAACGTGTGCCTAGTG
>NZ_JAUPWM010000250.1:0-347 GCF_032436795.1 Streptomyces sp. P9(2023)
CGTTAAACTCAGTCTTGCTCTTAACAGTATAATCGAATCTGGGGCCGCTTATCTTCCGTTAGATGTCAGTTACCCCGATGATAGATTGGCTTATATGATCAGCGATGCTAAGCCGAAACTGATCATCACTACCTCTGATTATAGCGAGCGTTTTAGCGATCTTGGTGAGCTTTTTATCTTAGATGAACTACCACAAGCCACACCATATAGCGATGTAACGAGACAACAAGCATTACGCCCAGAACATGGCGCGTACATTATTTATACCTCAGGTTCTACAGGTAATCCAAAAGGAGTGCTGGTTTCTCATCAAGCGATCATTAACCGTTTGCAATGGATGCAGCACG
>NZ_JAUPWM010000251.1:0-346 GCF_032436795.1 Streptomyces sp. P9(2023)
CGGGGAGAGGCAAAGGCCGCTCCAGCAAAGCATCGCCCCCTTTGACGGGCATCAGGGGAAAATTGGGCAAGATGGTCATGGCGCTGCCCTGAGACGACGCCCCCGTGGGTATCCCGGTAGCAGCCAGAGGCATCATGGCCGACATGGGCTGGGACGCAGGGCGAGGCCCTGGCTGCATCTGTGGTTCACGCAGAAGCTGTTGACGAGGCATGTCGCCCTGAAACCAGCGTTTGAGATGAGATTCGTAAAATAGCCCGCTATCACGAATACTGCCCTCCAGACGGTTCGCCACCTGCGTCGTCGACAGCGGCTCCTGAGGTGACAACAGCGGGGCAGCTGGCCTGAT
>NZ_JAUPWM010000252.1:0-346 GCF_032436795.1 Streptomyces sp. P9(2023)
TCTATATCTAATGTTTTAGAAATCGGGTCTAGCTCTGGATGTGATATTGTTTCTGGTATTTTATTTGGGGCTAATCAACTAAAAAATAATTATATTTATTAGAGAGTGTAATTAATCATTTTTCAGTTATTAGTTAATAAATGAGTGGGTATTTATGGCAGTTAAATATAAAGCATTTGAAAATATGTATCAGGATTCTGTGTCTTTGATGCAGTTATCAGCACAATTAAATAAAATCGATGGAATTGATGATGCATCAGTAGTAATGGGTACTGAAGCGAATTTAAACCGTATAGCGGATGCAGGTTATGATTTAGAGATCACTGCTAAGCCCAACGATTTAGTT
>NZ_JAUPWM010000103.1:0-995 GCF_032436795.1 Streptomyces sp. P9(2023)
GACATGCCGATGACGTCGGCGCGGTGTTCCTCGGCGGCTTCCAGGATCGCGGAGACGGGCTGCTTGATGCCGAGGTTGACGACGTTGTAGCCGTTGTTGGACAGGATGATGTCGACGAGGTTCTTGCCGATGTCGTGGACGTCACCGCGGACGGTGGCGAGGACGATGGTGCCCTTGCCGTCGGCGTCCGTCTTCTCCATGTGCGGTTCGAGGTGGGCGACGGCCGTCTTCATGACCTCGGCGGACTGGAGGACGAACGGCAGCTGCATCTGCCCGGAGCCGAACAGTTCGCCGACGACCTTCATGCCTTCGAGCAGCGTGTTGTTGACGATGTCCAGGGCCGGGGTGTCCTGGAGCGCCTCGTCCAGATCCGCTTCCAGGCCGTTCTTCTCGCCGTCGATGATCCGCCGCTGCAACCGCTCGTCCAGCGGCAGCGCGAGCAGCTCCTCGGCCTTCCCGGCCTTCAGCGACTTGGTCGTCGCCCCCTCGAACAGGGCCATCAGCTTCTGCAGCGGGTCGTAGCCCTCGGCACGCCGGTCGTAGATCAGGTCGAGAGCGGTGGTGACCTGCTCCTCGTCGAACCGGGCGATCGGCAGGATCTTCGACGCGTGCACGATCGCCGAGTCCAGGCCCGCCTTCACGCACTCGTCCAGGAACACCGAGTTCAGCAGGATCCGGGCCGCCGGATTCAGACCGAAGGAGATGTTCGACAGACCCAGTGTCGTCTGCACGTCCGGATGCCGGCGCTTCAGCTCCCGGATCGCCTCGATCGTCGCGATGCCGTCACCACGCGACTCCTCCTGCCCCGTGCAGATGGTGAAGGTCAGGGTGTCGATGAGGATGTCGGACTCGTGGATACCCCAGTTACCGGACAGGTCGTCGATCAGCCGCTCGGCGATGGCCACCTTGTTCTCGACCGTACGGGCCTGGCCCTCCTCGTCGATCGTCAGCGCGATCAACGCCGCCCCATGCTCCTGCGCCAGCCGCGTGACCTT
>NZ_JAUPWM010000012.1:0-161298 GCF_032436795.1 Streptomyces sp. P9(2023)
CGATGATCATCGGTGGCCGTACCCGTTCCCGAACCCGCCCCCACCAGCAGGATCACGATCTACAGCTGGAGTACTAGAGACGCTGCCGCAGTACCTCGTGCCGCAGGAGGCGGAGGAGTTCGCGGCCTTCCGTGAGGGGCGGCTGGTTCCGTATACAGGCTCCTCCTACGCGGAACGCGTGTCGCGCCAGCGCGCCGAAGGGAAGCGCAACGGTCGGGTGCATATCGTGACGCAGCCGCTCTCTGACTATCTGCGATTCGAGTTCCGGTACTACGGGGTGCATGTCCTGGCCGGCGACGAAATCCGCATCCTCGACGTGACCGACCGACCCAACCCCCTGGAAGGCGTCCAGGACTTCTGGATGTTCGACCTTGCGGAAGTCGTCCTCATGAACTACGAGGCGGACGGCGCGCAAATTAGCCGCGAAGTGTTCGAAGGGGACGTGTCTCCTTTCGTTGAGTACCAGAGGATCGCGGTGGCTGAATCGGTACCCTTCGAGGAGTACGTGAACGGTGGCCATCGAGCCTGAGCAGCTTGGCCAATCCGGACCGGAGTTGGCCGGCCCTGCTGATTTCCCGTTCTCTCAACCGTGATCACTTGACCTCCCGGCCGCAGCCTCGGGAGCATCGAACGCGGTAGGGAGCCAGGGGGACCACCAGGGAGAGGGGATTGGATCATGCAGGTGACCAAACTGATCAGCTCGTGTGACAACAAGGACTGCCCGACGATCTACGCGACCGATCGGGGGACGTTCCTCGTACAGGGCGAGACGCCGACCGACCACGGCCTCAGGATTCCCGCTCACGAAACACTCGTTGAGATCCCCATGGACCTCATCAAGAAGGCCATCGCCGATGGCCTCGTCTAGGACGCTTGGGGACCTCTTCGACTCCTTCGAGCACCAGGCCTTCCGGCTGGAGACCCTGTCCGACTACAGCCGGTCCGGGAGCGTGGACGCCTACGGTGCGTTCCTCGCGGGCCGGCCGCAGCCGGAAGACTACAACGCCGACTGGGTGGCGGAGCTGCGTTCCCACACCAGCGAGGGCAAGCGTGTGTACCGGGTGCACGTTCTTGCCCGCCCCCTCACGGACTACCTTCGCTTCGAGCTGGGGTGGGGCTATCGGAAGAACATGACCGGCGGAGAGGAGTTCTTCATCCTCGACGTGACCGAGGTGCCCAATCCGCTGGAAGGCGTACCGGACTTCTGGCTCTTCGACTCGGTGGACACGGCTGTCATGCGGTACGACGAGCAGGGTGCCTTCCAGGGCGTGGACGTGCTGGCCGCGACCGAGGCGGAGGGGTTCATAGGCTACCGGGACACAGCACTCGCCCACGCCGAGCCCTTCATGGACTGGTGGGCGAAGTACGGCGAGTGAACAAGGCACAGCTTGGGGCCGCGCTGCGGGCCCTGCGAGTGGCGTCCGGCAAGGAAGCCAAAGCGGTGGCCCGTAGCGCACTCATGTCCCCATCGAAGCTGTCCAAGATTGAGAACGCGAACCTTCTGCCCAGCGCCACAGATGTGGAACGCATCCTCACGGCCCTCAGTGTCTCCGACGAAATCAAGGCCGAGTACACCGAAGCGGCCAGAGCGGCAACCACGGAGGCCACCGCTTGGCGGCTTCTCAAGCGAGCCGGTATCCACAAGGGGCAACAGGCAGCCATGGCCCTTGAGGCCCAGATGGACACCCTGCGCCTGTTCCAACCGGCATTGGTCCCCGGACTGCTCCAGACCCCTGAGTACGCCCGCGCGATTCTGCGGCGCCATGAGCTCAGCGAGGACGTGCTCAACCGGACTATCAGCGGGAGGATGGCGCGACAAGCCGTGCTGTTCGACAGCTCAAAGACTCTCCGTTTCGTCGTTACTGAGCCTGTTCTTAGGTGGCGGATCGTCTCGCCGCCCATGATGGCGGCACAGCTTGACCGAATCGTCTCGATGTCGCGTCTATCTCATGTCGATGTCAGGGTAGTTCCATTGGGGGCTCAACATAACGACATCGCGAACCATGCGTTCGTAATCCGTGATGATCGCATGGTCACCGTAGAGACAGTTCACGCCGAGATGGTGGTAACTGACCCGAGGGACGTGGACATATACGTCCGCAAGTTCGAGGGCTTCGAGCGTACTGCGCTGTCGGGCGACGGAATGCGGAGCATGGTCGAGGGCATCCGAGACGAGTTCTTGACGGAACAGGAAACAGGCTAGAAACGCCCTAAGGCCCCGGTCACGATTGGCTGCCGACGCAGTGATCGTGACGTAAAGGGGTGCAGTGATGGTGACCAACCTGGCACGGCGGTCGGCCGTGAAGTTCTTCATGCCTCCTATGCCGCAGGCCCCTGAAACCTGCGCAATCGAGCGCCACGTCACGCGGGGGCACCAATGACCTTGACGTTCCGCGTATCCCGTGATGGCGGCCGTACTTTCGGCGCCGAGGTCGTGTACCCGACGGGCGGGGAGAAGCAGATGGCGCAACCGATGGCGACCGCCGTGTGGCCCCCGTGCGAGTGCGCCAGGTGCCACCAGCCCGTCCCGCCTCCTGGCGAGAGGAGGTGAGCGTATGGCCGATCCCGAGGACAAGTCCGGGGATTCCGGCGGGGATCAGTTCCCGCCTCCGCCCACCGTCTGACCCGAGAGGAGCGAGGCAATGACGATCACGGCTGACAACTCCGTCGCCCTACGGCGCGGGCGGGACCTGGTGAGTCCCGAGCTGTTCGAGAAGCTGTCCGTGTTCTGCGCGGACGAGTACGGGCATGAGCTGTCGATGGCCCGCAGGGTCATGAACGAGGCTCTGGCCTTCCTGTGGGTGGTGGGCACCACCGGCAAGGGCGAGGTGATGGCGCCCAGTGCGGTCGTGGACCCGGGCTGGCATGCGTTCATGCTGCACACCCAGGAGTACGCGGACTGGTGTGCCGCGCAGTTCGGCTACTTCCTGCACCATGCGCCGAACTCCAAGATCCGGACCAGGGGCCTCATGGTCTCCATGGTGGAGGAGATTCGGGCCGCCGGCTTCGACGTGGACATCACGCTGTGGGGTACGACCGCGGACTGCAACTCGCCCGCGTGCTGCGGCGACGGTCCCTGCTGCTGATCCGGTACGAGCGACGGAGTCCGGGCGCGGCCAATGCGCCCGGACTCCGTCCGGAGCAAAGGTACGCACATGGAAGTTGGCGGGGGACTTACCGGCCGGGGCAGGGTCATCGTGTTCGCCCTGTTCGGCGTCGTCTGTGGGTACGCCACCCACTCGCTCGACGAACGGAAGCTCGGGGAGGTTGCCGTAGTCGGCCCCATGACGCCTGGCGTCGCGTGGGATCGTCTGTGGGAGATCGCCCGAAACATGTGCCGTCCGTCCGACGGCGACCGCGAGCACGCCCAATGGGTGATGACGCAGGCCAACCGCTCGTTCATCTGCGGGAGCGACGTCATCGCGAGGTTTCCACAGGGAACTTGGCTGCTCACCGGTGGCAAGCGAGCAAGCCTCGGGGGCTACTGCAACCGCGATCACCTGTGGACCGGGAACCTGGCCGTGGCCGAGGCCACGCCTGACCAGCTGGCCGCCCGTCCGACGCGGTACGAGGTGTGAGTGAGCCCCGGCCGTCCGCCCGGAGGAAGGAGGCGGACGGCCGGGGCGGTTCGGGGGCTGTCACTCCACGATCAGTTCACGATCGTGCGGCCGTGCGCGCGCCCGGAGCGGGCGGCGTTCCGTCGGCAGCGGACCGACCCTCCGGCTCGTCGGTCGCCAGCTCGGCCCACACGAGCTTGCCCGGACCCGACCGATCGGAGACGCCCCACTTCGCGGACAGCGTGTCCACGAGCGGCAGTCCCCAGCCGCCTCCGGCGTCGTCATCAGGTAGCGCCATCAACGGCCGCTGTTCCGAGGCGTCGTGGACCTCGATGCGGAGCCCATCGGGCATCAGGAGGAACCGCGTCTCGATGCTCCTGCCCGGGACCCTCGCGTGCCGCACCGCGTTGGTCAGCAACTCCGAGAGGATGAGCGACGCCGCATCCTCGATGGCGGGCAGCCCCCAGGTGCCCAGCGCCTTGCGTAGTGCGCGCCGAGCCAGCGGGACGCTCTTCGGTCCCCGCCTCCACCGCATCACGATGAGGCAGTCCTGTCGCTCCATCAGGCCACCTCCACGCCGTGGATCAACCGCGGACCCACATCCACACCGTGCACGGACAGCCACAACGCCCGGCGGCGCTGCCTTTGCAGCCGTGTCTGTTCCCTCGTCTCGTGTGCGACGAGGTAGGGGCGGACGAGCCTGCTGTCCTCGCCACGGAGCGTGGGGAAGCGATGGCGAGCGGGCCGTGCCGAGGCTGCGCGGGCGGTAGCCGACTGTGCTGACCGGTACGGTCCTGCGCATCGTCGCCTACGTCCCGTCGGTGGCAGGAGCAGCCGTAAGAACCACGTGGTGAGGTGGACGATAGGGTCACTCATGTTGACGCTCCTTCGAAGCGTTGGCCATGCCCCCGGACCGGTCGCACGGTCGCGGGGGTCCATTTGTTCCAGTGCGACATCACGCACAGCGATGGAGCGTGTGCGCCTTGCTAGATTCAGCATGGCCGTATGCCGCTAATTCGGCAAGTGAAGTCAGGTAGTTGGCACATTTGCCAACTCGATCGAGTTGGTTGGACGACCGTCTGTGCGAGCATGTAGCGGCCTACACCTGGAGCGGGGGAAGCTCAACCAGCAAGCGAGTAAGGGGTATCCGGTCATGGCACCACCCACCGTGCGGCGGCGCAGGCTTGGCCTGGAGCTGCGTCGGCTTCGGGAGCAGGCCAAGCTCACGCTTGAGGACGTGGAGGCCCGCACCGGTCTCAGCGCGTCGAAGCTGTCACGCCTCGAAAGTGCGGCCCGAGGTGCGAGATCGGCTGATGTCGAGCAGTTGCTGCGGCTGTTCGGTGCCGACCAGGCCCTCTCGGAGTTCCTGCTCATGCTCGCCAAGGACGGTAGCCGTCGAGGATGGTGGCAGACCTACGACATTGCCCCCGTGTACGCCGACCTCATCGGTCTGGAGGCCGACGCGTCCTCGGTCAGCAACTTTGAACCACTGCTGATCCCCGGGTTGTTGCAGACGGCGGCGTACGCCCGCGCGGCGATCGGAGCCGTCAGCATGACCGCGACGCCCGAGGAGATCGCCCCGCTTGTGGAAGTGCGCATGGCGCGTCAGTCGGTGCTCACGCGGCCCGACCCGCTCAAGCTGAGGGCGATCGTCCACGAGGCCGCTCTCACCGCACGTGCGCCAGGATCCGGCGTCATGCGGGACCAGTTGCAGCGCCTTCTCGACGTGGCCGATTACCCGAACGTGACGATTCAGGTCCTCCCCGCCAACGCCGAGTTGCACCCTGGCGCGACAGGAGGGTTCGCCGTCCTGGGCTTCGGGCAGCCAGGCATGGATGTCGTGCTGTTGGAGCACCTCAATAGCAGCCTGTACATCGAAGATCCTGCCGACGTGGACGGTTACACCGAAGCGTTCGAGCGGCTTACCGCGTCTGCCCTGCCGTTCGATCAGTCACTGAACCTCATCGCCGACATGAAGAAGGATGCACGCCAGTGAGTGCGATATCCCCGGACGCGTCCGCTCTCCCGGTGGCATGGCGCAAGTCCAGCCACAGCGGGGCCAACAGCAATTGCGTCGAGACGGGCCGATTTCGAGGCGCGACGGTAGTGCGCGACAGCAAGAACCCCACGGGCCCCGCGCTGCACTTCGCGGTCGGTGCGTGGGGTAGCTTCATGAAGGCATTCCGGTCGGCGTCAATGACGTGAGAGGCCCTTCCTGGGCACGGTAATTCGGTGGCCCCGTCGGCGCGCGCTCGCGCACGCTGGGGGCATGTCCGTCGTACCGCCGAAGCATCAGATCCGTGCCCTGTACACCGCGTCCACCGTCACCATGTACCAGGCCTACGACCCCGCCATCGGGCTGCCCGCCGCTCGGGACGGGCGGTTTCCCGCCGCCTGGAAGCGGGAGCGGATGACGTGGGTGAAGCCGTCGTTCCTGTGGATGATGTACCGGTGCGGGTGGGGGCTGAAGGAGGGGCAGCGGACCGTGCTCGCCGTGGAGATTCGGCGTGACGGGTTCGAGTGGGCCCTGCGGCATGCCTGTCTGTCGCACTATGTGCGGGGTGTGCACGTCGATCAGGCCGGCTGGAAGCGGGAGTTGGCGGGCGCGCCCGCACGCGTGCAGTGGGATCCCGAGCGGGATCTGCGGCTCCAGGCCCTGCCGTACCGGTCCCTGCAGCTCGGGCTCTCCGGGGAGGCCACGCGGCGGTACGCCGATGAGTGGATCGTCCGGGTCCGGGACGTCACGCCCCTCGCGCACGAGGTTCATGGGCTCGTGCGCGAGGGGCGGTTCGACCGGGCGGCCGAGCTGTTGCCCGAGGAGGCTCCCTACCCTGCGAGCGGGGAGCTCCTCGGCTAGAAGAGCGAGTGCAGGAGCCTGTTCGGGGAGCCCGACAGGGGGTCCTGGACCTTGTCCGGGGTGGCGTTGTTCACCAGCGCCGTGCTCACCTGGGCCGGGGTGGCCGTCGGGTTCGCCGACAGGTAGAGGGCCGCTACGCCCGCCGTGTGCGGGGCCGCCATCGACGTGCCCGAGATCGTGTTCGTCGCCGTGTCGTTGTCCTTCCACGCCGACGTGATCGAGACGCCCGGGGCGAAGAGGTCCACGCAGGTGCCGTAGTTGGAGAACGACGCCCGCTTGTCCGCCGAGTCCGTCGCCCCGACCGTGATCGCCTCGGGGACACGCGCCGGGGAGTAGTTGCAGGCGCGGGCCGGCAGGCCGAGGAAGTTGCCGTTGCCCGCCGCGACCGCGTACGTGACGCCCGACGCGATCGAGCGCTTCACCGCGTCGTCAAGCGAGGTGTTCGCGCCGCCGCCCAGGCTCATGTTGGCGACCGCCGGCTTGACCGCGTTGGCCGTCACCCAGTCGACGCCCGCGATGACCCCGGCCGTCGTACCGGACCCGTTGCAGTCCAGGACCCGTACCGCCACCAGCTTCGCGCCCTTGGCGACGCCGTACTTCGCGCCGCCGACCGTGCCCGCGACGTGCGTGCCGTGGCCCTGGCAGTCCTGGCCGTTCTGGCCGCCGCCGACCGTGTCCGTGCCCACCGTCGCCCGGCCGCCGAACTCGCTGTGCGAGGTGCGGATCCCGGTGTCGATGATGTACGCGGTGACGTTCGACGCCGTCGTGTTGTACGTGTACGTGGTGGAGAGCGGCAGGTTGCGCTGGTCCACCCGGTCCAGGCCCCAGGTCGCGCCCGGCTGCGTCTCCGTCATCCGCACCGTCGCGTTCTGTTCCACGTACGCCACTCGCGGGTCCGCCGCCAGCGTCGCCGCCTTCGCCTTCGACATGCTCGTCGAGAAGCCCTTGAGGACCTTGCTGTACTCGTGCTTCGGCGTCACGCCCAGGTCCGCGGCGCGCGTCGTGCCGTCCTTGAGGACGACGATCCAGCTGTTGTCGATGGCCAGCGACGCCGGGGCCAGGCGGAGATCCCCCAGGACGGGGGCGCTCTGGGCCGTGGGGGTCGCCACGAACTGGAGGCCGGCTGCCAGCGCCAGAACGGGCACGAGCGCTATAGCGCGGCGGGGTATCCGGGTCATGTGTTGGGGCACCTGAACCTCTCGTTGTCCGGGTTACCGGGAGTACGGGTGGGTGGTGCGCCTCAGAGTCCCGCGTTGTCATGTGGCGTACAAGAGTGCGTTCGCTCCCCTCACCGGTCCTTCACCTCGAACTCCCAGGTCAGCATCGCGAACTCGCCCTCGTCCCGGGCCCCCGCCGACCGATACGTCCGCAGCGCCGCCTCGTTGTCCGTGTCCACGCCCACCCACACGTCGTAGCAGCCCCGCGTCCGCCCCTCCGCCACCAGCGCCTCCGTCAGCGCCCGCCCCACCCCGCGCCGCCGGTACGCCTCGTCCACCGACAGCTCGTACAGGCACAGCTCCACCCCCTTGTCCGGGTGCAGCATCTCGATTCCGGATACGAAACCCGCCGGGAAGCCGTCCTCCGCGTACGAGATCAGCATCAGGTGGCCCGGTGCCGCCAGGAACGCCTCCGCCCACCGCACCCTCGGCGGGCCGTCGTAGAGGTGCCCCGCCGCCAGCAGTTCGGCCACCGTCGTCGCCCGTCGGATCTCCATCCCGGCCCCCTTCGTCTCGCGCCGCGCATACCGCGCCTGGTGTACGGGACGCTACGGCGTACGACTCCAGGAGGCCGCCGATTTCCGCCCGGGGGCAGCCGAGTCGCACAGGCGGCCCGCCTACGCTCGACACATGCCATTCCGACTTCCCCGGTGGGCCGCGGTCACCGCCGCCCTCACCGTGCTCGCGGGCGCCGGTACCTGGACCGCCGTCGCCTCCGACGAACCACCGCCCGTGCACCGCGCGGACCAGATGCTCGACATGCCCGGGGCGCGGATCGACACCTCGTACTTCACCTCGGGACCCGCCTCGGACCGCAGGCCGGCCGTGCTCCTCGGGCACGGCTTCGGCGGCTCCAAGGACGACGTCCGTGCCCAGGCCGAGCAGCTCTCCCGCGACGGCTACGCCGTCCTGACCTGGTCGGCGCGCGGGTTCGGCGCCTCCACCGGGCGGATCGGCCTCAACGACCCCGCCCACGAGGTCAAGGACGTCCAGCGGCTCATCGACTGGCTCGCCAAGCGGTCCGAGGTCCAGCTCGACAAGGCCGGTGACCCGCGCGTCGGGATGGCCGGCGCCTCCTACGGCGGGGCGATCTCGCTGCTCGCCGCCGGGTACGACACCCGCGTCGACGCGATCGCCCCCCAGATCACGTACTGGAACCTCGCCGACGCCCTCTTCCCGAACGGCGTCTTCAAGAAGCTCTGGGCCGGGATCTTCTTCTCCGCCGGCGCGGGGAACGGGAACGGCGCGTGCGGGCGCTTCACCGACGAGCTGTGCGCGATGTACGAGCGCGTCGCCGTCTCCGGACAGCCCGACGCGCCCGCCCGTACGCTCCTCGAAGCCCGTAGCCCCTCCGCCGTCGGCGCCCGCATCAAGGTCCCCACCCTGATCGTCCAGGGGCAGAGCGACTCCCTCTTCCCGCTCACGCACGCCGACGCCATGGCGAAGACGATCGGAGCCAACGGCGCACCCGTCGCCGTCGACTGGATCGCCGGCGGCCATGACGGCGGCGACCGCGAGACCGACCGCGTCGAGGCCCGGATCGGCGACTGGTTCGACCGCCATCTGAAGCAGGACAAGGGCGCCGACACCGGGTCCGCGTTCCGCGTCAGCCGTACCGGCGGAGTCGACTCCACCGACGGCCAGGCGCAGCTGCGCGGCGCGACCGCCGACCGCTACCCGGGGCTGACCGGAGGCCAGGGCTCGAAGCCGCTCTCCGTCGCGCTCGGCGACGGCGGCCGGCCGCAGTCCTTCGCCAACCCCGCCGGGGCCAACCCGCCCGCCATCTCCGCCGTCCCCGGCGTCGGCGGCGGACTCGCCCAGCTCTCCTCGCTCGGCGTCGGTCTCTCCCTCGACTTCCCCGGCCAGTACGCCCGGTTCGACGCGAAGCCGCAGGCCCAGCCGGTACGGATCACGGGCACGCCGACCGTCCGCGTCAAGGTCACCTCGGACAGCCCGGACGGCTCGGCCGTCCTCTTCGGCAAGCTGTACGACGTCGGGCCCGACGGGCGCCAGCAGGTGCTGCCCGCCCAGCTCGTCGCCCCGATCCGCGTCGAGGACGCGGGCAAGGGCCGCAGCCTGGAGCTGACGCTGCCCGCGATCGACCACGAGATCGAGGCCGGTCACCGGCTGCGGCTCGTGCTCTCGGCCACGGACCTCGGCTACGCCTCCCCGGCCGCCCCGGCCGGCTACACCGTCGCCGTCGAGTCCCCGCTGACCGTACCCACGGCGCCCGCCGTGGCCACCCAGGCGGCGGCGCTGCCCTGGTGGGTGTGGGGGCTTCCACTGGCGGGCGCGCTGATCGCCGGCGCGCTGCTGATGACCGGGCGGCGCCGGACCACGGCTCCCGCCCCGGACCCCGAACTCGCCTCCGTACCCCTGCAGATCACCGGTCTGGCGAAGAAGTACGCGAAGTCCTCGGACCGGTATGCCGTACGGGACCTCTCCTTCCGGGTCGAGCAGGGGCAGGTCCTCGGCCTGCTGGGGCCGAACGGCGCCGGAAAGACCACCACCCTGCGCATGCTCATGGGCCTGATCACCCCCGACGACGGGGAGATCCGGGTCTTCGGGCAGGCCATCCGCCCGGGCGCCCCGGTGCTCTCCCGGGTCGGCGCCTTCGTGGAGGGCGCGGGCTTCCTGCCGCACCTCTCCGGGCGGGACAACCTGGACCTGTACTGGCAGGCCACCGGCCGCCCGGCCGAGGACGCCCACATCGAGGAGGCGCTGGAGATCGCCGGCCTCGGCGACGCCCTCGCCCGGGCCGTACGGACGTACTCGCAGGGCATGCGGCAGCGGCTCGCCATCGCCCAGGCCATGCTCGGCATGCCGGATCTGCTGATCCTGGACGAGCCGACCAACGGCCTCGACCCGCCACAGATCCGCGAGATGCGGGACGTGATGATCCGGTACGCGGCCGGCGGCCGGACCGTCATCGTCTCCAGCCACCTTCTGTCGGAGGTCGAGCAGTCCTGCACCCATCTCGTGGTGATGCACCGCGGTCAGCTCGTGCAGGCCGGACCGGTCGGCGAGATCACCGGCGCGGGCGACACCCTGCTGGTGACCCTGGGGGAGACCGTCCCCGACCCGCTGGTGGACAAGATCGGCGCACTGCCCGGGATCGGCTCGGCCGTACGGACCGAGGGCGGGCTGCTCGTCCGGCTCGACGGGGCCGACGCGACGGGCCTGATCGGCGAACTCGTCCGCCTGGACGTGCCCGTGACCGGTGTGGGACCGCACCGGCGCCTTGAGGACGCGTTCCTGACCCTGATCGGAGGAGGATCCGCATGAGCACGACGACCGCTGAACCGGGGGAGCTCGTGGAGACCGCCCCCGGCTACCGGGCGCGGCGCACCCTGCCCCTGCGTGTCGAGGCCGTACGGCAGCTGAAGCGGCGCCGCACCCTGGTGATGGGCGCGGTGCTCGCGGCCCTGCCGTTCATCCTGATCGTCGCCTTCGCGATCGGCGGGGAGCAGGACGCCGACGGCGGCAACGGCCGGATCACGCTGATGGACACGGCGACGGCGTCGGCGGCGAACTTCGCCGCGACCTGTCTCTTCGTCTCGGCCGGCTTCCTCCTCGTGGTGGCGGTGGCTCTGTTCTGCGGGGACACCGTCGCCTCGGAGGCGAGCTGGTCCTCGCTGCGCTATCTGCTCGCGGCACCCGTCCCCCGGGGCCGGCTGCTCTGGTCGAAGCTGGCGGTGGCGCTCGGTTTCAGCGCGGCGGCGATGGTGCTGCTGCCGCTGGTCGCGCTGATCGCGGGCACGTTCGCCTACGGCTGGGGGCCGCTGAAGCTCCCCACCGGCGGCGCTCTGCCCGCCGACGAGACCCTGCCGCGGCTGGCTCTGGCCGTCGCGTTCATCTTCGTCTCCCAACTGGTCACGGCCGGACTCGCGTTCTGGCTCTCCACCCGGACCGACGCCCCGCTGGGCGCCGTCGGCGGAGCGGTCGGTCTGACGATCATCGGCAACGTCCTGGACGCCGTCACGGCGCTCGGCGACTGGCGTGACTTCGTACCGGCGCACTGGCAGTACGCCTGGGTGGACGCGCTCCAGCCGCAGCTGGAGTGGGGCGGGATGGTGAAGGGCACGGCGATCTCGGTGACCTTCGCGGTGATCCTCTTCGCGCTCGCCTTCCGGGGCTTCGCGCGCAAGGACGTCGTGTCGTAGCCACGGGTGTCCCTCTCTTCACAGCCACCCCCTTCGAGCCGCTTCCGCGCCCGCGCGGAAGCGGCTCGTCGTGCCTAGCGCGTGCATCAGCTCGCCGACCCGGCGGCTGTACGTACGGCTCGACATGCCGAGGCGGGCGGCGGCCGTCTCGTCGGTGAGCCCGGCGAGGAGGGCTTCGAGGACCGGGCGGAGCTGTGGGGGGAGCCCGGCCCTCGGGGTCGTCGCGCCGGTCAGCTCCTCGCTCGCGTCCCAACTGGCGTGGTGGGCGCGGACCAGGGCCTGCACGACGACCGGATCGCGGATCAGCAGCACTCCGTTGTAGAGCAGCTCCAGATCGAGCGGGACCGCCGCGACCGTGCGGTCGACGAGGATCATCTTGAACGGGATCGTGTCCGCGAACCGGGCCCGCCCCGGCATCCGGACCGCGCCCGCCACCTGGGGGAGGGCGTGGCGGGGCACGATCCGTCTGACCTCCGGGGCCCGCTCCGCCGCGGCCCGCATGCACGCTCCCGCCAACTCCAGGAACGGCTCGGGGATCGCACGGCCCACGGAGGCCGCCGGGTCGTCGAAGGTCAGCAACTCGTGCCGGGTCGAGGAGGCGAGCCCGGCCAGCGCCGCGCTGATCCGCCGCATACCGCGCACCGGACGCCCCGGCGGCCGCTGGGCCTCCGGCTCGGCCCGGTTCATCGCCGATCGCGCGAGCATCACGGAGCCCGCAGTCTCACCCACCGCTGACCACCCCCGCCCGATCGGTGTGCCACTCCATGTACGCACGCGACTGCGTACGGTGACAACCCCTGTTGATGAAGGTGGCGAGTCCATGCCACGGGAGAGTGCAGCGGGCGCCGTTGCCGCATTGAGATCCTTCCGCAACTCCCTCGTCGGGTCCGACCGGGCTTCCCGGACGTCACATTCACAAGTGACGAACCTTGAGGGGGAGATGACGTGAAGCGACGGCGCAAGGGGTGGCTCACCGCCGGGTTGCTGGCCGCCGGGCTGGTCCTGACCGGGTGCGCGGGCTCAGGGAACACCGAACGCGCGACGGCGGACCGGGGCGGCGGCAACCGCGCGCCTGACGTGTCCCGCCCCGACGTGCCCCGCCCGGAGGCGGGCCGGGAGGACGCCGCCGAGGGGGAGCAGAAGTCCACGCGCCCGCCCGCCGACTACCTCTCCACCTTCGCCCTGGACGTGGACACCGCCTCGTAAGGCTACGCCCGCTCCACCCTCGCCGCCGGCCGGCTGCCGGACCCGGCGTCCGTACGGCCCGAGGAGTTCGTCAACAGCTTCCGGCCGGACTACCCGCGGCCGGAGGGCGACGGGTTCAGCGTGACCGTCGACGGCGCCCGGACCGGCGAGGACGGCTGGTCGCTGGTCCGTGTCGGGCTCGCCACGGCGGCGGCGGACCGCAAGGGCGAACGCCCGCCCGCGGCGCTCACCTTCGTCGTCGACATCTCCGGTTCGATGGCCGAGACCGGCCGGCTCGACCTGGTCAAGGAATCGCTCGGCATCCTCACCGACGAGCTGCGCGACGACGACTCCGTCGCCCTGGTCACCTTCAGCGACAAGGCCGAGACCCGGCTCCCCATGACCCGGATCAAGGGGCAGCGCGAGCGGATCCACGGCATCGTGGACGAGCTGGCGACGACCTCCTCCACGAATGTGGAGGCCGGGGTGCGGACCGGCTACGACGTGGCCGTCGAGGGTCACCGCGCGGAGGCCACGAACCGGGTCGTGCTGCTCTCCGACGCCCTCGCCAACACCGGCGACACAGACGCGCAGTCGATCCTCAACCGGATCGAGGAGGAGCGCCGGGAGTACGGCATCACCCTCTTCGGCGTCGGGGTCGGCAGCGAGTACGGCGACGCGTTCATGGAGCAGCTCGCGGACAAGGGCGACGGGCACACCACGTACGTCTCCGGTTCCGAGCAGGCCCGCAAGGTGTTCGTGGAGCAGCTGCCCACCTACATCGAGCTGCGCGCCCGTGACGCCAAGGCGCAGGTCGCCTTCGACCCGAAGACCGTCGAACGGTTCCGGCTGATCGGCTACGAGAACCGGGACGTCGCCGACGAGGACTTCCGTAACGACCGGGTCGACGGCGGCGAGGTCGGCGCGGGCCACACCGTCACGGCCGTGTACGCCGTGAAGACCCGGGCCGGCGGCAGCGGTCCGCTGGCCACGGCCACCGTCCGCTGGCTCGACCCGAAGAGCCGGGCGCCCCGCGAGGCCTCCGGTGCCGTCGGGACCGGGGCGCTCGCGTCCGCACTCTGGACGCCGGGCCACGACAGTCTGCAACTGACCGCCGTCGCCGCCTACTTCGCCGACCGGTTGCGGGGCGGCGACCTGCCGGGCGCGCCGCGTCTCGCGGAGCTCGCGGAGCGGTCGGGGGCGATCGCCGACCGCTCGGGCTCGAAGGTGGTCCGGGAGCTGACCGAGGCGATCCGGCAGGCGGACGAGCTGCTGCCGCCGGAGGGCGAGCGGGGCGGCGGGGCGGAATCGGGTGATCCGTACAGCGGCTGACCCGTTTCGGGAGCGGGCCGTGCAGGGGCCGTCCGGGGGCGCCGTCCGGGCGCCCGTCCGGGGGTCGTACGAGACTTGTCCACAGGCGCTTTTCCACAGGCGCTGCGGTGGGGCGTGGGGCGCGTAATGATGGGGCCATGGCCACCACGTTGCTCGCTCTCGCCATCGCTTCCACCGGGCTCTACGCCGGTTTCATGCTCATCTTTCTGACCGGGATCATGCCCGCGCTCGCGCGGCTCGACGACGGCGCGTTCGTCGACGCCATGAGGCGGATCAACGAGTACGTGCCGAAGGCGGTGTTCCTGGTCGTGTTCCTGGGGGTCGTGGCCTTTCCGGTCGCCGCGTTCTTCGTCCCGGTGGACGACCGGAGCGACACCCAGAAGTGGCTGATTCTGGCCGGTCTGGTCTGCGCGGTCCTGAACCACCTGGTGACCGTCGCCGGGAACATCCCGCTCAACAACGCGCTGGCCGCCTCGGAGCGGACGGGCGAGCCCGCGTCCGCCGTCCGGGCGGCCTTCGAGAAGCGCTGGAACGGCTTCCATGTGATCCGTACGGTGCTGATCACAGCCGCGTTCGGGTTGCTGATCGCTGCTGGGCTGAACTGACCTGAACCCGACCTGACAGACTCCACGGCCGGTGTTTGACCGGTGCGGATCCGGGACCGACGATCTCAGGACGAGGTGGCCGGGCCGGCCCTGGTTAATGCCCCAGGCCAGGTGCCGTGCCTGTCCGCCTCGCTCAGTCCCTTCCAACCCAGCCGTGCCGCGCCCGGT
This sequence comes from Streptomyces sp. P9(2023), assembly GCF_032436795.1. NCBI lineage: Bacteria > Bacillati > Actinomycetota > Actinomycetes > Kitasatosporales > Streptomycetaceae > Streptomyces > Streptomyces sp. P9(2023). The sequence continues at coordinate 15,085 of NZ_JAUPWM010000012.1, forward strand.
CCGAGGCCGCCCCCTAGCCTGGCCCCATGGAATTCCGCGGACAGCTGCCGGTCGTCGGAGCCGTGGCCGCCGGCGGCGCCCTCGGGGCGGTGGCCCGCTACGGCGCCTCGCTCGCCTGGGCCACCCCGCACGGCGCGTTCCCCTGGACCACGCTCACCGTGAACGCGACCGGCTGCGCCGCCATCGGCGTCCTGATGGTCCTGGTCACCGAGGCCGTCAGCGCGCCCCATCCGCTGCTGCGACCCTTCCTCGGCACCGGCATCCTCGGCGGATACACCACCTTCTCCACGGCCTCCCTCGACACGCAGCGACTGCTCGACGCCGGGGACACGGCCCGTGGCGTGGCATACATGGGGGCGACGGTGGCGGCCGCGCTGGCCGCCGTCTGGGCCGCGACCACCGCGACCCGTGGCGTACTGGCGAGGAGGACACGATGACGAGACTGGCGGGCCGGGCCCTACGGGTGACGATCCTCGTCGGAGAGAGCGACACCTGGCACCACCGGCCGCTGTACGCCGAGATCGTGCACCGGGCCCACGAGGCGGGCCTCGCGGGCGCCTCCGTCTTCCGGGGCATCGAGGGCTTCGGCGCCTCCTCCCTCGTCCACACCTCGCGGCTGCTCTCGCTCAGTGAGGACCTTCCTGTCGCCATCCTGATCGTGGACACCGAGGACCGTGTAAGGCGCTTCCTGCCGCAGCTCGACACGTTGGTGACGGAGGGTCTGGTGATCCTCGACGACTGCGAGGTCATCAGATACGTGGGCAGGGACCGCGGGGGACCGGACGCGTGAACTGGCTGCTCGTCGTCGCGGGCGCGGCCGTCGGCGCGCCCCTGCGCTACCTCACCGACCGGGCCGTGCAGGCGCGGCACGACTCCGTCTTCCCCTGGGGCACGTTCGCCGTCAACGTCGTCGGTTCCCTCGTCCTCGGCCTGCTCACCGGGGTCTCGTCCGCCCGCGCCCAACTGCTCCTCGGCACAGGGCTGTGCGGGGCGCTGACGACGTACTCCACCTTTTCGTACGAGACGCTGAAGCTGTACGGGAGCGGGGCGAAGACGTACGCGGTGCTGAACGTGGTGGGGAGCGTGGCCGTCGGGATCGGGGCCGTATGGGTGGGGGTGCAGGTCGCGCGGGCCTGGTGAGGCGCCGTACCGCGGTGGCAAGGTGCTGCCCACGACGGGTCGCACCAACCTCCGAAGGGCGGTAGCCGCGCATGAGCTGGGCGGACTTCCAGTACGAGATATACCTGAACGGTCTGACGGGCGCCGTCCCCCGGCTCCCCACCGATCTGACCCGCCTGGAGGAGCTGGCCGCCGCCCGGCTCGGCCCGGGGCCGGTCGGTTACGTCGCCGGCAGCGCGGGCGACGGTTCGACCGCGCGCGCCAACCGGGCCGCCCTGGACCGGCGGCGGATCGTTCCGCGCATGCTCCGTGACGTGCGCGAACGGGACCTGTCCGTGGAGCTGCTCGGCCGCCCGCTGCCCGCCCCGGTCGCGCTCGCGCCCGTCGGCGTCCTGTCGATCCTGCACCCCGACGCCGAACCGGCGGCCGCGCGGTCCGCCGCCGCGCGCGGCATCCCGTACATCCTCTCCTCCGCCTCCAGCACGCCGATGGAGCAGGTCGCGGAGGCGATGGGGGAGGAGGGGGAGCGGTGGTTCCAGCTGTACTGGCCGAAGGACGTCGAGGTCGCCCGCTCCTTCCTGCGCAGGGCCGAGGCGGCGGGCTACACAGCCCTGTTCGTCACCCTCGACACCCCGCTGCTGTCCTGGCGCCCGCGCGACCTCGACCAGGCGTACCTGCCGTTCCTGCACGGCGTCGGGACCGCGAACTACTTCTCCGACCCGGCGTTCCGGGCGGGCCTCGCCAAGCCCGTGGAGGAGGACCCGAACGCGGCCGTCATGCACTTCGTCTCGATGTTCGCCGACCCCGGCAAGACCTGGCCCGACCTGGCGTTCCTCCGCGAGAACTGGGACGGGCCGATCGTCCTGAAGGGCGTCCTGCACCCCGACGACGCCCGCGCCGCGGCCGACGCGGGCATGGACGGGGTCGTCGTCTCCAACCACGGCGGCCGCCAGGTCGCCGGTGCGATCGCCGCCGCCGACGCCCTGCCGGCCGTGGCGGACGCGGTCGGCGACCGGCTGACGGTCCTCTTCGACAGCGGGATCCGTACCGGCGCCGACGTCGCCAAGGCCCTCGCGCTCGGCGCGTCCGGCGTGCTCGTCGGCCGCCCCTACGCCTACGGCCTCGCACTCGACGGCGGGCCGGGCGTGGACCACGTCATCCGCTGTCTGCTCGCCGAACTCGACCTCACCCTCGCCCTGTCGGGCCACGCGAGCCCCAACACCCTCTCGAGGGCCGATCTTTCGGAGTCCGCCCCCCTATGACGGTCTGACGGTCCGGCCGGGCGAAAGCCCGGCCGCCTTGTCCGCTCCTGTCCGCGAATGTTTCCTTGCCGTCAAGACAGAGACTCCTCCAAAAACGAAGTGGTCATTATTATCTTATGGTGGCAGTACGTGACCATGGAGGGGGCGCTATGGATCTGAAGGTGCTGGGCTTGCTAGCTGTCCAGGAGAGTGGGACGCCGATCGTCCCGACGGCGGCACCAACCCGTCAGCTGCTCGCACTGCTCGCGGCGCACGCCGACCACATCGTGCCGACGGCCGTCCTGACCCAGGAACTCTGGCCCGAGGGCGCGCCGCGGCACGCGCAGGAGATGGTCGAGACGTACGTACGGCAGCTTCGGGAGCTCATCGACGACGCGCTGGACGTACGCCGCGAGGAGACGACAGCCGCTGCCGCCGGACCCCGGACCGCGCGCGAGGTCCTGGTCTCGCTGTCCGGCGGCTACCGTCTCGGCACCGGAGGCGGCACCTCCGACGTCCGGATGTTCCAGCGCGCGGTCGGCGCCGGCTACCGCGCCATGGAGCTGGAGGACTACCGTACTGCAGCCGAACGGCTCGGCCAGGCGCTGGAGTTGTGGACCGCCGACGCGTACACCGGTGTGCTGGCAGGACCGCATCTGCGGGCCCACGGCGCGCGCCTCGAACAGTCCCGGCTGCGCGCCCTCGACCTGTGGGTCGAGGCGCAGCGCAGACTCGGCCGCCGGCACGAGCTCTACGCCGGCCTGTCCGTCTTCCTCTCCCGCTTCCGCAGCTCGCCGCCCGAGTACGAGGCGCTGGTGGCGGAGTTGGAACGCGGCCCGGAGCGCGAGCCCGTGGGCCGGCCGTACGAAACGGTCGGGCGGTCGTACGAGCCCGTTCCGGCCGTCCGTGTCGGGTCCCTTCTGCACTCCTTGCGTCACTCCCTCCCCACCCGTCACCGCGCTCCCGTCGCCGGTTGACCGCAAGATCGCCGTCGAACTAGTTTCGGACCGATAAGGGGCGAAACGTGTACGACGGGCTGGGGGCTCGCACACCATGACGGATCCACAGACCAAGGAACCCGGCCTGATGGCCGTCCTGGAGCTCCTCTCCGAACAGGCGCCGGCGGGCCGCTTCGACGAGCTGTTGCAGCGGGCCCGGCGCGACCGCGTCCCGGACCAGGACCTGGTCCGCCTGGAGCGGGCCGTACACCTGGCCCGGGGGGTGCAGGCCTGGCAGGGGCAGCGCCGTCAGCGCGAGGACGCCCTGGCCGATCTCGTCGACACGGCCAGGGACCTGACGTCCCCTCATGACGTCGAGTCCCTGCTGCGGGTGGTCACCCGCCGGGTCAAGCGGCTGCTCAACTTCGACATGACCGCCATCGCCGTCCTGGACCAGGAGGGCAGCCTGCGGGTGGCCGTCTCCGACGGCTCGACCAGCGCGTTCGTCACCGGTCACGCGGTCCCCGCCGGGCACGGCCTGGGCCACCCGAGCCTTGACGCCAGAGCGCCGCTGTGGACGGCCGACTACCTGGACGACGACACGATCGCGCACGACCCGGCCGCCGACGACGTCATACGGGCGGAAGGCCTGCACGCGCTGATGGCCGTGCCGATGTGCAGCGGCGAGCAGACCATCGGTGTGCTCTACGGCGCCGCCCGCTCCGTACGCCACTTCAGCCCGGACGAGATAGGGCTCGTCTGCTCGCTGGCCGCTCTCGCCGCCGTCGCCATCGAGCGGGCAGGGCGGTTCGAGCAGGCCCGGGGCGAGGTCGGCCGGCTGGAACTGGACGGCTTCCGCACCCGGACCAGCCTCGTCCGGCTGCAGCAGCTCGGCGAGGCGCACAGCCACACCCTCGGCCTGGTCCTGGCCGGCGCCGATCTGACCACCGTCGCGAAGGCGGCCGGCGACGCGCTGGACTCGGCGCTGCAACTGCGCGACCCGGCCGGCCGGGTGCTCGCCGCCGGCGGAGACCTCGGCGACCTGGACGAGGCCGCCGTGGCCGAGGCGGCGCTCGACGCCCACGCCCATCTACGCCCCGTGGTCACCGCCCAGGGCACCTGGGTGGCCCCGGTCACCGCGGGCGCCGAGGACCTCGGTGTGCTGGTGCTCCGCCCGACCACGGCGCTCGTCGGCGAGGACGAGAGCCTGCTCGGACTCACCGCGCAGACCTTCGCGATCCAGCTGCTGCTGCGGCGCAGCACGGCCGTCGCCGAAGGGCCCGTACGCGACGACCTCTTCGACGAACTGCTCGCCGTCGACGCCCGCGGCGGCCACCAGACGCACTACCTGGTGCAGCGGGCGCGCGGGCTCGGGATCGACCTGGAGGCGCCGCACGTCCTGCTGGTCGCCCATCCCGAGGGCGGCGAGCAGGGCCGCGCCGTGGTGTGGGCCTCCTCGTACGCGCACCGGATGACCGGGCTCAAGACCGTCCACAGCGGCCACATCGTGCTGCTCCTGCCGGGCACCGACGCCTCGGCCGCCGCCCGCGCCGTCGCCGACCAGCTGTCACCGCTGCTCGGTCACCCGGTGTCGGTGGGCGCGGCGGGCCCGGGCCGGGGCGCGGCCGACGTCGGCCGGATGCACCGGGAGGCGATGCGCTGCCTGGACGCGCTGACCGCGCTCGACGGCGCGGGCAGCACGGCCTCGGCGAAGGACCTCGGCTTCCTCGGCCTGCTGCTCTCCGACGACCACGACGTCGACGGCTACATCCGGTCCGCGATCGGCCCGGTCCTCGACTACGACCGCGACCGGCTCACCGGCCTCATCGGCACCCTGGAGTCGTACTTCGCCTCGGGCGGCAGCCAGGCGAGCGCCGCCGACGTGCTGAAGGTGCACCCGAACACGGTGTCGCGGCGCCTCGACCGCGTGACCGACCTGCTCGGCGACGCCTGGCAGCACCCGGGCGGGACCCTGGAGGTGCAGCTCGCGCTGAGACTCCACCGCTCCCGCGAGGCCCTGCGCAGTCGGCGCCGTCCGGCCACGGGTACGGGCACGGACGCCGGTACCGGTACGGGTAAGGGTGGTACGGCGCCTCACGCCGAGACGAGCTCCGCCGGCCGGCCGGTGTCGTAACCGACGCGCGAAAGCACCACGGCCGCGTGGGCGGCGGAGGCCAGGGTCATGTGCCGGTGCCAGCCGGGGAAGGACCGGCCCACGTAGTCCCGCAGCCCGGTCTCCTCGCCGACCCGCGCGAAGTCCACGTCCACCCGGCGGGTGAGCTTCGTCAGCCGCAGCAGCGGGCCGGGGCCCGGCTGGGTCAGGCCCGTGAGCCACAGCGCGGACGGCGGACGCGTCGAGTCCGTCCACTCGCCGAGCAGGAACAGCCCCCGCATCGCGCCGGAACGATCCGGCAGGGCCACCGGCACCATCGCGGCCAGCGACATCCGGGGGGCGAGTCCGGCCGCCGGGTCCTGCCAGGGAACCGGCCGGCGCACCCCCTTCACCAGCTGGAGGATCTGCTGCGCGGGCAGCGGGCCGCCCCGGAAGCCCGGCATCGCGCGGTCCGCGACCGACAGCCGCTGGGAGCCGCCGATCCGGATCAGGAAGGGGACGCGCGCGGCGGCGAGCGGCGCCACCGCCGACAGCACGTGACCGGCCCGCAGATCGATCAGGACCGGCCGGCGCGGACCCCAGTGACGGGTGGCCTCCAGAGCGACCGCCACGGCGCACTCCTCCGGGCTCTCGGCCCCCGCCTCCCGGGGCACGCCCGCCCGGTCGCGCAGCGCGTGGTCGTGGACCCACTGGTCGGGCAGGACCAGCCGCCAGTCGACGGGAGCGCTCAGCTCCTGCGAGGCGAGCCACACACCGAGGGACTGCTGGCCCCGGAACGACTGGCGCACGTCCGGGGCGAACCCCCGGTCGACCCCGACCGAGTGCTCCCCGGTCTTCGGTATCGACATCTGCCGTACGACCCAGGCCTGCGGGGCCGCCTTCCGCTCCAGATGGGCGGCGAGCGCGCCGCGCAGGGGGCGCCAGTTCCAGGTGGAGTCGGCGATGAAGTGATGCAGCGTCTGTTCCGTCGCCGACGCGCCCAGATGGGCCGCGATGTTCCGGGCGGTCTTACGTCCCGCGGTGGTGAGCAGCCCGCGCAGGTACTGCTCGCCCCGGTGCCGCTGGTCCTTCCGGGGGAAGGAGGAGAACAGGGTGGCGCAGAGCTCGGTGACGGTGTCGTCGGACACGGCCGGGCCAGGCACCGTGAGCGGTCGGACCGAGTCTCGTTGCCTGGTGACAGCTGTGTTCACGACACTCCAACCATGGGGGTGGCCTGCTTCGATGCACCTCCACCCTCGCGCCGGAGGGGGGTCGCGGACGAGGTGTCCACGACACCCACCGGCCGTCGCTTCTGCGCCCTCGGCCACCGGTGTGACGGGTGTCCGGTTTGCCTGGGGTCGGGGCGCTCGACACGCTTCGTACGGGGTGTGGCCGGACCACCACGGGAGCCGTACGGGTGAGTGCGCGGTCACACCTCGCTGCCGCCGGCCCTGCCGTGGGCGGCCGCGCTGTCGGTGAAGGCGCGGTCGCCGTGCAGCCAGGACACCCGGTCGTACAACTCCTCCTGGGAGAAGGCGGAGAGCATCCGGTTGCGCTCCACGGCCCGCCCGCCCGCCGGGTGGTAGAGCTCGGAGCCCATCAGCCGGGCGACCTCCTGCGTCCGGCCCGTCCGCTCACGGCGTTCGGCGTTGAACTTCTCCAGGATCTGCACAACGCCCTCACCGTCCGCGTGCCCCAGCAGGTCCGCCAGGACGACCGCGTCCTCCAGCGCCTGGCAGGCGCCCTGGGCGGCGTACTGGAGCATCGGGTGAGCCGCGTCGCCGATCAGACACACCCGTCCGTCGGTCCAGCCGTCGACCGGGTCGCGGTCGCACAGCACCCACTCGCGCCAGTCGTCCCCGAGTTCGAGCAGCCGCCGCGCGGTGGAGCCGATCCCGGGGAACTGCCCCAGGACGTACTCCCGTGCGGTCGCCCGGCCGGTGACCGGGACGGTCGCGCCGTTGTCGCGGGTGACGGCGAGGTTGAGGAACTCGCCGCCGCCGATCATGTAGTGGACGAAGTGCCACTTCGGCCCCGCCCACAGGGTGACGGTGTTCCAGCGCAGCTCCTCGGGCACCTTGTCGATCGGGATCACCGAGCGGTAGATGGTGTGGCCCGACACGCGCGGTTCGCCGTCGCCGAGCATCTGGGCGCGCACGGTGGAGCGGATGCCGTCCGCGCCGATCAGCGCGGCGCCGGTGAAGCTCCGGCCGTCGGCGGTGTGCACGGTGACGCCGTCGGCGTCCTGCTCGTACCGCTCCACCGAGGCGTCGGGGACGAGCGTGACGCCCTCCCGTTCCCGGCAGGCGGCCAGCAGCGGTTGGTACAGGTCACCCCGGTGCACCACGGCGTACGGATTGCCGAACCGCTTCCGGTACGCGCCGGTCAGCGTCATCGCGGCGACCCGCTCGCCCGTGGTCCCGTCCATGAACCGCAACTCGTCGATGAACACGGCCCGCGCGCGGACGCCCTCGCCCACACCGAGCCGGTCGAGGGCGTGGAAGGCGTTGGGGCCGAGCTGGATGCCCGCGCCGATCTCGGCGAAGGTGTCGCGGCGTTCGAGCACGGTGGTCCGGTGACCGCTCCGGGCCAGCGACAGCGCCGTGGCGAGTCCTCCGATGCCACCGCCGGCGATGAGTAGGTGCGCCATGTCGTTCGTCAGTTCCCTTCTACGTCGCGCACGCCGGCCGACTCCAGGGCCACGCCGTGGCCCGTGAGCGTGGCGACGCCGAACGCACCCTCGACCGTTGCCTCCACGTCGAAGGCGTGCCGTTCGGTGGGCGGGTAGCCGATCAGCTCGGCAGCTCTCTGAGGGATCGCGGCCTCGGTCGACTCCCAGAGCAGGACGGCGCCCCACCGGTTCGTCGCCCGGTCGGAGATCCAGAACTTCAGCCGTAGTCCGGGGACCTGGGAGAAACGTTCCACCGCCTCGTCCCGGAGGAAGCCGCGCAGCGACTCGACGGTCTGCGACGACCCGGCCAGGTCCCACCAGACGATCACCGCACGCACGAGCCGGCCACCTCCGCGAGCAGCGAACCGATGATCCGGGGCCCGTCCACCGTCAGCACGGACTCCGCGTGGAACTGCATCGACACGAAGCCCGCGGCCCGCAGTCCGTGCACCTCGCCCGTCGCCGGATCGCGGCTGACCTCGACCCGGCCGTGCCGCGGATGCTCGAAGAAGTCCCCCTCGGCGCGCGCCGCGAAGGTGTTGTAGAAGCCGACCCGCTCGCGCCTGCCGAACAGGTCGATCTCGTGCTGTGCGCCCTGGTTGGGCACCGGCCGGTGCACCAGGTCGAGCCCGACCAGGGTGGAGAGCACCTGGTGGCTCAGGCAGACCGCCATGAACGGCCGCCGCTCCTCCAGGAGTTGGGCGACCGCCGCCCGTAGATGCGCGATCTTCGGCTCGTTCGTCGCACGCGGATCGCCGGGCCCCGGGCCCATCACGACCAGGTCGTGCTCGTCGAAGCTGTACCGCTCGTCGAACCGCCGTACGCTCACCTCGCCGCCCAGCGACCGGATCTGCTGGGCGATCATCTCCGTGAACGTGTCCTCCGCGTCGATCACCAGGACCCGGTGGCCGGAGAGCGCCCCGGCCGTTCCCACGCGCGTGTCCTGGTCCCGGAGCCAGAAGTCGGCGATGCGCTCGTTGCGTTCGTCCAGGGCCTCACGGACCGCCGGGTGCGCCCCGAACCTGATCGGCTCCGGGTCGCCGAGCGCCGCGAGCAGTCCGGCCGCCTTGGCCCGGGTCTCCTGCACCTCCGACAGCGGATCGGAGTGCCGTACCAGCGTCGCGCCCACCCCGATCCGCATCAGGCCCTCGCGGTCGATGTCGGCGGTACGGATCAGGATGGAGGAGTCCAGGGTGCGGCCGCCCGCCACGTCGCGGCCGATCAGCGCGGCCACCCCGCTGTAGTAACCACGGCCCTGGGGCTCGTACCGGCTGATCACCCGGGCCGCGCTCTCCAGCGGGGAGCCGGTCACCGTCGGCGCGAACAGCGTCTCGCGCAGGATCTCCCGTACGTCACGGTCGGTACGGCCCTCGATGAAGTACTCGGTGTGCGCGAGCCGGGCCATCTCCTTGAGGTACGGGCCCACGACCCGGCCGCCCGACGGGCAGATCCGGGCCATCATCTTCAGCTCCTCGTCCACCACCATGTACAGCTCGTCGGCCTCCTTGGGGTCGGCGAGGAAGTCCATCACGCCGTCGAGCTCCGGGCCGCCCGCCGGATAGCGGTAGGTGCCGCTGATCGGGTTCATCATCGCCGTACCGTCGTGGACGCTGATGTGCCGTTCGGGCGTGGCGCCGACGAACGTCCGCTCGCCGGTGTGCACGAGGAACGTCCAGTACGCCCCCGCCTCCCGCTGCACCAGGCGCCGGAAGAACGACAGCGCCGTCGGCAGACCGAAGCCGGGCAGCCGGGCGGTGAACGAGCGCCGCATGACGAAGTTGGCGCCCGCGCCGGTGCCGATCTCGTCGGCGACGACCCGCCGCACGATCTCGGCGTACGCCTCGTCGTCCACGTCGAACCGGCCGTCGGTCAGCTTCACCGGCTCGTCCGGCAGCAGCGGAAGGCTCGCGCGCAGCGGGACCGCCGCCTGTTCGCGGACCGTCATCGCGAGCAGCGGGGCGCCGTCGTCGGGGGCCGCGAAGCCCCGCTCGGCGAGCTGACGGTAGGGGATCAGGGTGAGGAGTTCGGTGCGGGCGCTGCCCGGTCCGTCCTGCGCGGGCAGATCGAGGTCCGCGAGGGTCGGGATCTCCGCCATGTCGCCGACCAGCAGTTCCAGGGTGTCCGGCTGCACCGACTCGGGGCGGTGCATCAGTGCGAACGCGCCGGCCGAGCCGTCGAGGATGCGGGCCAGAAGGCCGTGCGCGCTGTCCTGCCTTGCCATGGGGATTCCTTTCGGCGGTGCGGCGCGCTCAGCGCGCCGCACCGCCCGCGTCGAGTTCGCTCAGCACGGTCTTGGCGGACACGACGCGGGCCGCGCGCTGTGCCGCGTAGTCGAGGGCGAGCCGGTGGTAGGCGGCGGAGAAGTCGGCGACCGCGTCGGCCACCACGAACGCCTCGATGTCGTTGGTGAAGGCCTCCACCGCCGTCATCAGGACGCCGACGTGCGCGTACACCCCGCAGACGATCAGCTGGTCGCGCCCGTGGAACCGCATCCGTTCGAGCAGGTCGGACCTGAAGAACGCGCTGTAGCGCCACTTCGTGAACGTCCAGTCGCCGGGCGCCGGTTCGAGCGGGGCGACCACCTTGCGGTGCTCGGGCGTGGGCTTCATCCCCGGCCCCCAGAAGTCCTTCAGGAGCCCGCGCTGCTCGGGCGTCATCCCGCCCGGCTGCGCCGTGTACGCGACGGGCACGCCCAGTTCGGCACAGCGCTCGCGCAGCAGCGCCGCGTTGCCCACCAGGGCGTCGCCGGGCGCCTCGCCGCGCGGGAACGGTCTGAGGAAGAACTCCTGCATGTCGTGGAGGAGCAGTACGGCCCGGCGCGGATCCACCGGCCAGCCGACGGTGTTCGCCGGCAGCTCGCCCTCCGTGGGCATGGGGTACGGCTCGATCGGGGGGATACCGGGCATGGTCCGGTCGTTCCACTCTTCGTCAGACACCGAGCGTCGCCCCGCCGTCCACGGTCAGCTCGTGCAGGGTGACGTGGCCGGCGTCGTCGGACAGCAGGAAGGCGACGGCCCGGGCCACGTCCTCGGGCCGGGCGACCTTCCCCAGCGGGATGCCGACCCGGTACGCCTCCGGGGAGCCCGCGATCGACGCCGCGGCGGCCGAGCCGGCGTCGTGCATCCCGCGCAGCATCGGGGTGTCGGTGGAGCCGGGCGCCACCACGTTGCAGCGGATGTCGTACTCCGCCACCTCCAGGCCCAGGCACTTGGTGAACGCGGTCGCGGCCGCCTTGGACGCCGCGTACGCCGCCATCCGTGCCCGGGCCGTGCCCGCCGCGTTCGAGGCGACCGTGACGATCGCGCCGCGCCGGCGCGGGATCATCCGGTTGACCACGGCCCGCGACGTGTGGAACACGCCATGGGCGTTGACCGCGAACGTGGTCAGCCAGTCCTCGTCGCTCAGTGCGTGCGCCCCGGCCATCCGGAGCACCCCGGCGGCGTTCACCAACTGCTCCACCGGCCCGAGTTCGGCCTCGACCCGGGCGACCACGGCCTCGACGTCACGGCTGTCCGTGACGTCGGCCGGGAAGCCGGTCACGTCCAGGCCTTCGGCGCGCAGCCCGGCCACCGTGTCCGCGAGCCGGTCCGGCACCAGGTCGACGGCGGCGACCGTCGCGCCGCGCTCGGCGAGCAGCCGTACGACGGCCTCGCCGATGCCCCCTGCCGCGCCCGTCACCAGGGCGACCGTCTCTGCCATCTTCGTTTCCTCCGTCATCATCCGCGCCAGGCCGAGACGGCGGAAATCGCCTGCCGCGGGTTGAGGCGGGGGTCGCAGAAGCTCAGGTACTTGTCACCGAGGCTGCCGAGCCCGTCGGCGTCGAGGACGCACTCGGTGACGCTCTCCGGGGTGGTCTCCAGGTGCAGGCCCGTGGCCACTCCGCCGCCCGTGCCCACCGCGTCCTGGAACGCCTCGATCTCCTGGACGACCGTCGTCACCAGCCGGGTCTTGAGCCCGCCCGGACCGGTCACGGTGTTGCCGTGCATCGGGTCGGAGAGCCACAGCACCGGGTGGCCTGCGCGGTCCACGGCCTCCACCAGACCCGGCAGCTTCACGCGGGCGTTCTCGGCGCCCATCCGGGCGATCAGGGTCAGTCGGCCCGGACGCCGCTGGGCGTCCAACCGGTCGCACAGGCCGAGGAGTTCGTCGGCCGTCATGGACGGGCCGACCTTGACCGCGACCGGGTTCGAGACCGCGGCGAGCAGAGCGACGTGGGCCCCCGCCAGCTGCCGGGTGCGCTCGCCCACCCACGGCCAGTGCGTCGAGGTGAGCAGCAGCGAGCCGTCGGGCTCGCGGCGCAGCATCGGCAGTTCGTAGTCGAGCAGCAGCGCCTCGTGGCTGGTCCACACCGGCACGTCGAGCTCCGGGCGGACCGGCGTCCCGCGCCAGCCCAGGAAGTGCATGGTGTCGCTGGCAGCCCGGTAGCCGGTGAGCAGATGGGCCGGGTCGGCCCGGCGCTGCTCGGGGTCGGGCTCGGGGCGGTTGACCATGTGGCCCCGGTAGACGGGGAGTTCGGTGCCGCCGACCGTCTCGGTCGGCTTCGAGCGCGGCTTGGCGTACTGCCCGGCGATCCGGCCCACCCGGAGCACGGGCTTGCCGGAGGCGAGCTTCATCGTCCCGGCCAGGACGTCGAGGAGCGCGGCCTTGCGCCGTACGTCACCGGGGTTGGCCTCGGCCGGGTCCTCGGCGCAGTCACCGGTCTGGATCACCTGCAGATGGCCCGCGGCGGCCTCCGCGAGCAGGGAGCGCAGCCGGCGTACGGCGTCGGCGTCCACGAGGGCGGGCATCCGGCCGAGGTCCGTGCGGACCTCGGCCAGACGCGGGTGGTCTGCCCAGTCGGGCTGCTGGAGTGCGGGCAGGGAACGGAGGTGGGACAGGATGTCGGTCATCGTTTTCCCTCGGCGGGGGTGTGCCGGATCGACTCCGGCTGATGGCGGGCGTGGAGGCGGGCGGATGGCACGGACGCGTGCGCGTCCACGTGCTTTTCCGGCCGGCGTCTTCCGTCCTGCGGCGGCGCCCCGGCCGACAGCATCGGCATGCCGGAGCGTCGACGAGAGTGAGCGGCGCGGGCCCCTGAAGGGCGCGCCGATTCGTACGAAAGCCACTATCACCAGGCCCCCCACCGGGCCGCAACGATGGTCCGACGAGTCCGTCAGGTGGCGCGGATACGGGATGGGCCGGCGCTCTCCACGCGCTGCTCGGGCAGGCTCGCATGGTCGTGGAAGACGGTCAGGCGGGCGAGCGCCACTCTGCTGGAGATGCCCAGTTTGATGAAGATGTGGCGCAGGTGACTGTCCACCGTGTGCGGTGAGACGACCAGGTGGGTGGCCACGGCGCGATTGGTCAGCCCCTCGGACACCAGGCGGGCCACCCGCAGTTCGGCCGGGGTCAGGCTCGCCCAGCCGAGGACCTGTCCGGACGGATGTTTCCGGGACGAAGCGTTGGCTGTATTCACGCGGCAGACCATGGCGGCACGCCAAGGCGGTCGCAACGCTGGCCGGTCCACTCTGTCATGTCATCCGTCAGGTTCCCCGGGCCCGGCGGGCGGGGCGGATCACAGTGCGGAGAGGGCGCTTTCGACGACGCTGAGCAGGGCTTTCCGATCCTTCTGGACGCGGGCGAGAACGCGCAATCCGTAGTAGGTGCTGAGGACCTGGCGGGCGAGTGTCCCGGTGTCCCGGTCGGCCGCGATCTCCCCGGAGCGCTGCCCCCGCGCGACGGTCGCGACCAGGGCCTCCTCCACGGTGGAGAAGTGCCGGAGGACCTCCTGCCGGACGTCGTCGTCCGAGTCGGCCTTCTCGACCGAGGCGTTGATGGCGAAGCATCCGGAGGCGTCCGGGTCCGACAGGTCGTCGTCGAGGGCGTGGACCATCAGGTCCCGGAGCCGGTCCTTGGCCGGCCCCGGCCGTTCGAGCAGGGCGGTCTGTTCGGCGGTGTGGGTCTCGTAGTAGCGGCGCAGCGCCTTCAGGTACAGCTCGCGCTTGTCGCCGAAGGCGTTGTAGAGGCTCGACTGGCCCATACCGGTCGAGTCGGCCAGGTCCCGCGTCGAGGTGGCTTCGTACCCCTGCCGCCAGAACGTGTTCATGGCGGCGGTGAGGGCGTGCGTCTCGTCGAACTTCCTGGGCCTGGCCATACCCGTATTCTAAAGTTTTTGGAGCGATCGCACTGAAATTCGGGGACGGCCGGATCGGGACGCGGTACGGATCACGACGTCACCGCGATCGCCTCGATCTCGATCAGCCAGTCCGGGTGGGCGAGGGACGAGACCTCGACGAAGGACTCGGCGAGCGAGTGCGGGGCGAAGTGCTCGGCCCTGACCCGCGCGAACGGGTCCTGTTGCCGGGCGATGTCGGTGACGAACACGGTCGCCTTCACGACCCGGTCGAGGCCGGAGCCGGCGTTCTTGAGGACGAGCGCGAGATTGGCCAGCGCCTGTCGGGCCTGGGCCTCGAAGTCGTCCGCGCCGACGGTGGCGCCCTGCTCGTCGATCGGAGCCTGACCCGAGGTGAAGACCAGGTTCCCGACCCGGATGCCGAGCGCGATGCCGGCCGGGTCGTACCAGTCGGGATCCGCGGTGACGCGGACGCGCTGGGGCGCGCCGTGGGGTGCGCCCTGGGGTGCGTCGGTCATGTGAGGGTGCTCCCGTCTCCCAGCGCCTCGTGGACGGCGAGCACCAGCTCGTCGATCGAACGCTGCCCGCTCTCCGTACCGAACGAGTCGAAGATGTGGAACGCCCCGGCCCACTGGTGGAGCGTGACCGGCACGCCGGCCTCCAGGAGCCGCTGCCCGTAGCGCAGGCCCTCGTCGCGCAGCGGGTCGTACTCGGCGGTGACGATGTGGGCCGCCGGGAGCCCGCTCAGGTCGTCGGCGCGGTTGGGTGCCGCGTACGGCGAGGTCTCCCGCCGTTCGTGGCCCTCGCCGAGGTAGTGGTTCCACATCGACACGGACTGCGGCGTCGACCAGACGGGGGTGTCGTGGAAGCTCCGGGCGGACGGGGTGTCCATCCGGTCGTCGGTCACGGGGAAGGTCAGCACCTGGAGGGCGAGTCCGGGCCCCCGGCGGTCGCGTGCCATCAGGGCGACGGAGGCGGAGAGGGCGCCGCCCGCGCTGCAGCCCGCGACACCCAGGCGCGCCGGGTCGACCCCGAGCTCGCCGGTGTGCGCGGCGAGCCACTCCAGGGCCGCGTAACAGTCCTCGGCGCCGGCGGGGAACGGGTTCTCGGGCGCGAGCCGGTACTCGACGCTCACCACGACGACGTTCGCCCGGGAGGAGAACCAGACGCACTGGTTGTGCTCGGTCTCCAGGCCGCCCATCACGAAGCCGCCGCCGTGGATCCACAGCAGACCGCCGTGCGGGCCTTCGGTACGGGGGGTGTAGACGCGGACGGTGACGTCGGGGGCGCCCGCCGGGCCGGGGACGATCCGCTCGGTGACCGTGATGGCGCCGGTGTCGGCCGGCTCCCACTGGGCTTCGAGCTCCTTGAGGGTGCGGCGGGCGACGCTCGGCTCCGCGACGTCGAGGTACGGGATGTCGTCGACGAGCGGAGCCAGATCGGGGCGGAGCCGCATGCGGGTGGGTGCGGGCGTGGGGGATCGGTGGGTGGCGTCACTCATGGGCTCATCGTCCCGTGCGGGCGGGGGAGTTCGCCGCCGCCGCCCGTCGCATGTTGGCGCCCCGGGACCACCGATTGGTGCGCCGACCTGACGGATTGCCGTCGGTACGACGATGCCGCCCGTGCCCCCGATCTAGCCTGCGCGGATGTACGGACTGACGCCGAGCCCCGCGCACCCGTCCCCCGAGGCGGAGACGGCGCCGGCTCTCCTCGACCGTTTCGACGCGCTCTTCGGGAGCGTCGCGGACGCCGACGAGCTGGTCCGCGTCGCGGCGCGGGTCGCGGGCTGTCCCGCCGGCCTGTCGGACCGCGGCCGGGTGCTGCGGCGCGGACCGGCGGGCGGCTCGCCGGACGCCGGGGAGACGGTGCCGTCGACACGGCGCCTGATCACCGTCGCCGGGCGCGCGGCGGGGGAGGTGTGGGTGGAACGCGCGGGGGAGCCGCTGCCCTTCGACACCCTGCTGACCGAACGCATGGCACTGGCCGCCGCGTCACTCGTGGCCGGGGGTGGGGTCGGGCCCGGGGGCGGTTCGCACGGGGCGCGGCACCCGAGCAGCCCAAGCAGCCTCAGCGGCGCAACCAGCCCAGGCGTCCCGGTCGATCCCAGCGCCCCGTCCACCGATCAGCGGCTCTGGGTGCCCCGGGGGCTCGGTGATCCGGCGCTCGTACAGGCGGTCCTGTCCCCGGCGATGCCCGAGACGCAGCGGTCCCGCGCGCTGCATCTGCTCGGCCTGGCTCCCGCGGGCCCGATGCGGGCGGTCGCCGTCGTGGTCGCCGAACCGGCCGCCCTCCAGGGGGCGTTGCGTGCCTCCGCCGTCGAGCTGCACGTGCCACCGTCGGTGGCGCCGCACGGCGCGCTGTGGCCCCGGGTCGGCGCGCTCCTGCTCCCGGGGGCACCCGTTGCCGCCCGCAGGCCCGTCGCCGTGCCCCGGGGCGTGGCCGTCGGGGTCGGCCCGGCGGTCGCACCGGAGCGGCTGCCGGAGTCCTGGGCGCAGGCCCGGCGCGCGGCGCGGTTCGCGGGCCTGGGGCCCACCTGGCCCCGGCTCGTGGACGCCGCAGAGCTGGGCGCGCAGGTCCTCCTCGCCGCCATCCCCGAGGACGCGGCGCTCGCGCACCCGGACGTGGCCGCCGTCGCCCGGCTGGAGGCCGAGCCGGACGGCCCGCAGATGCTGGCGACCCTGGAGGCCGTCTGCCGTACCCGGTCCCTCCGTGAGGCGGCCAAACTCCTCTCCCTGCACCACAGTTCCGTCGCCCACCGGGTCGCCCGCGCCGAGCGCGTCCTCGCCATGTCGCTGAGCGATCCGGCCGAGCGGCAGCGGGCCCACACGGCCGTACTCCTGTGGCGGCTGAACGCTCCCGGCAACTGGCGCAACTGAGCGTGGAATTCGGCACGGGTCACACCGAGCGTGGTTTTGAAGCGAATGCTTCAAAATGATGCTAGCGTCGCCCCGAGGCCGACTGCACACCGCTCGCGACCGGACCAACACCGGTCCACCCCCACGCCTTTGGAGGCACTCCATGCCCCTCGCCGTCTACATCCTCGGCTTGGGAATCTTCACCCAAGGCACATCGGAGTTCATGCTCTCCGGGCTGCTCCCCAACCTGGCCGACGACCTGGGTGTCTCCATCCCCGACGCCGGACTGCTGATCTCGGCGTTCGCCATCGGCATGGTCGTCGGCGCGCCGCTGCTCGCGGTCGCGACCCTGAAGTGGCCCCGCCGTACGGCCCTCGTCGCGCTCCAGGCCGTCTTCATCGCCGCGCACATCGTCGGCGCCCTCGCGCCCGGTTACGGCCTCCTCTTCGCCACCCGCGTCATCAGCGCCCTCGCCTACGCCGGGTTCTGGGGCGTCGCGGTGGCCACCGCCGTCGCGCTCGTCCCCGCCAACGCCAAGGGCAAGGCCGTCGCGGTCGTCGCGAGCGGGCTCACCCTCGCCACCATCGTCGGCGTGCCCGCGGGCACGGTGCTCAGCCAGTTCGCCGGCTGGCGGGCCGCCTTCTGGGGCGTGGCCGTGCTCACCCTCGTCAGCCTCGCCTGCTCGCTCCTCGCCATCCCCGGCGGCAAGGGCTCCGGCGAGGAGACCCGTACCGTCCGCGCCGAACTGCGCGCCATGGCACGACCGCAGCTGTGGCTCTCGTACGCCGTGACCGCCTTCTCCTTCGGCGCGGTCATCGTCACCTTCAGCTACCTCGCCTCGCTGCTCACCGACGTCACCGGCCTCACCGAGGGCTGGGTGCCCGTCCTCCTGGCGCTCTTCGGCGTCGGCGGGCTGCTCGGCATGGTGATCGGCGGCCGGACCGCCGAGGCCTACCCGATCCGTACGCTCGCGCTCGGCACCGGCGTCCTCGCCGTGGCCTCCGTCCTGCTGGCCGTCCTGGCGGAGAACACCGTCGTCACGGTCGCCCTGATCTTCGTCCTCGGCCTCGCGGGGTACGTCACCAACCCGATCCTGCAGTCCCGGGTGTTCGTGGTGGCGCCCGGCGCGCCGACCCTGGTGGGGGCCACCAACACCTCCGCCTTCAACGTCGGCAACACCCTCGCCCCGGCCTTCGGCGGTCTGACCATCAGCGCCGGGTTCGGCTTCGAGTCGGTGGCCTGGGTCGGCGCGGCGCTGGCCGCCTGCGGTCTGCTCGGCACGCTGTGGGCGGGCCACCTCCAGTACCGGACCCGGCCCGCCGGCGGCGGCGTGGTCGCGGGCGGCGGTACCGACCTCCGCAAGGCCCAGGACCAGGACCTGGGCCGTACCACCCGCGTGTGACCTGACACCAGGCACACCCCCGAGAACGCCGTGCCCCGGTCCGCTGCCTCCCCCCTGCGGACCGGGGCACGGTGATGCCCGCTACGGCCTGTCCGGCGTGTCGTTCAGGCCGTGATGCCGCCGTCGATCACCAGGTCGTGGCCGAGCGCGAAGCCCGACTCGTCCGACGCCAGATACAGCACCGCCGCCGCGCCCTCCTCCACCGTCCCGATCCGGCCGAGCGGGAACATGCCCTTGGCGCGCTCCACCCGTTCCGCCGGCGTCTCGTTCGCGAGCAGCGACATCGGGGTGTCCATGGAGGACGGGCTGAGCGTGTTCACCCGGATCCCGTCGGCGGCGTACTCCCGCGCCGCGCTGCGCCCCAGCGCCGCTATCGCCGCCTTGCTCGCGCCGTAGGCCCCGGCCCCCGGGATCGTCAGGTGCGCGCCGACCACCGAGCCGACGTTGACGATGACGCCGCCGCCCTGCTCCCGCATCCGCCGGATCTCGTACTTCATCGACCGCCAGGTGCCCAGCAGATTGATCTCCAGAGTGCGCGTGAACTCCGCCTCGGCGAGCTCGGCGAGGCCGGCCGGCTCGGGCAGGTACCCCGCGTTGTTGACGGCCACGTCCAGCCGGCCGTGCCGCTCCACGACCGTCCGTACGAGCGCCTCCACCTCCGCCTCGACGGCGATGTCGGCCAGGACGTGACCGGCCGTGCCGCCGTCCTTCTCGATCAGCCGGACCGTCTCGACCAGGCGGTCGGGGGTGCGCCCGGCGACCACCACGGTGGCGCCCTCACGGCCGAAGGCCACGGCGGTGGCGCGGCCGATGCCGGACCCGCCCCCGGTGACGAGCACCACCTTGCCGGTGAAGCGACCAGTCATGTCTCTCATCCCATCGTCGGTGCCTGAGCGCAGCCGCGCGTACGTGCGCGCCCGCGCACGCACCACGATGGCCGCGAGCGCCGCCCGCGCCATCACGTATTCACGGGAGTGACCGGCGAAAACCCCGTGAACACGGGATGCGGGAGCGGCCGTTCGGCGGATGGAGTGGAGGGAGCACGCGCACGTCCGCGGAGAAGGGAACACCTTGAGCTTCGAGGAATTCGAGGGCATCGTCCACATCCCGCCGAAGGCCGGACCGGCCCGCTGGGTGTTCGGCGACCACTACACGATCAAGGCGGACAGAGAGAACACCCACGGCTCGCTCGGCCTGATCGAAGCCCTCGTCCCACCGGGCGGCGGACCGCCGCCGCACATCCACCACGACAGCGACGAGGCCTTCTACCTCATCGAGGGCGAGCTGGAGATATCCAACGAGAAGATCAGCCGGGTCGTCGGCGCGGGCTCGTTCATCTTCGTGCCCAAGGGCAAGGTCCACGCCTTCAAGAACATCGGCGACCAGCCCTGCAAGATGCTCATCATCTTCACCCCGGCCGGCTTCGAGCGCTTCTTCACCGAGCTCGGCGTGCCCGCGGAGCAGGGCGTGCCCGCGCCCGAGGCGGAGCAGTACGCCGCCGATGTCGAGAAGGCCCAGCGCATCGTGGCCCGTTACGCGGCGGAGTACGTCTGATGCTCGACGCGACGACCGTGGACGCCTACCTCCGGCGGATCGGCGCCAAGCGGCCCGAACGCCCCGACGGCCAGGCCCTGTCGCACCTGCACGAACGGCATGTGCTCAGCGTCCCGTTCGAGAACGTCGACTTCGCCTTCGGCCGCCCCAGCCTCCCGATCGGCCTCGGTGAACCCGCCCTGGAGAAGATCATCGGGCGGGGCCGCGGCGGCTGCTGCTACGAACTCAACGGTGCCTTCTTCACCCTGCTGAGCGCGCTCGGCTTCGACGTCGAGCCGATGGGCGGCCGGGTCCTGGAGGACGGCGCGTTCGGCCCGCTCCTCGGCCACCTGTGCCTGCGCGTACGGACCGAGGACAGCGCGGACCCCTGGCTGGCCGACGTCGGCTACGGGCGCGCCTTCCGCTTCCCGCTGCGGCTGCGCGCGGGCACCCCGCAGCAGGACCCGCAGGGCAGCTTCGAACTCGTCGAGGCTCCGAAGGGCGACCTCGACCTGTACCGCGACGGCGAACTCCAGTACCGCGTCGAGCCGCGCGCCCGCGAACTGGCCGACTTCGCCCCCACCCTGTGGTGGTTCCGCAGCGCCGACGACTCGCCGTTCCTGGCCCGCCAGGTCTGCTCCATGCCCACGCCCGACGGCCGCGTCACCCTCGCCGGCCGCACCCTGACCCGTACCGAGAACGGCGTCAGGACCCAGGAGGAGCTGGCCGACGACGCGGCGGTCCGCGCCGCCTACCGCACCTGGTTCGGCATCGAACTCGACGTACTGCCGCCGCCCGACCGCCAGACCGACGGAGAAGACTGATGCACGACGTGACCGGCCTCATCGACGTCCACCACCACGCGATCCCGCCGGCCTACCGCGCGGCGCTCGGCGACAGGGTCGCCATCCCCGGTGTCGACTACCCCACCTGGAGCCCGGAGGCGAGCCTGGAGGTGATGGACCGGCACTCCATCGCCGCCTCGGTCCTCTCCGTCACCGCGCCGGGCGTCACCTTCGTCCAGGACGCGGAGGCCCGCCGTCTGGCCCGCGGAGTCAACGAGTTCTACGCCGACCTGATCGCCCGACACCCGGCCCGCTTCGGCGCGTTCGCGATCCTGCCGCTGCCCGACGTGGCCGCCGCCAAGGACGAGCTGACGTACGCGATCGACCAACTCGGCCTCGACGGCATCGGCCTGCTCACCAGCTACGGCAACCGCTACCTCGGCGACCCCGAGTTCGAGCCGCTGCTCGCCGAGATCGCCGACCGAGGCCTGCCGGTCCACGTCCACCCCGGCACCCCGCCGGCCAAGGACGTGGCCACCTTCGACCTGCCGCCGTCGCTCTACGACTTCACCTTCGAGACCACGCGCACGGTGGTCGACCTGCTCTTCAGCGGCACGCTCGGGCGGCTGCCGCACCTGAAGCTGATCGTCTCGCACGCCGGCGGCACGCTGCCGTTCCTGGCCCAGCGGCTCACGTACGGCCCGACGATCGGGACGTACCTGACCGAGCGGGCGCCCAAGGACGTCGTCGGCGCGCTGCGCGGGCTGTACTACGACATCGCCATGTCCGCCAACCGCTTCGCGCTGCCCGCGCTCACCGAACTCGCCGCGCCGGACCGGATCCTGTTCGGCAGCGACTACCCGTTCATGCCGGCCACGCACACGACGGAGAACGCCGAGGGATTCCGGTCGTACGCCGGCTGGAGCGCCGAGCAGCGCACGGCCATCGGCCGCACGAACGCGCTGCAGTTGTTCCCGCGCCTGGCCGGACAGTAGCGATCGGATACACGCAGGAGCCGGAGGCCTCGGGGGAGGCGTCCGGCTCCTGCGTCCGTACAGGCGCGTCAGCAGGCCCCGTCGACACCGCACGCGGCGCCGAACGACCCGTCCGACCGCTCCTGCTGCCGTGCCTGGGCGTCCAGGATCGCCTTGCGCAGCTGGGGCGTCGAGGGCACGCCCTCCACGCGGATGTCGCCGATGAGGAAGGTCGGGGCGACCTGCACCCGGTGCGCGGCGGCGTCCCTGAGCGCGTCCTCGTGCCGGGCGGTGTACGTCCCCTTCTCCAGGGCCGTACGGAACTCCTCCCGGTCCAGGCCCAGTTCGGCGGCGAGGTCGGTGAGGACCTCGATCCGGCCGAGGTCCAGGTCCTCCTGGAAGAAGGCGCGGAACATCCGCCGGGTGTACGCGTCGCCCTTGCCCTGGTCCTGCGCGTACTGGAACCCCTCGAACGCGAGCCGGGTGTACGGCTGCGGGGAGACGGTCGGCAGCGTGATGTCCACGCCCATCCGCCGGGCCATCGGATAGACGGCCCGCTTCCAGATGTCGGGCAGGTACGGGTCCTCCGGGCGGAGCGTCGGCTGCGGGTGGGCCCGCAGCTCGAACGGCTTCCACTCGATCTCGACGTCCAGGTCCTCGGTGGCCGCCTCCAGCGGTCCCTCCGCGAGCATGCAGAAGGGACATACGTAGTCGGACCAGATCTGGATCTTCACCGGCTCGGTCATCGGACTCCGCCCCTCTGCGTGGTCAGGAACTCCTGGAACGGCACCTCGTGGCCTTCGACGGGTGCGTGCGTGACGCGGATCGGCCACCGGGTGGGGTCGGTCGCGAAGATGGCGTACGAGCTGCCGTAGTCGAAGCCGTACGCGCCGGCGGTCTTCCGGTCGGCGGCGAAGACGATGTGTCCTACGCCGAAGTAGCGCGCCACCATGTAGCACATGGCGCAGGGCTCGCCGGAGGCGATCAGGGTGGAGCCGGCGACGGCGAACACGCCCGCGCGCTTCGCCGCCTCGCGCAGCGCGACGACCTCCGCGTGCGCGCTGGCGTCGTGGTCCTCGCGGACCCGGTTGAAGCCGGTGCCGAGGACCCGGCCGTCCTGGACGACGATCCCCGAGAAGGGGATGCCGCCCTTGGCCACGTGCTCCCGGCTGATCCGTACGGCTTCCTCGACGTGGGGGAGCAGGGTGTCGATGTCACTCATGGCGTACGCGCCGGTCAGACGGACGTCAGGCGGAGCAGGACGGCGCCGCCGATGATGGACGCGAAGGAGAGCAGCCGGGCGGGCGTGATCTTCTCCTTGAAGATGATCGCGCCGCAGATGACGGTGCCGACGCCGCCGATGCCGGTCCAGATCGTGTAGCCGACCGAGACGTCGAGCTCACGCAGGGCCAGGGAGAGCGTGTAGATGCCGCCGGCGGCGGCGAGCAGTGTGAGTACGGAGGGCCACAGGCGGGTGAATCCCTTGGTGGCGTTGGTGCCGAGCGCGAAGAGGACTTCGAAGACGATGGCGATGCCGAGGTAGACCCAGGTCATGGTGGTGACTCGTTTCGGGATGGTGGGGACGGAGCGGGCGTCGGGGAGAGGGTGCGGGCGTCGCGGAGGGCGCGGTCAGCCGACCGGCTGCGCGGCGGGGGCGCTCGCGGCCTCGGCGGCGGCCTGCTTCTTCGCGGCCACGGTGTCGGAGATACGCAGGCCGAGCGCGCCGCCGATGATCAGGATGAAGGCGAGCACCTTCCAGACGGTCATCCGCTCGTCGTAGATCAGGGTGCCGAAGACGACGGTGCCGACAGCGCCGATACCGGCCCAGACGGTGTAGCCGACGCCGACGTCAACGGTCTTCAGGGCCATGGAGAGCGTGAAGATGCCGCACGAGGCGGCGGCGACGGTGAGCAGGGACGGGCCGAGCTTGGTGAACCCGTCGGTGGCCTCGGTCGAGAGCGCGAAGGTGATCTCGAAGAGGGACGAGAACAGGAGCCATGCCCAGCCGACGTTGGCGTTCTGCGGCTGTGCCGGTGCCTGCGGCTGTGCCTGCGGGGAGGGGGACGTCATGGAACTCACTCTCCAGGAAGTTGTTTGTCCGTGCAAGTTCTTTGAAGGCGTAGTCGTCCGGTGACTGACCGAGGCGACGGCCATGAGGTTGCATGAGCATGTACCCTGTTGTCAACGTCTCGATGAAAGGTGCGTCAACTTATGGCCGCTACCCACACCGCGTCGTCCGACCAGGTGGTCTGGAGCCGCCTCCTCGTGCTGCACTCCCGCGTGGAGCGGGAGCTGGCGCAGGCGCTCCAGCGACGTCATGGGATCGGCCTGTCGGAGTACCGGGCGCTCGAATCGCTGTCCCACGCCGAGGATTCCGAGCTGCGCATGCAGGACCTGGCCGAGCGGGTCGGTCTCGGCCAGTCGTCGGTGACGCGCCTGGTCGCACGGCTGGAAGTGGCCGGATTCGCCTTCAAGGACCTCTGCCCGTCCGACAAGCGCGGCGTCTACGCGGTGATCACGGAGGAGGGTCGCGAGCGGTACGCGGCGGCCCGTACGACGTACGGCGACATCCTCTCCTCGGCGCTCAACGCCCTGACCGCCGACCCCGAGTGCGCCTCCACGGTCCAGTCGCTGCGCGCCGCCGGCGCCTGAGACGCACGGCCCGCCCGCCGCGGGGCGGAGTCGGTTCGGCACTCTCTCCCAACCCCTGACGCGCTGTCAATCGCGAACTTTCGGCATAGCGCGCCAGGGGTGCTTTCGTTGCATGATCAAGCGTAACGAGAACGCGGTCCCCGCTTCTCGCATCGTCAACCTGGCCGCGTTTTTGTTGCATGACGATGCAATTGCTTGATTCATCAACGTCTCGAACGTCTCGGGGGAGAGTCCGCCGTGCCATCGACACACCTTGCTGATTCCATCGCCGTCCTGAGCCGGGAGCACCCCGGCCGGGTCGCCCTCTCGTCCCACCGACGCACTGTCACCTACGAGGAGTTGGGCGCCCGGAGCCGAGGGCTCCGCGCCCGGCTGGGCCGACTGGAGCTGCCGGCCGGCGGCACCGTCTGCGTCCCGGCGCACAAGACGCCGGAGACGATCGCCCTCCTGCTTGCCGTCTTCCAGGAGGGCCTGATCGCCCTCGCCCCGTCGCCCGACCTCGGCATCGCCGCCCGTACCCGGCTGGCCCAGCAGGCCCGCGCGTCGCACACGCTCACCGTCTCCGCCGACGGCGCCCTGACGGCCGAGGCGGTCGAGGGCAGCGAGGCGGAGGCCGAAGGGTTCGACCGCGCCGACGCCACCCGCACCCGCCTGCTGCTCACCACCTCCGGCTCCACCGGCACCCCGAAGATCGTGCCGATCCCCGCCGCCGGCTTCGACGCCTTCGCCGACTGGGCCACCGCCGAGTTCGCGCTGACCCGGGACGACGTGGCGCTCTCGTACGCCCCGCTCAACTTCGACCTCGCGCTGCTCGACGTCTGGACCTTCCTGGGCCTGGGCGCCCATGTCGTCCTCGTCGACAAGGACCGGGCCACGGAGGCCGCGTACCTGCACGACCTGGTGGCCGGCCACGGAGCGACCTTCGTCCAGGGCGTGCCCATGCTCCACCGCCTCCTGGTCGAGGACGGACCGGTGTTCCCCACCGTCCGGCACCTCGTCACCACGGGCGACGCCCTCGCCCCGGAGCTGCTGCGGCCGATGGCCACCGCCTTCCCGAACGCCCGCTTCCACAACGTCTTCGGCTGCACCGAGACCAACGACTCGTTCCTCCACCCCATCGACCCCGAGGCCGCCGCCGCCCCGCCGATCGGCCGCCCCCTCGCCGGCGTCACCGCCCTCGTCCTCGACGCCGACGGACAGCTCGTCACCGGCGCCGGAACCGGCGAACTCCTCGTCTCCACCCCGTTTCAGGCCGCCGGCTACCTCAGGTCCGCCCTGAACGAGCAGGCGTTCACGGTCCGGGACGGCCGGCTGTACTACCGCACCGGCGACATCGTCTCCCGTACCGACGAAGGCCTCTTCACCCTCCAAGGCCGCGCCGACTGGCAGGTCAAGGTGCGCGGCGTACGCACCAACCTCCAGGAGGTCGAGACCGTCGTCGCCTCCCACCCGGACGTCGCCGAGGCCGTCGTCGTGGCCCTCCCCGACGAGCGGACCGGCGTCCGGCTGCACGCGCACGTGACCCGGCACCCGGCCACCGCGCTGACCGGACTGCGGCTGCGCACCCACGTCGGCAGGCACCTCCCGCGCCACGCCATCCCGTCCTCGGTGCACGTCACCGAGGCCCCGATTCCCCGTACGTCGACGGGAAAGCCCGACCGGAACCTCATCAGGAACAACCGAATGAAGGAGAACGAGACCGCATGAGCGAGACCGGCGTGACCCAGGTGACCGACGCGAGCGACGCGAGTGACGTGAGCGACGTGAGCGACGTGACGGCCGAGATACGCGACCACATCGTCACCCAGTTCCTGGCGGGCGAGGACTCCTCGGACCTCACCGACGACTACGACCTGATCGACTCCGGGGTCATCGACAGCCTCGGCCTCGTCCGGCTGATCTCCCACATCGCGAGCCGTTACGGCCTGCCCATGGACGACATCGACTTCGGCCCGGACGACTTCCGCACCCTCGCCGCGATCACCCGCCTCATCCGGGAGAACGCGCCGGCCACGGCGGCCTGACACCACCGCGCCGCACCACCGCGCCACATCACACCCGCTCACCACACTCAAGGGAGAACCCGCATGTTCACTCGCAGCGTCGACGACGTCGTTCCCGTCCAGTGGGGCAACGGAACCAGCCACAGACTTCTCACCAAGGCCGACGGCATGGGCTTCGCGGTGGCCGTGACCCTCGTGCGCCAGGGCACCACCAGCGCCCTCCAGTACCGCGACCACCTGGAGGCCTGCTACTGCGTCGCGGGCTCGGGTGAGGTCGTCGAGAAGGACGGCACCCGCCACAAGATCGCGCCGGGCGTCATATACGCGCTGGACGAGCACGACCCGCACTACCTGATCGCGTCGGACTACGAGGACCTGCACCTGATCTCGGTGTTCAACCCGCCGATCGTCGGCGACGAGAAGCACACGCTGTCGGCGGACGGCTTCTCCCAGTACTGAGCCGCGTACCGAGTTCGTACGAGCCCCGTTCCGCCCCGCGGACGGCAGCGCACCCGTCCGCGGGGCGCCGGTACCCGCACCCGCGCACCCGCACCCGCGCACCCGCACCCGCGAACCCGCACCCGCGAACCCGCACCCGCGAACCCGCACCCGCGAACCCGCACCCGCGAACCCGCACCCGCGCACCCGCACCCGCACCTGCACCTGCGCCGCCCCGCACCCGCGCCCTCTCCCACCCGATGTGACAAGGACCAGGCTGTGACCGACGACCTCTTCCACCTCGCCACCCCGTGGGCCGACAAACTCAACGCCGACCTCGGCGAACTCGACCGGACCGGCGCGTTCCCGTCCGACAAGTGGCCCGCGATCCAGGACTCCGGGATCCTGCGGACCCCCTTCCACCCCGAGCACGGAGGCCACGGCCGGTCCCTGACCGAGACCATGCGCGTACTGGAAGGCCTCGGTCACACCTCCCGCGACGCCGGCCTGTCCTTCTCCACGTCCACCCAGATCGTCTCCGTCGGCGTCCCGCTCCAGCAGTTCGGCAGCGACGAGCTCAAGCAGCGCCACCTCCCCCGGATCATGGCCGGTGACGTGATCACCGCCCACGCCATCACCGAGGAGTCCGGCGGCTCGGACGCCATGAACACCGCCACCACCGCCGTCCGCGACGGCGACCACTACGTGGTCGACGGCAGCAAGATGTTCATCACCAACGCCCCCGTCGCCGGCCTGTTCCTGCTGTACGTGCGGACCGGCGCGCCGGGACCGTTCGGCCTGACCACGCTGCTCGTCGAGGCCGATGCCCCCGGACTGACCGTCGGCCCGGCCATGGACAAGATCGGCCTGCGCACCAGCCCGATCGGCACGCTCGCCTTCGACGGCCTGCGCGTCCCGGTCTCCCAGCGGGTCGGCCGCGAGGGCGCCGGCTTCCGGGTCCTCGACTACGTCATGAAGCGCGAGGTGCTCTTCGCGTTCTCGATCACCCTCGGCGAGATGACGCGCCGGCTGGAGGACACGATCCGGTTCGCCAGGTCCCGTACGCAGTTCGGGCAGACGATCGGCTCGTACCAGGCGGTCTCCCACAAGATCGCCGACATGAAGATCCGGCTTGAGACGGCGCGCAAGTGGCTGCGCGACACCGGCTTCACGGTGGAGGCCGGCCAGGACGCCGCCGTCGACCTCGCCGCCACGAAGACCGTCGTCTCCGAGGCGAACCTCGCGAACGCGCTCGACGCCGTCCAGATCCACGGCGGACGCGGCGTGCTCACCGAGCACGGAGTCGAGCGCGAACTGCGCGACTCCGTCGCCGGAACCATCTACTCCGGTACGAGCGAGATCCAGCGCAACCGCATCGCCGCCCTCCTCGGCCTGTGACGCGCCGACCTCCGACCCCAAGGGAACCGACCGTGATGACTCTCGACCTCTTCGACCGGCTGACGCAGCCCACCGAGTTCCTCGACTACGAGACCGACGCCGTCCAGACCTTCATCGACGACGTGGTCAAGGACCGTGCGACCGACAAGCGCACCATGGCCATCGAGCTCTACTACGCCGTCCGCGACGACGTCTTCTACGAGGTCTACGGCGCGGACCTGTCGCCCCAGGGGCTCAAGGCCTCCCACACCGCCACCACCAAGTCCGGCTTCTGCCTGCACAAGTCGGCCCTCTACGCCGCCGCCGTCCGGGCCCTGGGCATCCCCTCCAAGCTCGTCTACGGCGACGTCCGCAACCACCTCGCCTCGCCCCGCCTGATCGAGCACATCGGCGGCGAGGTCTTCTTCCACGGCCTCACCCAGGTCTATCTGGACGGCACGTGGGTCAAGGCCACGCCGGTCTTCAACAAGATGCTGTGCAAGCTCTACGGCATGGAGGCCCTGGAGTTCGACGGCCGCACCGACAGCCTCTACCACCCGTACGAGGGCGGCGGCGGCTCCATGGAGTTCCTCACCGACCACGGTGCCTTCGAGGACGTCCCGTACGACTTCGTCCTCAGCTCGATGCGTGCCCGGCACCCCAAGTTCCTCTCCGAGTCCGACGCCGGCACGAGCACCGTGGCCGGCGGCCGGCTGGCCGACGAAGCGAAGTAAGGAGCCGTACGAAGATGACCCAGGTCGCCCAGGCCCCCGAGGCCGCCACGCCCACCGACGGCTGGGACGCCGCCATCCGTATCGGCGTCGTCGTCCCGCACGCCGACGTCGGCCCGGAGGCCGAACTCCAGGCCATGGCCCCCGCGTCCGTCTCCATCCACGGCTCCCGCGTCCACTTCGGCGCGATGCGGGCCGGCGGCGAGATGGACGAGAAGATCCCGCACGACCCGGTCCGCGCGTTCGTCGAACCGCCCCTCCTGGACCAGGCCGTCGAGCAGCTCGCCGCCTCGCCGCTGCACGCGCTCACCCTCGGCTTCACGTCCTCCAGTTACGTACTGAAGGCGGCGGGGGAGCGGGAGCTGTACGAGCGGCTGCGTCCGGTCACCCGGGAGCTGCCGATCACCGGCACGACGAAGGCCGCCCGTGCCGCCTTCACCGCGCTCGGCGCGCGGCGGATCGCGCTGGTGAACCCGCCGTGGTTCGACGACCGGCTCTCGGGCCAGGGGGCGGACTACTTCCGGGAGTTCGGCTTCGACGTGGTCCACCACGGACCGTGCGGGCTGCCCTCGAACCAGAGGGCGATCACGCCCCAGAACCTCTCGGAGTGGCTCCGTACCACCGTCGCGGCGCACAGGCCGGACGCCGTGCTTGTGGCGGGCAACGGCATCCGCGCCGTCGGCACCATCAAGGCGCTGGAGGAGGAGCTGGGCTTCCACGTGGTGACCGCGAACCAGGCGATCTTCTGGCACGCCCTGCACCTGGCGGGCGCGACGGCCATCAGCGACGGCGTCACGGAGTACGGCCGGCTCTTCGCCACCCGCCCGGCGGCGCCGGACGCGGCCTGACCTACCCGGCCCGAGCCACGCGCGCGTGAGCCCGGACGGCAACCGGCCGTCCGGGCTCAGGTGTT
Source organism: Streptomyces sp. P9(2023) (assembly GCF_032436795.1). Lineage (NCBI taxonomy): Bacteria > Bacillati > Actinomycetota > Actinomycetes > Kitasatosporales > Streptomycetaceae > Streptomyces > Streptomyces sp. P9(2023). Next base: position 44,921 of record NZ_JAUPWM010000012.1, read on the forward strand.
CGTATGCTCGTGAGAAGTACCGGCGGTCAGCCTTCGGCCGGCGCGTCGCACAGCGCGACGACCGAGGTGAAGATCTCCGCGTTGTTCTGCTCCGCGGTGACCAGCATCCGCGGCCGCCCGTCGGCGTCGTCCGGCAGGGCGCCCGCGGTGATCCAGCACGGGGCGTCCAGCTCGGCGTACCGGCTGAAGTCGCACTCCATCCCGACGACCAGCGTCTGCCGGGGGTGGGCGGCGGCCTGCGCGGCCTGCCGCGCGGCTTCGAGGAGCAGCATGCCCGGGGCGTGGTCGACGGGGTGGTCGAAGAGGACGGGGTGCGAGGTGTCCGTCCGCAGCTGCCAGCGGTGCGGGACGTCGGTGCAGGAGAGCACGACGTCCTCGAAGCGGGTCCGGCCCGTCTGCTGCGTGGGCGACGGCGGCGGCAGCGGCAGGGCGCGCGCGTTGGCGCTCTCGATGTCGGCGTACCGGCCGCGCAGCCGCTCGTAGACCGCCCGGTCCTGGATGGTGAACCGCGTCCGGGCGGTGGCGAGGCGGCGGCCCGCCCGCACGGCCTCGAAGGAGAGCGTGACGGCGGTCGCCCGTTCCTTGCGGTACTTCACGTCGGAGGCGGCGATGTGCAGTTCGACCTCGGCGTCGGTGCCGTCGGCGCGCAGCGCGTCCGGGTCGATGTCCCAGCCGAAGTCCTTCCAGAGCAACTGGTGCCCGAACGGGACGTCGTAGGCGGCGTGGGACAACAGGGGCAGGGTCTGGCGTACCGTCTCCGCGAGGAACAGGGGGTCGTGCCGGCCGTGCCGGGCCAGATAGAAGGCGTGCTCGTGCGGCCATCGGGCGGTGACGGTGAAGGTGTCGTCCCCGGTCCGGCACCAGCTCGCGAGGAGTACTTCGGCCGGATTCGTCTTGTGGGTGTACGACATGGGCACCGGCACAAGACCGGTGGTCGCCCGGTCCTGTGCGAGTTCTATCGGAGGCACAACACTTCTCCCCTGCCTGTTTCACGATATCCGCGGGTCCGAACACTGGTGTGCCGGCTGACCGCTCACATAAGATAGTGGTCACTCTTTTTCTTTGTCGATGTATACGAGGTAACAGGCCAGTGGCGGAACACAGGCAGGAACGGGCGATCCGCACACGGGAGTTGGTGCTCAGGGCCGCGGCGGAAGTCTTCGACGAAGCGGGATACCTCGGCGCGAGCATCACGAAGATCCTCGATCGGGCGGGCGTCACGGCCGGTGCCGTCTACTTCCACTTCAGGTCGAAGGAGGGGCTGGCCCGCGCGGTCATCCTGGAGCAGGCCGCCGACCTGAAGTTCCCCGAGGGGGACGGCGGCCTCCAGCAGCTGCTCGACATGACCGGGTACCTCGCGGTGGAGATGCAGCACAACACCCTGCTGCGGGCCGGTGTCCGGCTGGCCGTCGAGCAGGGGGTCGTCGGACGGCAGGAATACGCCATTTACGAGTGGTGGGCCGACCGCTTCCAGCAGGAGCTCGCCGTGGCCCGGCAGCTGGGCCAGCTGGTCGACGGCGTGGACGAGGCCGCCTTCGCCCAGCTCCTCGTCGCCTCCTACACGGGTACGCAGGTGATGTCGCAGCTCGCCACCGGCCGAGCCGACCTGCCCCTGCGGATCACCAACATGTGGCGCTGCCTGCTGCCCGCGCTCGCCCCGGCCTCCGTCATCGCCGGCCTGCGCCTTCCGGTTGCCGACGACGCCGCCGAGGACGCCGCACCCGACGCGGCGCCCGACGCGGTGTGCGCCACGTGACCGCCGCCCTGAGAGTCGTCCTGACCGGGGCGACCGGCTTCGTCGGCTCGCGCGTGCTGCACGCACTGACCTCGACCGCCCAGGACACCGGCCGCGAGATCGCGATCCGGGCGCTCGGCCGTTCCGCCGCCGCGCCGGCCTCGGCCTCTGCGGGCGTGACCTGGACGCCGGTGGACCTGACGGACCGGGCGTCGCTGCGCAAGGCGGCGAGCGGGGCGGACGTCCTGATCCACCTCGCCTCGCGGATCTCCGGCGACGAGGCCCAGTGCGCCGCGGTCAACGTCGAGGGCACGACGGCCCTGGTCGACGAGGCCGTCCACTGGGGCGTGGACCGTATCGTCCACCTCTCCACGGCCGCGGTCTACGGACCGGGCCCGCACCGCGGCCTCGCGGTGAACGAGATCGCCCCCGCCCCGGTCTCACCCGCCAGCCGCACCCGGCTGACCGGCGAGACCCCGGTCCTGGCGGCGGGCGGAACGGTCCTGCGCCCCGGCCTCATCCTCGGCGCGGGCGACCGCTGGGTGGTCCCCGCCCTGGCCGAACTCCTCGACCGCGTCCCGGCCCGCTGGGACGGCGGCCGAGGCCTGCTCTCCATGGTGGACGTGGACGACCTGGCGGGCCTGATCGCCACCCTGGCGACGTCCCCGGACGCCCCGCCCCCCGGCATCCACCACGCCAGCCACCCCGACCCGGTGAGCAACGGCGCCCTGCTGAAGGAACTGGCGGCACTGGACATCCTCCCGGCACCACAGGAGGACTGGCCGTGGGACGCCTGCGTATCCCAACTCCAGTCGAATCCCGGTCGCGTGAGTGAGCGTCAGTTCTCGCTCCTGGCCCAGGACCACTGGTACGCGAGCGAGGACATCTGGCACACCACCTCCCGCCCCCCGGGCCCGGGCCCGCTGTCCCGCCTGACGCCGGCGGCCCCGTGGTACCGCGCGTACCTGGCGAACAGGAACACGTAACCGACGCGGTGCACGTCAGGGCCGGCTCGCGGGCACGGTGTCCTTGGCCACCAGCACGCCGTCGGCCCAGCAGAGCCGGTAGAGGTCGACCTGGTCCAGCAGGTCGCGTCCGGAGCGGTAGAACTCGCAGTCGCTGCCAGGTGGCCGGGGCGCGGAACGGGCGTGGTCGGGCGGGTAGGGGTAGGCGTGGGCCGGCAGCAGAGGGGCGAGTTCGGTACGGGGCCGGCCCGGCGGCAGCTCGTCGAACCGGGACGGCGGCAGGACGCTCGTCGTCAGCTGCCAGGCCAGGTAGACGGCGGCCGGTACGAAGAAGGCGGCCGCGGCCACGGGGGCCGCGAAGGCGGCGACCGAGCGGTGGCGGGCGGCGCGCCGGGCGACGGCGAGCCGCTCGGCGGACTCCGCGCCCGTACGCGTGCGCTCCGACGGGACGGAGACCGCCGGGGCCTGGTGGGGCAGGACGGCGGCGACGCGGAACCCGCCCTCGTACGGCCCGGTCCGCAGCGAACCGCCGAGCACCGTGACCCGCTCCCGCAGCCCCGCGAGCCCCTGCCCGCCGCCGCCGGCACCGCCGCCGGCTTTCGGTCCGTCCGACGGGGCGGCGGCGCCGTTCAGGACGCACACGCTCGTACGGTCCGCCTCGTGCGCGATCTCCACCCGCACCGGACTTCCCGGCGCGTGCTTCACGGCGTTGGTGAGGGCCTCCTGCACCACCCGGTACATCCCGCGTTCGACCAGCGGCGACAGCGCGGGCACCGGCCCGCGCCGTTTCCACCGCACCGGCACCCCCGAGGCGACCGCGCGCCCGATGAGGTCGTCGACGGTGTCGCCGTGCGCGCCTGCCCCCGCTCCGGGCCCCGCTCCTGCCCTCGCTCCGGGCCCCGGCGGGTCACGTAGCACGGCGACCGTCTCCCGTAGCTGCTCGACGGCGTCCGCGATCGTCCCGCGCAGTTCGGCGAGGTCGGCGCTGTCGCGGTCGGTGAGGTCGGGGGAGAGTTCCAAGGCCCCGGCCCGCAGCGCGACCAGGCTCAGGACATGGCCGAGTGAGTCGTGCATGTCGGCGGCGATGTCCGCGCGTTCGGTCAGCCGCGCCCGCTCCGCGACCAGGTGCTGCCGCTCCTCCAGGCTCCGGGCCAACCGCCATCCCTCCCGTACGAGTTCCCGGCGGCCGCGCCAGTGCCGTCCGGCCAGCCAGGGCGGCAGGAGGGCGGCTGGCAGCACGGTCAGTGCGTAGAACCACCACACGGGCTGGGCCCGCAGCACGGCGCACATCGCGACGTCGACCAGGAGACACCCGGCGAGCACCAGGAGCGGGCCCCGCGCCGCGGCGACCCGGGCGCCCAGCAGGCAGCTCAGGGCGGCGAGCGAGAGGACCTGCGCGTTGGCCGGCGTCGCGGCGTCGGCGAGGCCCAGCGCGCACAGCCCGTTGACCAGGAACACCGCGGACCCGGGCCGGCGGCGGGACAGCGGCACGGCCACCGCCAGAACGGCCAACGGGAGCAGCAGGTCCAGGACCGGCGACGCCGCGCCCGCGTCCCGGAACCCGTAACCGGTGGCGGCGGCGAGCCCGCCCCACAGGGCCACGTCGCCGAGGACGGACCTGGTCGGCAGGAGGGTGCGTGGTGACTGCGGCATGGGGTCGATTCTCTGCGATCGGCCCGTTTCCCGGTCAGGCGTCCCGGCGGCGCAGCACGTACCAGCCGGCCAGGTGCGCGGCCCCGGCCCACGCCGCCACGATCAGGACCGCCACCCAGGCCGAGTACGGCGCCCCGGCGGCTTCCCCTCCGGCCCGCATGAAGATGGCTCCCGCGCCGTGCGGCAGACGGTCGTTGACGGCCGCGAGATTCTCGCCCCCGAGCCCCAGGAGCATGCTCGGCATCGCCCACAGCAGGGTGGCGAGGATCGTCAGCGCGCCTGCGGGGTGGCGCGTGGCGAAGGCCACCCCGACGGTCAGGACGGCGACGAGTGCCTGGTAGAGACCGATGGCCAGGACCTGCCCGAGGGTCGTGCCGGCCTCGAAGGAGGCCCGTCCGTCGAACGGCCCCCAGGCCACCGCCGTACCCACGACCGCGAACAGGGATCCGGCGACGAACGCGACCGCGCCCACCACCAGCGCCTTCGCCGCCTGGACGTGATGGCGCCGGGGCACCCACAGCAGCGAGGCCCGCACACTCCCGGTCCCGTGCAGCCGGACGCCGCAGTGATGGGCGAGGTCGCCGATCTCGGCGGCGGTCCGGCCCTCGACGGTGAGTTCGCCGGACGCGGACGTCTCGACGCTCACCCCGTCGGCCGCCATCAGACGGCGGGCCAGGGTCGCCCGCTCCTCGGGGTCGGGCACCGCGGCGTGTGCCGACGGGGGCGAGGCGGCGGCGAGGAAGTCCGTCATGGAGGTGTCGCTCAGCAGGCGTCCGCGTCCGATGACGACGAGATGATCGGCCGTCAGCTGCATCTCGCTCATCAGGTGGCTGGAGAGGAAGACGGTACGTCCCTCCGCCGCCCGGTCGCGGACGAGCCGGCGGATCCAGCGCACGCCGTCCGGATCGAGGCCGTTGACCGGCTCGTCGAGGACCAGTACGGGCGGATCGCCGAGCAGGGCGCCCGCCACCCCCAGCCGCCCGCTCATGCCGAGCGAGTACGTGCCGGCCGGGCGCCGGGCCGCCTTGGCCAGGCCCACCAGCTCAAGGACCTCGTCCACGCGGCGTACCGGGATGCCGTTGGCGCGGGCCTGGGCGACGAGGTGCGCGCGGCCGGACCGGGCGGGGTGGACGGCCCGGGCGTCCAGCATGGCCCCGACCGCGCACAGGGGCCGGCGCAGGGCGGCGTAGGGACGGCCGGCGATCAGGGCCCGCCCCCGGGTGGGGTGGTCCAGGCCCAGGATCATGCGCATCGTGGTGGACTTCCCGGCCCCGTTGGGACCGAGGAATCCGGTCACGAGGCCGGCCCGGATGTCGAGTGTGAGGTCGTCGACGGCGGGGGTGTCGCCGTAACGTTTGGTCAGTCCTCGGAGGGTGATCACGGAGTTCCTCAGCTGTCGGCGTTTCCCGTACGGAAGTGACGTGTACGGATCCGACGCTAGAAACGGAGCACGCCCCTGCCCACCGGTCGAAAGGCAGCAACCTCCTGCCCTTGGTCAGGGGTGTGACGGCCGTAGGGTCGAGGGCGTGGAAGAGCGTGTGGACGAGCGTGTGGAAGAGCCGACACCCGACAGCCGGCCGGTCCGGGTCCTGGTGGCCGACGACGAGGCGATGGTCCGGGCCGGGGTGCGGGCCATCCTGGCCCGCGACCCGCACATCGACGTGGTCGCCGAGGCGGGCGACGGGCACGAGGCCATCGCACTGACCCGCCGGCACCGGCCGGACGTGGTGCTGCTGGACATCCAGATGCCGGGCATGGACGGGCTGACGGCGGTGAAGCGGCTCCACCGGGAGCCGACGGCGGTCGGCGTGATCATGCTCACGACCTTCGGTCAGGACGAGTACGTCACCCGCGCCCTGGAGGAGGGCGCCGACGGCTTCCTGCTGAAGGCGGACGACCCGCGCGAACTGCTCAACGGGGTACGGGCGGTGGGAGCCGGCGGCGCGTACCTGTCGCCCCGCGTCGCCGGCCGGGTCATCGCGGGCCTGCGCGCGCACCGCGCGGCCCACCCCCACCGGCCGCTCGAGAGGCTCACGGAACGCGAACGGGACGTACTGGCCGGCCTGGGGGCCGGCCTGTCGAACGCGGAGATCGCGAACCGCCTCCACCTGGTCGAGGGCACGGTGAAGGCCCACGTCAGCGCCGTACTGGGAAAGCTGGGCGCCCGTAACCGGGTGGAGGCGGCCATCTCCGCGTACGAGGCAGGCCTGGTACCGCCCCGCTCCCGCTGACCGGTGGTCAGGGCTTGACGGCGTGCAGGACGTGCATGCCCCGGGGCCCGGTCTGGTCGTGACGGATGACGAGGCCGGCCGCGCGGCACTGGTCGGCGACCCAGCTGGAGGCGAGCCGCAGCTTGGGATAGCTGCCGGCCGTCAGGTGCCACTCCCCGTCGCGGCGGGTGTGGAGCAGGTCGTGGACGAGGACCGTGTCTTCGTCGACGTACTCCAGGAAGCAGGTGAGGATCCGGTCGTCGGTGCCGCGCACCGGGATGAACCGCCCCGCGCCGCTGAGCTCGCGCGTCAGGTCGCGGAAGGTGACCACGAGGCTCCCGCCCTCACCAAGCGCCCCGGCGGCGTCCGCGATCAGCGTCCGCACGTCCTCGCGGGAGGACAGGTGCGGGAGCGTGTCCCCCATGCAGACGACGGCCGACACGGAGCCCGGCTCGGTGAGGCGGGGCAGACAGCCACGGATGTCCGACTCGACGGTGCGGACGGCCTCCGTGAGGCCGCCACGCGCGGCGTGCTCCGCCAGCTCGCCAAGCAGCGCGGCACTGGTGTCGACCGCGGTCACCCTGTCGAAACCCAGCCCGACCAGCGCCAACGTCTGCGGCCCGGGCCCGCACCCGAGATCGACGGCGGCCGCCGCCCCGCCCGGCCGCGGGGCCACCCCCAGCTCCCGAAGGAGCCCGGTCTGAGCCGAGCTCACGCTCTCGATGTCCCCGCCGAGCATCCAGGTGTAGTTCGCGGCGAGGAGGTGTTCGTAGTGTTCGGCGGCGGCAGTCATGAGCGCTCCTTCTCGTCCAACTACAGCCGGAAGCCGCAGTGTTGACCCACTCGTACAACAAGGATCTTGCCACCAGCGCTGCGGTCGACAACTGCCCCCCATGCAATGAACGCGCGCACGCTTGCCGGTCTCGCGGCGGATCGAGGGGGCGGGGGAGCTGCCGGACCCGGCTGCCCGGGGTCCTGAGAATTTCTCCGCGAATTCTCCGCAGCCACCCGCAGAAACCCGGTTCCAGCCGGACACGCCGGACGCGCCCCACCCCGTCCAGGGGCGCGTCCGGCCCCTGAACCCGACAACCAGAATCCGCCAGGACCAGCAAAAAGACCCTCCCTGAGGAGGGTCCTGCGCTGTGCGCCCCCGGCAGGACTCGAACCTGCGGCCAAGTGCTTAGAAGGCACCTGCTCTATCCACTGAGCTACGGGGGCCGGGTGGTGGACCGGCGGCCGGGTGCCCCTGGTGGGTGGGGCGTGGCCTGTCGGGTCAAGGATAGGGCTCCGATCCCCTTGGCCCGGGTGCTTCACCTGCGTGCCACGATGTGGAGGTTCGGTGAAGCGGAACGATAATCGCAGGCAGGTGCGATTCCCGCAGTCTTTTTCACGCCACTCGGCCCGGGTGTTGTGCACTCGTTATGCCGTCGACTCCCATCATCCGTCGTTCCGTCGGCGCGCAGGGCCCTTATACGCTTCAAAAAGGCTCCAAAATTGGGCATTCTTCGCATGTGGTGACCTTGGACGAACGGCCTCAGCTGATCGACGCACTCTCCGCCCTGCGCGACTGTGTCGCCGCCGTGCGTCTCCCACTCCCCCTCCCAGGCGCCCCGCGCGCCCGCCAGACCCGGGCCGAGCTGCTCGCCCAGCTCGACGACTATCTGGTGCCCCGGCTGAAGGACCCGCACGCCCCCCTGCTCGCCGTCGTCGGTGGATCCACCGGGGCCGGCAAGTCCACCCTCGTCAACTCCCTTGTGGGGCGCCGCGTCAGCGAGGCAGGGGTGCTCCGCCCCACCACCCGTACGCCCGTGCTCGTCTGCCACCCCGACGACCACCACTGGTTCGCCGGCATGCGCGTCCTGCCCCAGCTCACCCGCGTCTGGCTGTCCCAGCAGGACGAGGACACCTCCGACGAGCCCCCCGAGGAGAACGCGCTGCGCGTCGAGACCTCCTCCGCCCTCGTCCCCGGCCTCGCCCTGCTCGACGCCCCCGACATCGACTCCCTCGTCGTCGAGAACCGGCTGCTCGCCGCCGAGTTGATCTGTGCCGCCGACATCTGGGTCATGGTCACGACCGCCTCCCGGTACGCCGACGCCGTCCCCTGGCACCTGCTCCGTACCGCCAAGGAGTACGACGTCACCCTCGTCACCGTCCTCGACCGCGTCCCGCACCAGATCATCGGCGAGGTCTCCCGGCAGTACGAGGCCCTGCTCGACAAGGCGGGGCTCGGGGACGTACCCCGGTTCACCATCCCCGAGCTCCCCGAGTCCGCCGGCGGCGGCAGCGGGCTGCTCCCCGACAACGCCGTCGCCCCGCTGCGCGCCTGGCTCGCCCACCGCGCCCAGGACCCCGCCGCCCGCCAGCAGGCCGTCGGCCGGACCGCGTCCGGCGTCATCGACTCCCTCGACACCCGGATGCCCGAACTCGCCTCGGCGGTCGCCGCCCAGTACGCCGCCGCCGTCCGGCTCGGCGGCGCCGTCGAGGCCGCGTACGAGGAACAGGGCGAGCGCGTCCGGCAGCAGCTGCGCCGCGGCGCCGTGCTCGCCGGCGACGCCCGTACCCGCTGGCGCGGCTACCCCCGCGACAGCACCGCCGCCGAACTCCTCGACGCCCTCGTCGAATCGCTCGCCGCGCTGCTCCAGTGCGCGGTCGCCGCCGCCGACGAACGGGTACGGGACGCCTGGCGCCGCGAACCCGCCTCGGCCGCCCTCGGCGCCCACGCCCCCGACCGGGAGGCGGGGGAGCGGATCGCGCTGACGGTACGGCGCTGGCGGCGCGAGCTCGAAGAGCTGGCCGAGGAGGAGCTCAGCGCCACCGACCGGCTCGGAACCGCCCGTACCGCCGTCCCCGACGCCGACACCGTCGCCGCGCTGCTCGCCGCCGCCCTGCTCGGCGGCCGCCGCACCCGCAGCGCCGGCGAGCGGCTCGCCGAACTCCTCGGCGCCCAGGCCGCCCTGCGCCTGCGCGACAAGGGCGGCGCGTTGCTCATGACGTACCTCGACCGCGCCCTGCACGCCGAACGCGACCGGCGGCTCGCCCCCCTGGAAGCCCTCGACGTGACCCCCGAGCCGCAGGCGGAGCTGATCGCCGCGCTCTCCGTACTGCAGAAGGAGAAGTGAGGACCGGTGAGCAGCAGCACGGTGGACGACCGCTGGGACGACGGACTGATCGCCCGCAGAGTGGAGGAGAAGGCGGCACAGCCGCACGAAGTGGCCCCCGACCCGGTGGAGGACGACGGCCTGCCGGCTCTCGGAGGGCGGTACGGCGGCTCCCTGCGCACCCGCCTCGACGCCCTCCACGAGCTCGTCGGCCTCTCCCGTACGCGACTGGCCGGCGACACCCTCGCCGAGGCCGGCCGCGTCCTCGACGAGGCCGCAGCCCGCCAGCGGCTCTCCGCCCGGCACACCGTCGTCGCGATCGCCGGACCCACCGGCAGCGGCAAGTCGACGCTCTTCAACGCCCTCGCGGGCGTCCCCGTCTCCGAGACCGGCCTGCGCCGCCCCACCACCTCCGCGCCGATCGCGCTCAGCTGGTCCGAGGGCTCCGCCGGGCTCCTCGACCGCCTCGCCGTCCCCGGCCGGCTGCGCCGCCGCCCGCTCGCGGGCGGGGCCGCCGACGAGGACCTCCAGGGGCTCGTCCTGATCGACCTGCCCGACCACGACTCGGCCGTCACCGCTCACCGCGACCAGGTCGACCGGGTGCTCGGCCTGGTCGACGCGGTGATCTGGGTCGTGGACCCGGAGAAGTACGCCGACGCCGCGCTCCACGAGCGCTATCTGCGGCCGCTCGCCGGCCACGCCGAGGTCACCTTCGTCGTCCTCAACCAGATCGACCGGCTCGGTACGGACGCGTCCGACCTCGTCCTGGACGATCTGCGCCGCCTCCTCGACGAGGACGGCATGGCCCTCGGCGAACACGGCGAACCCGGTGCCACCGTCCTCGCCCTCTCCGCCCTCACCGGCGAGGGGGTGGGCGAACTGCGCGAACTCCTCGGCCGGTTCGTCACGGAGCGGACCGCGCCCGCCCTCCGCCTCTCCGCCGACGTCGACGCGGCGGCGGCCCGGCTCCGCCCGGCGTACGTCTCCGACGGCCAGACCGGCCTGGGGGAGCGGGCCCGGGAGGACTTCGCGGCCCGGCTCGCGGTCGCCGTCGGCGCCACCGCGGCGGGCGAGGCCGCCGAACGCGTCTGGCGCCGGGGCGCCATCCGCGCCTGCGGCACGCCCTGGCTGCGGCTCTACCGCTGGTACGAGCGGCTGCGCGCGCACGGTACCGCCACCGACCCGCGCCAACAGGCACCCCTTGAGGACGAACTCACCGCCCGGCAACGGGTCGAGCAGGCCGTCCGGGTCGTCGCCGACGACGCCTCGCGCGGGCTCCCGGCCCCCTGGGCGCAGGCGGTGCGCGAGGCGGCGGCCCGGGGCGCCGACGGGCTGCCCGAGGCGCTCGACGAACTCACCGCGACCATCGGCGACCCGGCCGCCCGGCCCCCGCGCCCCGCGTGGTGGCCGGCGGCGGTCCTGGCACAGGTCCTGATGACGTTCCTGCAGCTCTTCGGCGCGCTGTGGCTGCTCGGCCAGATCGTCGGCGTCGTGGAGCCGGGGCTGCTGCCGCCCGTCCTCATCATGCTCGGCGGCGTCGTCGGCGGTCCGCTGGTGGAGTGGGCGTGCGCGGCGGCGGTGAAGGGGCCCGCCCGGCGGTACGGCCAGGAGGCCGAACGCAAGCTGCGGGAGGCGGCGGCCGCGTGCGGACGGGCGCGCGTCCTGGACCCGATCTCGGCCGAGTTGATGCGCTACCGGGAGGTACGCGACCAGTACGTGACGGTGTCGGGGACGCGCTCGGGCGCGCGGGTCGCGCGGTTGGGCGGCGGTGGCGTCGGCATGCGATGGGGCGGTACGAGGCCGGGGGCGCGGTTGAGGTGAGCTTTCACCCTCTGGGGTGAGGGGGTTGTCCCCAACCCGGCCTCCCTCCACAGGCCTCGGCGCGCTTCGGCGGAGCGGTCCACCATGGGAATGGAACCGGCGCATGGAACTGGCGCATGGAACCGGCCGAAGTGCTCCGAAAGGCCTTGAAACGGGGGAGGAACGACATGAACGACACGATGGTGACGCTCGTCGGGAACGTGGCGACGAGCGTGGAGTACCGGGACACGGCGACGGGCGGGGTGGCCCGGTTCCGGTTCGCGGTGACCGCGCGCCGCTGGGACCGGGAGCGGGGCACCTGGGCGGACGGACGCACCAGCTTCTACACGGTGTTCGCGTGGCGGTCGCTCGGCGCCAACCTGGCCGCGTCGGTCTCGGTGGGGGAGCCGCTGGTGGTGCACGGCCGGCTGCGGGTGCGCGAGGAGGGCGTGCCCGACGAGGGCAGGCCGGCGGAGGTGCGGCGCAGGACGTTCGTGGACATCGACGCGGTGGCGGTGGGGCACGATCTGACGCGCGGTACGGCGGCGTTCCGCCGGGTGGTGAAGGGCGATCCACGCCCGACGGAACGTCAGGGGAACAGAGGCGGGGGCGGGGTGGAGCGCGACCCCTGGGAGGGCCCGGAGGTGGGTCCGGAGGCCCCCTCGGCCCCCCGGGTCCTGGAACCCGTGCTCTGAGCAGGAGTTGTGGGAGATTTGTCGACTCCGTGACCTGCGACTTCCCGGCGCGCCGGGCCCGGTGATAACGATTGCGATTCGGAATGGTTATCAGGTCGTATGGACGGGCACCGGGCCCTTCCCCGTCCCTAGGATTCGCAGGTACTCATACGGGACTTGAGTCAGTACTTGAGTCGACAGTGAGTCAACCGGGTCTGTGAATCTGCTGGCGTGCGCTCCCCCCACGTGTCCTGACCGATGGCACGGAGCAGCTCGCCCGGAGGGGAAATTCATGTTTTCTGTTCGGAGGCGCGGCGTAGCCCGCCTTGCCGCCGCGACCGTGGTCTCGGGCCTCGTCGCTGCGGGTGCGATAGCCGTAGCGGGACCGGCGCTGGCCGAGGGCGGGGCTGACGGCACCGGCGGCGCGACCGCCACGCTGGGCAAGCTCACTGTCTTCGACACGGTCAAGATCAAGGGCCAGGGCAAGGTCTCGGCCGGCCTGTTCGAGATGCAGGTGACGCCGGGCGGCGTGCTCCAGACCTACTGCATCGACCTCTACACCGGCGCGAAGACGGGCCAGGAGTACAAGGAGGTCGGCTGGGACCAGTCCTCCCTGCACAACAACGAGAACGCGGGCAAGATCCGCTGGATCCTGCAGAACTCCTACCCGCAGGTGGACAAGCTCGACGAGCTCGCCGCCAAGGTCGGCGCGAAGAACCTGACCAAGGAGACCGCCGCCGCTGCCACGCAGGCCGCGATCTGGTACTTCTCGGACAACGTCGAGGCGGAGCCGGTCAACAAGGACGCGCAGAAGCTCACCGCGTTCCTGGAGAAGGAGGCGGTGAACCTGGAGGAGCCCAAGGCCTCCCTCAGCCTCTCCCCGGCCTCCGTCGCCGGTAAGTCGGGCGAGCGCCTCGGGCCGATCACGGTCGACACCAACACCGGCTCGGCCGCGGTATCCCTCACTCCGGGTGCGCCCGAGGGCGTCAAGCTGGTCGACAAGGACGGCAAGGTCGTCACCAACGTCGCCAAGGGCGGCCAGGTGTTCTTCGACGTTCCCGCAGGCACGCCCGACGGTGCCGCCGAGCTGCAGGTCCAGGCCGACACCACGGTCCCGATCGGCCGCGCCTTCGTTTCCACCAAGGTCAAGAGCCAGACGCTGATCCTGGCCGGCACCAGCACCTCCAGCGTCAACGCCAAGGCGACCGCCACGTGGGCGAAGAAGGGCGCGATCCCGGCCGTGACGGTCGAGAAGAACTGCGCCAAGGGCGGCCTGGACGTCACGGCGTCCAACGAGGGTGACGAGGACTTCACCTTCGAGGTCAAGGGCCAGAAGGTCACCATCCCCGGTGGTCAGTCCAAGACCGTGACGGTCCCGCTGGCCGAGGACGAGGCCTACGACTTCACGATCACCGGCCCGAACTTCGAGAAGAACTTCAAGGGCGTCCTCGACTGCAAGACGGCCACCCCGGGCCCGCTCCCGTCGGAGACCCCGTCGACCGAGCCGTCCGTCTCCACCTCGCCCACCCCGGGCACGGCCGGCGGTTCCTCCACCGGCTCCACCACCGGTGGCGGCGACCTCGCCGAGACCGGCGGCTCCAGCGCCACGCCGATGATCGCCGGCATCGCCGCGGTCCTCGTCGTCCTGGGCGGCGGCGCGGTCTTCTTCCTCCGTAAGAAGAAGACGGCCGGCCAGTAAGAAGTACCCCTGCCTCACGGCAGGGAGCAGTACCCCTGCCTGACGGCAGCCGACCGGCCCCGGTGCGCACGACGCGCACCGGGGCCGTCGCGCGTCCTGCCCTCCCCGCGGTGGCTAGGGCCTGTCCGGCGGATCATGGCCGGGGCCGACCCTGATCCGCCGGACAGGCCCTAGTCGTCCAGGCTTCCCATGGTCAGGTTGACGGTGGTCCCGGTCAGGGCGCTCGCGCGGTCGGAGGCCAGGAAGACCGCCGCGCCCGCCAGCTCGTCCAGGTTCATGAGCCGGCGGGGGTGGGTCCGGGACGCGAGGAACTCCTGCCACTGCTCCCAGGTCAGCCCCGACGCCTCGGCGCGCGGTTCGAAGGCCTCCCGGATCGTGCGCGTCTCCGGCATGGCCTGGGGGCGCAGGCCGACCACGCGGATCCCGAGCGGGGCGAGTTCGGCGGACAGGTCCCGGGTGAGCGCCTCCTTCGCCGCCATCGCGGGGCCGTAGCCGCCCACCAGGGGGATGCCCGTACGGGAGTGCAGCGCGGTGACGGTCATGATCACCCCGGATCCGCGCGCGACCATCCGCCGGGCGGCCAGCCGAGCCGTCAGGAAGTACGCCCGTGTGTACGCCGCGATCGGCCGGGCGAACCGGTCCGCGTCCAGCTCAAGCAGCGGGACACCCAGGATCTCCGCGTTCGGGATGCCGACGGCGTCGAAGGAGATGTCGACGCGTCCCGCCCGCTCGGTCACCGAGCGCAGATACCGGTCCACCGCCTCCTCGTCGAGGGCGTCCACCTCCGCCGCCTCCGCCGATCCGCCGGCCGAGACGATGTCGTCCGCGACCGCGGCGACCGGTCCCAGCCGCCGCCCGGCCAGAAAGACCCGGGCGCCCTCGGCAGCGAAGGCCCGCGCGACGGCGCCGCCGATCGCGCCACCGGCTCCATGGATCACCGCGACGTTGTCGTCGAGCATCATGACCGCTCCTCTCCGATCTCCGTCCAGCCCTCGAAGAGGCAGACACCGCGTTCGGCGGAAACCGGGCGCCCGCCGGCCGCCCGGTTCGCCCGTCGGCCGGTGTCCGTACAGGATGGAGGTGGTGGAGCCGATGACAGCCGATCCAGCTGATCCAGCCGATCTGATCGCCAGGGCGCGGGCCGGCGACGGCGAGGCGTTCCGCGAGCTGACCGAGCCGCACCGCCGCGAGCTGCACGTGCACTGCTACCGGATGCTCGGCTCCCTGCAGGACGCCGAGGACGCGCTCCAGGACACGCTCCTCGCCGCCTGGCAGGGCCTGGGCGGGTTCGAGGGCCGCGCCTCGATCCGTACCTGGCTCTACCGGATCGCCACCAACCGCTGCCTCAACGCGCGCCGCTCGGCGAGCCGGCGCCGGGCCCGCGAGTGGGACATGCCCGGCGTGGAAGCGCCCGAGCCGACCCGGCGCGGCGAGGTCCCGTGGCTGGAGCCCCTGCCCGACGCCCTCCTGGCCGGGACGACCGCCGGGGCGACCGTCGGGACTACCGCCGGGGCGACAGCCGGCGCGACCGACGGGGCGACCGACCGCGCGATCGACGCCCCGCTCGGCCCCGAGGCCCGCTACGAGCAGACGGAGTCCCTCTCCCTGGCCTTCGTCACCGCCCTCCAGACCCTGCCGCCCCGCCAGCTCGCCGTACTCGTCCTCCGCGACGTCCTCGGCTTCCACGCGGCCGAGGTCGCCGAGATGCTCGACGCGACCGTCGACGCGGTCGACAGCGCCCTGAAGCGCGCCCGCGCCACCCTCAAGCGCCGCGGCGACCGCGAACCGCCACCCGCCCCCGGCAGCCCCGCCGAACAGGCGCTCGTGACGGCCTTCGTCCGCGCCTACGAATCCGGTGACCTGGACGCCCTCCTCGCCCTCCTCACCGACGACGTCCTCGTCTCCATGCCGCCGATCCCCCTCACGTACGAGGGCCGCGACGCCGCCGCCCGCCTCTTCGCCGCCGTCTTCGACTCGGGCCGCCGGGTCCGCCTCGTCCCCACCCGAGCCAACGGCCAGCCGGCCCTGGCCGCGTATCTCCGTACGCCCACGTCCCCCCACCCCGCGGCCGGCCTCTTCGTCCTCACCCTCACCGGCGACCGGATCCACGCCTTCACCCGCTTCGAGGCGACCCTGCTCCCGTGGTTCGGCCTCCCGCCCGCACTCCCCGACCACGGGACGTGACCGCCCGGTCACCCCGACCCCCGAGGGAAGCCCCAGCTCAGGGCAGCCCCGAGGTACGGGTTTCCATCGCGGGGTGGACGTCAGGCAAGATGGGGTGTATCTGCCCACTCACTCCTTGCCGGACGGTTTCTCTTGGCTGAGTACATCTACACGATGCGCAAGACGCGCAAGGCGCACGGCGACAAGGTCATCCTCGATGACGTGACGCTGAGCTTCCTGCCCGGTGCGAAGATCGGTGTGGTCGGCCCGAACGGTGCCGGTAAGTCCACCGTCCTCAAGATCATGGCCGGCCTTGAGCAGCCGTCCAACGGTGACGCCTTCCTGTCGCCGGGGTTCACCGTCGGCATGCTCCTCCAGGAGCCCCCGCTCGACGAGTCCAAGACGGTTCTGCAGAACGTGCAGGACGGCGCCGCCGAGATCATGGGGAAGCTGCACCGCTTCAACGAGGTCGCCGAGCTCATGGCGACCGACTACTCGGACGCGCTCCTGGAGGAGATGGGCAAGCTCCAGGAGGACCTGGACCATGCCAACGCGTGGGACCTCGACGCGCAGCTGGAGCAGGCCATGGACGCCCTGGGCTGCCCGCCCGGCGACTGGGCCGTCACCAACCTCTCCGGTGGCGAGAAGCGCCGCGTCGCGCTCTGCAAGCTGCTGCTCGAGGCCCCCGACCTGCTGCTCCTCGACGAGCCCACCAACCACCTGGACGCCGAGTCCGTGCAGTGGCTGGAGCAGCACCTCGCCAAGTACCCCGGCACCGTCGTCGCCGTCACCCACGACCGGTACTTCCTCGACAACGTCGCCGAGTGGATCCTGGAGCTCGACCGCGGTCGCGCCCACCCCTACGAGGGCAACTACTCCACCTACCTGGAGAACAAGGCGACCCGTCTCAAGGTCGAGGGCCAGAAGGACGCCAAGCGCGCGAAGCGTCTGAAGGAAGAGCTCGAGTGGGTGCGGTCCAACGCCAAGGGGCGTCAGGCCAAGTCCAAGGCCCGTCTCGCCCGCTACGAGGAGATGGCGGCCGAGGCCGACAAGATGCGGAAGCTGGACTTCGAGGAGATCCAGATCCCGCCGGGCCCGCGCCTGGGCTCCATCGTCGTCGAGGTCAACAACCTCTCCAAGGCCTTCGGCGAGAAGGTCCTGATCGACGACCTCAGCTTCACCCTGCCGCGTAACGGCATCGTCGGCATCATCGGCCCGAACGGCGCCGGCAAGACCACGCTCTTCAAGATGATCCAGGGTCTCGAGACCCCGGACTCCGGCGAGATCAAGGTCGGCGAGACCGTCAAGATCTCGTACGTCGACCAGAGCCGCGCCAACATCGACCCCAAGAAGACGCTGTGGGCCGTCGTCTCCGACGAGCTGGACTACATCAACGTCGGCCAGGTCGAGATGCCGTCCCGCGCCTACGTCTCCGCGTTCGGCTTCAAGGGCCCGGACCAGCAGAAGCCGGCCGGCGTGCTCTCCGGTGGTGAGCGCAACCGCCTGAACCTCGCGCTCACCCTCAAGCAGGGCGGCAACCTGCTGCTCCTCGACGAGCCCACCAACGACCTCGACGTCGAGACCCTGTCCTCGCTCGAGAACGCGCTCCTGGAGTTCCCCGGTGCGGCCGTGGTCGTCTCCCACGACCGCTGGTTCCTGGACCGAGTGGCCACGCACATCCTCGCGTACGAGGGTGAGTCGAAGTGGTACTGGTTCGAGGGCAACTTCGAGTCGTACGAGAAGAACAAGATCGAGCGCCTGGGTGCGGACGCGGCCCGTCCGCACCGCGCCACGTACAAGAAGCTGACCCGAGGCTGAGCGTGCGACATATTTACAGCTGTCCCCTGCGCTGGTCGGACATGGACGCCTTCGGGCACGTCAACAACGTCGTCTTCCTGCGGTACCTGGAAGAGGCGCGGATCGACTTCATGTTCCGGCTCGCGCCGGGCGACGGTTCGCCGTCGTTCTCCGGCGGGTCCGTCGTGGCCCGGCACGAGATCGACTACGTGAGGCCGTTGGTGCACCGGCACGCGCCGGTCACCATCGAGTCGTGGGTCACGAAGATAGGCGCGGCGTCGCTGACGATCGCGTACGAGATCAAGGACCCGGAGGTCACGTACGTACGGGCCGCCACGGTCGTCGTCCCCTTCGATCTGGAGGCCCAGCGTCCGCGCCGGATCTCCGCCGAGGAGCGGTCGTACCTGGAGGAGTACATGGACGACGGGATGACAGCCGCCGCATGATCGCGCCGCTGCACTTCGCCGACGCCCGGGAGGCGGCGGACCTCGCCGCCTTCCTGGCCCGGCTGATCCACTACGACCGCGCCGCCGCCGTCCGCCTCCAGGCCGGGGGCGGCGCGCTCGCCGTCTTCGGGCGGCCGCCGTCCTTCGAGGTGCTGGCGATCCGTACGGCGCGGCTGGTCGACGCGGTGGATCTGGATGTGACGGTGTCCGCCGGTGAACTCCTCGAAGGCATCGAGGAGTCGGCCGGCAAGGCCGTCGTCCCCGACGCCGTCACCGGACCGCCGTGGGCCGGTGTCCTGCCGCCCCGGGGCGGCTGGCAGCCGGTCGCCGGACTGCCGGTCGCGGTCGGTCTGCGCGGGGCGGTCGCCGCGGCGGTCGCCGAATTCCGTGCGCGGGACGAGGAGTTGCCCGAGGCGCGGCGCACGCGGGCCGAGCGGGACCGGATCGGGCGCGAGATCTGGTCGCGGACGGTCGCGGAGACCGGCCTCCCGCTGCGGGCGGTGCACGCGGCGCAGTCCCTGGGCTTCCTGCCGGGGGAGGGCGTGCCGGTGGCGCTGTTCGCCTCGGGCCCGTGGCTCCGGCTCCGTACGCCGTTCGGTTCGATAGCGGTACGGACCGTACCGTCATCCCTGCCCTTCGCCCCGGCCTGACCGTCGGCCGAGCCCCTGCCGTTCGGCCCCTGTGCCGTTCGGCCCCTGCCGTCAGGCCAAGCCCCTGCCGTCAGGCCAAGCCCCTGCCGTTCGGCCCCTGCCGTCAGGCCGAGCCCCAGCCCCCCCGCTCAGCCCTCCGCGTCGTCCGGCCACACGCCGATGTGGTCCTGCTCCAGCTCCAGGAGGACGCGGTCTTCCATCCCCAGGGACTCCGTGTACTCCGCCGGGAGTTGCAGCCGGCCCGCGCGGTCGAGCATCGCGTACTCGCGGGACACCAGGGACTCCTGGCCCTCCGCGTCGACCTCCGTGCGGCGCAGCACCTCGGAGGAGGTGCGGCCGTCGCGGATGGCGACCGTGCGGCGCACCTCGGAGGCGACCGTCTGGTCGTGGGTGACGATCACGATCGTCGTGCCCAACTCCTCGTTGGCGCGCCGGAAGGCCGCGAAGACCTGCTCGCCCGTCGCCGAGTCCAGCTCACCCGTCGGCTCGTCGGCGAGCAGCACCGAGGGGGAGTTGGCCAGCGCGACGGCGATCGCTACCCGCTGCTGCTGGCCGCCGGACATCTGGTGCGGCCTGCGGTCCCGGCAGTCCGCCACCTCCAGCATCGCGAGCAGCTCCTCCGCCCGCTCCGCCTTCCGCTTCGACCGGCCCCGCAACTGCATGGGGAGAGCGACGTTCTGGGCTGCCGTCAGATACGGGAGCAGGTTGCGCGCGGTCTGCTGCCAGACGAAGCCCACCACGTCCCGCCGGTACCCGAGGCGCGCCTTCGCGTCCATCGCCAGCAGGTCGCGGCCCGCGACCTTCGCCGCGCCCGCCGTGGGCACGTCGAGGCCGGCCAGGATGTTCATGAGCGTCGACTTCCCGCTGCCCGACGCCCCGACCAGGGCCATCAACTCGCCCTCCCGCACCAGCAGATCGAGGCCCTGGAGCGCCTGCACCTCCACGCCGTCCGTGGTGAAGATCCGTACCAGCCGATCGCAGGCGATCAGGGCGTCGTGCCCGTACGAGGGCCGGTCGCGGCGCGCCGTCGCCCGCTGCTCCAGCTCCGCCAGAGTGGTGTCGGTCGTCGTCATCGTGCGTCTCCTGCCCTGAGTTCCTTGATCGATCCGGTACGCGCGGACCACCACGCCTGAAGGGCCGCCGCCAGCGCCGCGAGGACCACGACGCCCGCCGCCGGCAGGGCCAGCGACCACAGGTCCGCCCGCAGCGGTGCGCTGTCGAGCGTGGCGGTACCGGGCGGCGCCGCCAGCGAGAGCCGGACCAGGTCCACGCCCGGCGCGAGCAGCAGGATCGTCGCCCAGCCGACGAGCGTGCCGCCGACCGCCGCGAGCAGCGCCTGCGGCAGCGCCTCCAGGCCGAGGAGCCGCCTGCCCTCCCTCCGGGTGAGTCCCATCGTCCGCAACCGGGCGAGGAGCGTGGCCCGTTCCGGCGCGGACTGCATGAGCGAAAGCAGCAGGGCGAGGACGGCGTAGCCCGCGCCCGCCCCGATCGCCGCCAGATAGATCCGCTCGGCGCCCGCCTGCATCGGCGAGTCCACGTACGTGGCCCGCCGCTCGGTCCGCAGCACCACCGAGAAGTCCGGGGACTTCGCCGCGACCACCTTCCGCAGCGCCGTCCCGTCCATCGCGGGGCCCGAGGCCAGCAGGACGGTGTCCTCGCCGCGGGGCAGGTCGGCGCCGTCGACCAGCAGGAAGTCCTGCTCGGGCAGGGCCGGCGTGGAGTTCCGTACCGCCACGATCCGTACGGCGAACTCACCGGCCGCCGCTTCCAGGTCCCGCGGCTCCGTGCCAAGCCGCTCGGCGATCGCGGGCGAGGCGATCGCCGGCAGGATCCGCTTGCCGCCGGCCTTCCCGTCCGCCCCCGTGGGCTTCAACAGGTCCGCCGGGAAGGGGCCGAAGCCGGTCCGTCCGGCGAGCCGGGTGTACGACTCCGGGTCCACGCCCACCAGCGCCGTGGTCCGCAGCTCCGGCCGCTGTCCCGTCCCGTCCGGCAGTGCCACGCCGTACTCGACCTGGACGGTGGCCACGTCCGTCACCCCGGCCGTGCGGCGCACCGCCGTCGTGAGCCCGTCCGTGAGCGGGACGGAATCGGCGTTCCCGGTCACCCGCGCGTCCGCGCCCGTCTCCAGGAGCGCCGCCCGGTCCCGCGCGTCGGCGACCCCGGCGAGCACCGAACCGCCGAAAGCGGCCGTCGTCAGCGCCACCAGGAGCGCCAGCAGCGGCAGCGTGCCCGTCGCCGAGGACCGCCCGGCCCGGGCGAGCGACAGATAGCCGACCGCACCACGCAGCCGGCGCGCCGGCCGGGCCGCCCACCGCAGCGGCAGCGGATACAGCCGTACGAGGACGAGCGCGGCGATCAGCGCGACGAGCACCGGAGCCGAACTCACCAGGTAGTCCCCGGAATCCCCGGTACCGCGGCGGCGCAGCGCGGCGACCGCGCCGACGGCCAGGGCGAGGACGGTGAGTTCGGCGACCGTACGGCCCCGGGACGGGCGGGCGGCGACCAGGTCCTCGCGCCCGCCGTGGGCGAGCGGCTTGCGGTGCAGGAACAGCGCCCGCAGCGGCAGCGCCACCGTGGCGAGCAGCGCGACCGCGCCGGCGGCGGCGAGCGCGGGCAGGAACCGGGCCTCGGGGAAGGCGAGGGTGGCGAGCAGCAGGCCGAGCGCGGCGGCGGGCAGCGCGAGCACCGCCGTCTCGCCGAGCAGCCGGACGCCGATCCCGGCCAGCGAACCGCCGCGCGAGCGCAGCAGCGCCAGCTCGGCGGCGCGCCGGGCGGCGAAGAGCCCGCCCGTCATGGTGATCACGACCGCCGCGACCGCGCCGATGCCGAAGGCGGCGACGGCGACGACCGGCGCGATCGCCGACCGCATCCCGCCGTACGCCGCCACGATCTCGTCGAGTCCGGTGGAGACCGCGCCGGTCCCGCCGACCGTCTCCCGGATCCGTACCAGGTCGGGGCCGCCGGACAGTGAGGCGAGGGCGGTGGTCAGCCGCGGCTCGTCCTGCGCGGTGAGCGCGCCGGCGTCGGGGGCGAACCGCCAGTACACCTCGGGCTCGCCGTTGCTCGCCAGGATCGTGGTGGTACCGGCCGGCGGCAGCAGCAGGCCGGCCTGCCAGTAGAAGTACGTGCCGCCGGCGGTGGTCTTCGACGCGTACACCGGGGTGCGCAGGAGCGGGTCGACGGACCAGTAGGAGCCCTGCGGGCCGCGCGGCTCGACGATCCCGACCACGGTCAGGGCGAGCGGCTCCTTGGCGAACAGCTCCGGTACGTGGACGACCGAACCGACCTTCAGGCGCAGCGACTTCGCCGTCTCCCGGGTGACGGCGACCTCGCTCGTCCGGCCGGGTTCGGCGCGGGTGGGCAGCCTGCCCTCCCGTACGGTCGCGTGGCGGTCGAGCTCCGGGAGCGTGGTGAGGGTGAACTCCGGGGGCAGGCCGGACGGTTTCGGGAGCCAGGATTCGAGTCCGGTGACCCGCTTGGTGGTCCGTACGCCGTGCGCGGACTGCGCCGGGTCGACGCGGAGCGGCGCGGGCAGCAGCTCCCGGAGCTCGGTGCTCTTCTCCGCGAGGCGGGCCGGCGACACCTCCTCCGCCCGGGCCTGCCGGGGGAGGTCGGCGGGCGGCTGGGCGGTGGTGATGTCGAGGACCGTGGTGCTGGGCTTGGCGCTCACGATGTCGTGGCGCAGGCCCTCGGTCTCGTACGCGTCGACGGTACGGGGGAGGGCGGCCGCGAGGAACGCGGTGACCAGGACGAGCAGCGCGAAGGCCGCCGCCGTCCCCGGCGCGGTCCGCAGCCGGGTCCGCACCCAGGGCGCGACGGCGCGGGCGGGACGTCCGCGGGCCGGACGTCCGCGGGCGGGACGTCCGCGGGAGCCGGCCGGGTCGGCGGCCGGGTCGGCGGGTCGGCCGTCCTTGCGGGGCATGTCGGTCGCCTTCCTGGCAGATGTCTGACGTGCTGTACGGCGCTTCACTGGTCCCCCTGGTGGCGCAGGGTCACGACCGGGTCGGTGCGGCGCAGCGCGATCGTGGCGACGATCAGCAGCGGCAGCGCGGCGACCCCGGCGAGCAGCAGGGCCACGTGACCGGGCGGGAGTTGGACCAGGACGCGCGGGACGGGCTGGGCCGCCTGCCCGGTCAGCACGATCAGCGGGACGACGGCCCGCGTCAGTACGGTGCCCAGCGCCACGCCCACCAGCAGGCCGATGCCGACAAGCAGCCCCTGCTCGGCGGCGATCAGCCGGGCCAGCTGGCGGCGCGGGGCGCCGAGCGCCCGCAACACCCCGAACTCCGCCGACCGTTCACGCGTCGAACCGGCCGCGCTCACCGCGAAGCCGACCGCCGCGAGCGCCGCCGCTGCCGCCGCGACCGCCATCAGCGCCGCGTTGGGGCCCGCGCCGAGCGGGTCGCCGAGCAGTTCGGCCGCCGTCTCGTCCCGTACGAGCACCTGCGCGGGGTCCGCGTCCGGCCGGGCGCGGAGCGCGTCGGCGACCTGGGCGGTGCGGTCGGGCGCGGTGGTCAGCCACCACTCGTTGGGCGGCAGGGTCGCGGTGGGATCGGTGGCGAGGAAACGGTTCGCCGCGTGCAGATCGACCAGCAGCGCGCCCCCGTCGTCGGGCGTGGCGGCCGGGGCGCCGGCGGACACGGGCGTGGCTCCCGGGCCCGTGGTCGGCAGATCCCGGACCGTGTCCACGATCGTCACGTTCAGCCGCAGGCCGCCGAGGGACACCTCGACCCGGTCGCCCTTCTTCGCCCCGGCGGCCGAGAGGAACGCGTCGGTCGCCACCCCGCTCAGCGTCGCGGGCGGGGTGGGGCGGGGGGCGGCGAGCCGCAGACCGTAGTCCTCCGACCCGCCGAAACCCGGATCCGGCGTCCCGGCCACGAACCCGACCCTGTACGGCGTCGATCCGGCGGACCGGCCGGACAGCGGGACCGGCTCCTTGCGTTCGCCGGCCACGCTCACCTGATAGGCGGCGGTCCAGGAGGTCAGGGAGCGCACGGCGTCGACCGGCCGCTCGGCGCCGCCCTCGTGGCGGGAGACGAGCCGCTCGACCGCGAAGGTCTGCTCCCCGCCCAGTCCGTCGACCACCGATCCGTCGAGATCCACCGCGGTCAGCGTCAGCGGGCCCAGGGGTCCGCTCTTCGCCGTACTGCCCGAGGTGCTCAGATCGAGCGTGAGGCGGTGCCGCTGCCCGTCGGCGGGCAGCGGGCCGAGGAGCTGACGGTACGGAACGCCGTACTGGTCCTCCACGACCACCGTCACCTGCACCGGTTCGGTGCCGGGGCGCGCCGTGCGGCGCAGGTCGAGCGCCAGCCCGCGGCTGCCGTCCGGCAGCGCGATCCCGGGGCGCGGGCCCGCCTTCGGGGCCAGCGAGGTGAGCAGTTCGCGGGCCGGGACGTCCGCGAGGTCCGGGCGGAGCAGGACGCCTTCGGCGGCGTGCCGGGTGTCGAGGGCGAGGACGGTCCCGGTCCGGTTGCCCGCGAAGCTCGTCGTCGAGCGGTGCGCGGGGGCGACCGATTCGACCCCGGGCAGGGCCGTGAACTCCCCGGCCTGGGCCGGGTCGGCGGCGCCGTTCACCAGGACCCGTACCGCCGTTCCCGTACGGAAGTCGGCCCGGTCCTCCTGCGAACGGTCCCAGGACGCGCTCTGCCCGATGGCGAGCATGCCCATCGCGACCGCGAGCACGAGCAGCAGCACCGGGCCCGCGCCGCGCAGCGGGCGGCGGCTGAACTGCCAGCCCGCGAGCGCGGCCGGCAGCCCCCGCCCGCTCGCGGCGCGCCGCTCGGCCAGCCGGGCCGTCGGCGGCAGCAGACGCAGGGTCAGGACGGTGCCGGCGAGCAGCGCGAGCGCGGGGGCGGCGACGAGCAGCGGATCGATGCCGAGCGCGCCCGCGCGGTCACCGGTGAGGGCCCCCGAGCCGGCGTCCCCGGAACCTCCGGAGCCGCCGGTCTGCCGGTCGAGCTGCCAGTACGCGACGGCCGCGACGACGAGCAGACCGACGTCCGCCCCGGCCCGTACCGGCGCGGGCAGCGCAGCCGCGCGCTTCCTGCGCAGCGAGACCACACCGCCGTCGCCGGTGCTCAGCGCGGGCGCCACGACCGCGGCCGCACAGCACACCGCGACGAGCGCCGCGACCAGCCACACCTGGCCGAGCGGGACGTCGTCCAGCCGGACACCGAGCGCGCCGAGCGCGGACCGGTCCGCGAGCAGCCGGGTCAGCGGCCCGGCGACCAGCGGGGCGATCACGGCGGCGGGCAGCGCGAGCAGCAGCGCCTCCACGGCGGCGAGCCCGGCGATCCGGCCCCGCGAACCGCCGCGGGCCCGCAGCAGCGCGGTCTCCCCGGACCGCTCGGAGCTGAGCAGCCGGGCGACCAGCAGCAGGGCGTACGCGGCGAGCAGCACCAGCTGCACCGCGACGATCATCAGGGTGGACCGGGAGACCAGCAGGGCCCGCTCGGTCTGCGCCAGGACCGTCGGCAGCGAGGTGCGCGCGGTGACGGTCCCGCCGAAGGCGGCCGTGTCGGTGGTGAGCGTCTTCGGGGCGGTCGAGGCGGCGGCGCTCAGCGCCTCGATCCGGCCGGTGGTGACCCCGGTGAAGTCGGCGGAGGCCAGCCACCACGACTCGCCCGAGGTGACCCGACCGGCGGCGAGGACGGCCGGGTCGGCGAGCAGCGGACCGTACGTCGTGAACACGACGGTCTTCACGCCGCGCCCGCCCGCCGGGTCCAACTGCCAGTACAGGTCGGTCAGATCGACGGGTCGGTAGACCCCGGTGACCCGGGCCTTCAGTGGCTTCCCGCCGAGCCGGTCGGCGAGGTCGAGGACGGTTCCGGCGCCGATCCGCAGCCGCTTCGCCGCCTCTTCGGGCACGGCGACGTCGATCGCGGGGTCCGCCGTGGGGTCCGTCGTGGGGTCCGTCCCCTTGCCGGGCCAGGTGCCCTTGACGAGTGTCAGGCGGGAACGGTCGAGGGCGGCGATGTGCGTGAGGTCCGGCTCGCCCTGGCGCGCGGCCGCGCTCTGCAGCGTGCGGGGGAGCGCGTACGGCCCCGAGCGCTCCAGCTTCCGTACGCTCACCGGCAGCCCGTCGAAGGTCCGGCCCGCCGCCTCGCGTACGGCGGCGTCGGCGCTCTCCCGCCGGTCCAGCGGCACCTGCCCGGCGACCACGAGCGCGGCGGCGGGCGCGGCCCGGCCCCGGAGGGTGCCCTGCAGGGCGGCGTTGCCGATGGAGCCCGAGAAGGCGGCGAGGGCGGCGAGCACGGACGTGGTGAGCAGAACGGCGAGGAGGGCGGCCGCGAGCAGCAACCGGTGCGCCCGCACACGCAGAAAGACGAACCCGGTCACACATCCCCCTGAACCCCCGCCGAACGTTCGTCCGATGCTTTCAGAGGGCACATGCCTCTGGAAACCGCTTGCAGGGGCACCTTGACTGGATCGTGACCGTTATCCGGGATTCAGGCTCCGGAATGCATCAGTCCGGAATGTGGCCGTCCGGAACGCGGTCCGGAAGGCGGTCCGGAACGCGGTCCGCAACGCGGTCCGGAAGGCGTCACTCCGCGGTGTTCACCATGGAGGCCGCCGCGTACGTCAGGTACTTCCACAGCTGGCTCTCGTGCTCGGGCGCGAGACCGAGCTCGTCCACCGCCGCGCGCATGTGCTTCAGCCAGGCGTCGTGCGCCGCGCGGTCGACCTGGAACGGCGCGTGGCGCATCCGCAGCCGGGGGTGACCGCGATTGTCGCTGTACGTGCGCGGGCCGCCCCAGTACTGGATCAGGAAGAGCACGAGCCGCTCCTCCGCCGGGCCGAGGTCCTCCTCGGGGTACATCGGGCGCAGCAGGGGGTCCTCCGCGACTCCCTGGTAGAAGCGGCGGACGAGACGCCGGAAGGTCTCCTCGCCACCCACCTGCTCGTAGAAGGTCTGCTCCTGAAGCGTGCCGCGCGGAATCTCGTTCACCGTTCCATCGTCTCAGATGCTCCGGCCGAGGACCGGAGGTCTAGGACCACTCGTCCGACCACCCGTCCGGCCACTCGCCTCCGTCCCTCCCGGGCGGGACAGTGGAGGCATGGGCGCTCAGCCGGACGGCTTCGCCGAGGACGGCGCGCGGGCGCGACGGGCCCTCGTGCGGGAGATCGAGGCGTACGGCGCACTGCGCGACCCCGCCTGGCACGCGGCCTTCTCCGCCGTCCCCCGCCATCTGTTCGTCCCCTCCTACTACGTCTCCGGGGCCGCCGGCTACGAACGCCTCTGGTCCGGCGACCCCGACCCCGCCCGCCGCGCCCGCTGGCTGCGCGGGGCGTACCGGGACGTGCCGCTGGCCACCCGGGTACGGGACGGAGAGCTGGTCACCTCCTCCAGCCAGCCCTCCCTGATGGCCCAGATGCTGGAGGCGCTGGACGTACGGGACGGGCACGACGTCCTGGAGATCGGCGCCGGCACCGGCTACAACGCCGCCCTGCTCAGCCACCGGCTCGGCGCGGAGCACGTCACCACCGTCGACATCGACGCGGAGATCACCGACTCCGCCCGCGTCCACCTCGCCGCCGCCGGACACCGGCCCACCGTGATCACCGGCGACGGCGCCCGCGGCTGCCCCGGGCGCGCGCCCTTCGACCGGATCGTCGCGACCTGCACCCTGCCGTCGGTGCCGTACGCCTGGCTCGCACAGTGCCGCCCCGACGCCCTCGTCCTCACCCCGCTCTCCACCGGGCTGCTCCTGCTCCGGGTCGACGACGCCGGCCACGCGGAGGGGCGCTTCCTCGCCACGGCGGCGTACTTCGTCGCCCTGCGCGGCGGCAACGCCCGCTTCCCGCGCGGCCGGCCCATGGGGCTGCCCCGGCACATCTTCGAGGACGACCGCTTCCAGTTCCTGCGCACGCTGGCGGAGGGAACCCTCGACGCGCGCGAAGCGCTCGCGCTCTGGCAGCGCGAACGGCGGCCGGAACGGGAGCGCTTCGGGGTGACGGTGAGCGAGGGCCGGCAGTGGGCCTGGCTGGACGACCCGACGGGCCCGTACGCCTGGCCCCTGCCGAGCGACTGAGCCGGTTACGGGATATCGGATATTGGATCCATGATCCTGGATCCAATATCCATGATCCTGGATATTGGATCCGGACCCGCCCCGGACATTGGATCCGAGATCCGGGATCCAATGTCCCGGATCCAATGGCCGGGATCCGGTATCCGAGGGCCGGCTAACCGCGGCGGATCGTGATCGTCGTCCAGGCGCCGACGTGGACCCGGTCGCCGTCCTGGAGCTGGATCGGGACGTACGGCTGGATCGGTTCTTCCGCGCCGTTGATCGTCGTGCCGTTGGTGGAGTTCTGGTCCACCACCGCCCACGAGCCGTCCGGCTGCTGCACCAGCACGGCGTGCTGGTGCGAGACGCCCGGGTCCTCCGGCGGCACCGACAGGTCGATGTCCGGGGATTCGCCGGTGGAGTGCCGGCGGCGGCCGATGCTGATCTGGTTGCCCTGGAGCGGCAGATGCTGCTCGGGGGAGTACGCGGGCAGGTTCAGCCCCGTGGCCTCCGGACCGCTGCGATGCATCATCGCCATGAAGTAGTCGCGGTCCGGCCCGATGTACGCCGACCAGCCCGCGGCGGGCCGCGGCGGCTGGTACTGCTGCTGCGGCATCTGCTGCTGAGGCATCTGGGGCTGCTGAGCCTGCGGGGGCGCCTGCGGCTGCGACGGCGGCGGCAGCACCCAGTCGTCGCCCGCGGGCGGATCCTGCCGCTGGGGCGGTGCCGGCGGCGCGGCCGGCGCCGGGGCCTGGAAGAAGGCGGGCGGAGGCGGCGGCGGTCCCTGCTGGAAACCCTGCGGCGGCTGCGGCTGCCCGGGCTGCTGCGGCTGCTGCGGGTACCCGGGCTGCTGCGGGTGTCCCGGCTGCCCCGGCTGCCCCGGCTGCTGCGGCGGTGCCTGGTGGTGGGTGGGGTCGGCGGAGAGCGGCTCGGCCGGCCGGTTCATCTGCGAGGGTCGCGAGCTCTGGTACTCGTAAGGATCGGGCTGCGGCTGCGCGGGGCGCGGCGGCGTCTGGAAGCCCGGCGGCAGGTTGAGCCCCGGTGGCGGGCTCTGCTGCGGCGAGGGCGGTGCCACCGGCGTGTACGAGGTCGCCGTGTTGGTCAGGAAGTTCCAGCGGCACTCCTCGCAGAACGGGGCCATGGCCTCGCGCGGGGTGCGGCACTGCGGGCAGAGCTCGGCGTGGGCGGTCGCGTTCGGGTCGTAACCCCCGGGCGGGGGGCCGGGGGGACCACCGGGATGACCGCCGGGGCCGCCCGGCCCCGGGTAGCCGTACGCGGGCGGCGGCGGGGGAGGCGGCGGTACGGCACCCGCCGGCGCACCCGCCCCGGCCATGCGGTGGCCGCAGACCTCGCACCAGTCGTCGGAGACCGACTGATGTCCGTTCGGGCAGGTCGGCATGTCGGTGCTTCCCCCTCTCGTCGTCCGGCCCCCTGGCCGGGCTACTTCTTGACGCGAACCGTCTTGGTGGAGCGGGTCTCGAGAGTCATCTCGTCCGCTTCCGCGACCTTCGCCTTCAAACGCACAGTACCGGTCGCCGCGTCGACGACGTCGACCACCTTCGAAAGCAGTTTCGCAGTGTCCTCGTTGCCGGAGGCGGCCGCCAACTGCACCGCGCGCCCCAGCTTCGCGGTCGCCCCGTCGTGGTCGCCGATCTTGCGGGCGTCCAGTCCCTGCTGGATGACCTGCGCCAACTCGGCCTGCCCCGTGTAGTGCGCGACCTGCGGATTGATCGACGTGGACATCGCCATGTCGTCCGTCCACACGGCCCGTACGAGCCCCTGGCCGAGCGTCTTCGGGGTGGCGCCCAGCGGGTCCGGGACGATCAGCGAGACCCGGGCGGCGAGCATCTCCTGCCCGATCCCGGCCTGCGGGACGCGGACGCAGACGTGGTAGTCGCGGGACTCGTCGCCCCACGAGCCGGTCGGGTAGTCCCCGGCGCGCGGGCCCGCCTCCGTCCGGCGCGCGGTCAGCTCCTCGACCGTCGGCGCGACCTGCTTGACGAAGGCGATCTCCACGCCGACCGGGGTCCACAGCCGGAGCGCGACATCCGCCACCTCCTTGCCCATGGCGTTCTCCATCATCACCGTGAAGTCCGCCGCGAGCCCCTGCGGATCGGCGACGATGTCGGCCGTGCCGAGCAGCGCGGAGGCGATCCCGGTGACCTCCTTGACCTCCCAGTCCGTACCGACACCGCGCGCGTCACAGGTGAAGCGGCCCGCGCACGCGTCGAGCGCGGCCCGCAGGTCCTCCGGCGACTCGTGCTCGTTGCGGCCGTCGGTGAGCAGGATGCCGTGCCGGATCGACACGTCGGCCGAGCCGAGCAGCCGGTCCGCGAGGCGCAGCCAGGTGCCGATCGCCGTACCGCCGCCCGCGCTCAGCCGGCGCAGGGCGTCCTTCGCCTGGCCGCGGGTGGCGGGTCCGGCGACGGCGAGCCGGCCGTTGCCGGGGTAGACCTCGTTCGCCACGTGCGTACCGGCGACGACGGCGAAGGACGTGCCGTCGCGCAGGGCGTCGATGGCGGCGGCGGTGGCGTCCCGGGCGCCGCGCATCTTGGTCGGCGGGTAGTCCATCGACCCCGAGCAGTCGACCATGATCACCACGGCCGCGTCCGCGCCGGAACCGCTCAGGGTCGTGCCACCGCTCGTGCCGCCGCCGGTCGACGTGACCGTGACGATGGCGTTGACCTCGCGGCCGCCCTCGGGCAGGAACTCGTTCTGGTACACGTCCACCGAGAACTGCGGCACGTTCGACTTGGAGAAGTTCGCCATGGGTTGAGGCTCCTCGACAGACACGCGTGAAACGGACAGGGGTGGCGACCGCTCAGGCCGATCCTGCCCCTTGTGGAGAGAGGGTGAACGGCAGCAGCGCCACTGTTACGTTGTCGTGGCCACCGCCGTCCAGGGCGTGGCCGACCAGCACCTGGGCGCCGTGCAGCGGCCGCCCGGCGGCGTCCGCCGGGACCACCCGGGCCATGTCGACAGCGGCCTCGGCGTAGTTCCAGAGCCCGTCCGTGCAGACCACGACCACCCCGGGGCGGTCGGGCTTGAACGCGGCGGTGTGCGGCTCCAGTTCGTACGCGTCGGCGCCGAGCCAGCCGGTGATGGCGTGGGCGCGCTCGTCCGCGTACGCCTCCGCCTCGTTCATCAGGCCCGCCGCGACCATCTGGGCAGCCCAGGAGTCGTCCTGGGTGAGCCGCGCGGGCGGGGAGGTGCGGTCGTCCGGCACCCAGTACGCCCGGCTGTCGCCGACCCAGCCGACGATCAGGAGTCCGTCGGCGACGACCGCGCCGACGATGGTGCAGGCCGGGGCGTTCTGGTGGCGGTGCGGGTCCTGCTCCGCGCCGTCCTTGCCGGGCTCCTCCGCGAGCGAGTTGACGGCTTCGGCGGCGGCGACGATCGCCTCGTGCATGGCCTGCTGCGGGTGGGCGCCGCGGGGCAGGGCGGTGAGCAGCGACTGCCCGGCCGCGCGGGCGGCGGCGGCGGAGGCCTCGTCGGGCCGGGTCGCCGAGGAGACGCCGTCGCAGACGATCGCCAGGGTGGCGGGGGAGCCGTCGGGCAGCGCGGTGGCCGAGACCGCGAACGCGTCCTCGTTGCGGTGGTGGCGCAGCCCGCGGTCGCTTACGGCGGCGACCGTGGAGAGCTCCTCCTCCATGTGGTCGCGTTCGCGCGGCTGGGCGTGCCCGCAGTTCTCGCAGTACCCGTCGGAGTCCACGGCCCCGGCCCGGCAGGCGACGCACAGCTTGGTCCCGGCGGGCGGGGTGGCGGTCGACGGTGCGAGGGCCTGCGGGGCGGCGGCCCGGGGGTCGGGCGCCGCGAGCGTGAAGTCCCCTCCGACGGCCTCCGGTCCGGAAAGGGCGGAGGCGGCGGCGGGCAGGCCGTCGGTGCGGACCGGCACCGTCGGCAGGTCGCGCCCGCCCGAGTCCGTGCCCGGGAGGTCGCCCGGGTGCTGGGTCGCCGTCGAGAGCGAGCCCGGCTCGCGGGACGGCGGCTCGGGCCAGGCCACGGGCGTGCCGATCGCGACCGTCGGACGGTCCGGCTCCGGGGCGGCCATCGCCGGTACGGCCGCGAGGTCGTGTCCGCACCCCCCGCAGAACCGGTCGACCGCCTCCACCGGCTCCGCGCAGCCCGGGCAGGCGGACAGTTCGTGCTGGGGCATCTGGGACATACTCACACCCACGTCCGGGGGCGGAAACGGTTTGCCCGCTCCACCAGTTCGATCCTCTCCTCGCCCCGCTGAGCGAGCCGGGCGAGCACCCGGTACGAGCGTTCGAGGCCGAAGCGCAGCCCGCGCTCGTCCAGTTCGCTGCCGAGCAGCCGCGCGCCGTCCGGAGCCGCTCCGGGACTACCGGAGAGTACCCAGTCGAGCGCCGAGCCGAGGACCTCGGTCGACAGCCGTTCGCGGCGCACCGCGTCCAGGCCGAAGTCCTGGAGCGCGGAGACCTGCGCCGCGGCGGCCGTCAGGTCCGCGCCGAGCGCCTCGTGCGCGGCGCGCCGCCGCAGCCGCGCCCGTACGGCCGCGACCCGGGCCGCCGTGTAGTGGATGGACGCCTCCGGTACGGACTCCAGGGTCCGTACGGCTCCGGTACGGTCGCCGGCCGCCAGCCGGACCCGGGCGAGCCCGAACGCGGCGCTCACATGGCTCGGGTCGGTCGCCCACACCAGGCGGTAGTACTCGGCCGCGTTGTCCAGCTGGCCGAGCACCTCGGCGCAGATGCCGAGGGCCAGCTTGGGCGCGGGCTCCCCGGGGAACGCGTCGTAGATCGCGTCGAACGACAGCGCCGCGTTCTCGTGGTCGCCGGTCACCAGCGAGGTGACGCCCCGGTACCAGACGACCCGCCAGTCGTCCGGGTGCTGCTCCTCCAGCGTGGTGAGCGCGCGCCCGGCCGCGCCCAGATCGGCCATCTCCAGGCGGGCCCGCAGCTCCCGCAGCCGCAGCTCCAGGGAGGGCGCGGGCGCGGTGTGCAGGGCGCTGATCAGCTCGGCGGGCGCGGAGGCCATCATTCCGGCGAGGAACCCTGCGTTGGGATCGCCCGGGTCCACGCGCGGCACGGGCAGCGCGAGCGACGCGGCCGGCCCGTCGAGCGGCGCGAGGAAGACCCCGTCCGGAACGGCGACGGCCCCGCCCTGCGCCGGAACCGGCACCGGAGCCGGCCCACCGGCCGCTCTCTGCGCCGGCACCGTGGCCGGCACACCGCCCGGAGCCGGCACACCGCCCGGAGCCGGCGCACCGCCCGGAGCCGGCGCACCGCCCGGAGCCGGCGCACCGCCCGGAGCCGGCGCACCGCCCGGAGCCGCCACGGCAGCCGACCCGGCCTGCCCCGGAAGCGGAGCGGCCTTGCGCCGCCCCGTCTCCCGCGCCCCCAGGGCCGACACGTCCTCCGTCAGCTCCCCGAACAACTCCGTGTCCGTGACCCGCAGTTCCGTCCCGAACAGAGTCGAGAGCGCCGGGCGCGGGCGGCCCGTCTGGAGCGCGACGACCTCGCGAAGCACACCCGTCAGCTGCTCCGCCATCTCCTGCGCGGAGGCGAACCGGCGGGCCGGGTCGGGGTCCGTCGCGCGCACCAGGAAGCGGTAGAACGACTCGTACGTCCGCAGGACCTCGACGTTCTCCGGGTCGGGCAGCGAGTCGACGAAGACGTTCGTGTAGCCCTGGAAGTCGAAGGTCAGCACGGCGAGCGTGCGCGCCACCGTGTACAGGTCGCTCGCAACCGACGGGCCGACCTCGGCCACCTCGGGCGCCTGGTAGCCGACCGTGCCGTAGATCGCGGAGTCGTCGTCGTCCATCCGCCGGACCGCGCCCATGTCGATCAGCTTGAGCTGGTCCTCGGACTGGATCGCGTTGTCGACCTTGAAGTCGCAGTACAGCAGGTTCCGGCTGTGCAGGTGGCCGAGCGCCTCCAGGGCCTCGATCCCGTACGCGCAGGCCAGCTCCACCGGCAGCGGGTCACGGCGGCCGTCCGGCGTCCGACGGTCGTTGGCGATCTCCTTGAGCGACTTGCCGCCGACGTACTCCATCACGATGTAGCCGTCGAGGGAGCCGGTGCGGGTGTCGAGGTGCTCGACGAAGTTGTAGATCCGGACGATGTTGGAGTGCTCGATCTCGGCGAGGAAGCGGCGCTCCGAGATCGCCGCCGCCATCGCGTCCTGGTCGCCCGTGTCGAGCAGGCCCTTGAGGACGACCCAGCGGTCGGAGACCGCCCGGTCGACGGCGAGGTAGATCCAGCCGAGGCCGCCGTGCGCGAGACAGCCCGCGACCTCGTACTGCCCGTGCACGATGTCCCCGCCGCGCAGCTTCGGCATGAAGGAGTACGGGTGCCCGCACTTGGTGCAGAAACCTTCCGTACGGCCCGGTCGGTCACCGCGCGAACGGCCCACCGGGGCGCCGCAGTCCGAGCGCGAACAGAATCGCTTCCGCTCGGGAACCTCGGGGTTCTCCATCACCGCGGCGCGCGGGTCCGGGCGCGGCACCTCCGGGATCGTCACCAGGCCGGCGCCCAGCCGGTTCCGACCGGACTGCGCGGTCGACGAGCCGGAGCTGCGCACCGACACCGAACGGGCGGTGCTGCTGCCCGACAGCGAGCGCGACAGCCGTCCGGAGACCGAGCGGCGCGAGGTCGAGGACCGGGAGGAGCGCGAGGAGGAGCGGGCCGAGGCCCGCGAGCTCGACCGGGACGAGCCGGACCCGGAGCCGCCCCTGCCGGGCACGGCCATCCCCGTCGGGTTGGACTGGAGCCGGCCGTCCCCAAGCTCTCGGCTTCGCTCGAGCAGGGGAGACCCCAATGCTGCCACGACGGGGGCGAGCCCGCAGGTGTCGCAGTACAGCTCGCCGCCGCCCATGTCCTCGTACGAGCCCTCGCAGGAGGGACGCTGACAGCTGTTCACGACGGTCTCCCCGCCCACGACGGACTCCCCGCTCACCACTGGCTCCCCCTGGCATCTCTCGGACCGGACAGCACCTCGGCCGCCGCCTGCTGGTAGCGCAGCACCGCCTGCCCGGCGACCCGCAGGTCGCAGGGCGCGCTCCACAGCATCCGGCGCGCCGCGTCGTACCGCTCGATCAGCAGCGGATCCTCCGCCGCGCCGAGCCGGGCCACCTTCGCCTTGTACGCGTCGAGCCGGCCGCGCAGCTCGGCGCGGACCGCGAGCGGCGCGGTGACGGCGGTCAAGGAGGCGCGGGCGCGCTGCAGTTCGTCCTCGGCCTCCTGCTCCAGGGACTCCAGGAGCGGCGAGAGCCGGTGCCACTGGGCGTGCCTGCGGTACTCGGCGGCCGTCGCCAGGCGCTCCTGGAGGGCGGTCGGCGGGCCGCTGACGGCCGGCACCTCGGAGGCGGCGATCTTGGCGAGGACCTCGCCGCGCGCCACCCGCGCCTCGGCGAGCGTCCGGTCGGCGCGCGAGAGGACGTCCCGCAGCCGCAGCAGCCGCTCCTCGGAGTCCTGCCGGACCGCGAGGACCGCCTCGATCTCCCGCCGGATGTCCTCCAGGGCGCGGGCCGCCCGGTCGTACCGCTCGGTGTCCGGCCGTCCGCCGCCCGGGGCCGAACTCCCGGCGGCCGGCCGCCAGAAGGCCAGCGGGTCGGTGACGACCTGGGAGCGCAGTGCGGTCAGCTCGGCCGTGATCGCCTCCAGCTCGTCACCGGCCGGATGCTCTCCGGGCCGGACGCCGACGGAGTGCGCGAGCGACCGCGTCCGGCCCAGCTCGGCGGCGAGCAGGTCTATCCGGGCGGGCAGCGCGGACCAGACGGCGTCGGCGGTCACGACCATGTCGAGCGAGGACGCGTACAGCTCGTTCATCCGCTCGACCAGCGCCTCCAGGCTGAACCGCTCGGAGAGCCGGGCGGGACCGGCCGCCGTCGGCCCGGCGGGCTGCTGCGCCCCGCCCGCGACGAGTACGCTCTCGCCGCGCAGCCGCTCGGTCAGCTCCACCAGGTCCTCGCGGCTGGCCCAGCGCCGCCGGGCCCGCAGCTCACGGGCTTCGTGGAGGGCGCCGGTGTACGCGTCGAAGTAGGTCCAGAGCACGGTGATCGACCGCTCGGTGGACTGCCAGCGGTCCCGGGTGGTCCCGGTCAGCTCGGCGCCTTCGAGCAGCCTGCGGCCCGCGTGGTCCTGGAGCGCGAGCAGCGAGTCCTCGATCGCCTTGTGCTCCGCGTCGAGCCGCGCCAGCGCACGGTCCACCTCGTCCCGGTCCATCACCGGCCCGGGGGTGCCCGCGACGCCCATCGATCACCTCTCGCTCTACTTGTACATGGGTGCGGGCGGCCCGGATATCCCGGGCAGGTCCGCCTTCAGCCACCGGTCGTACGCCGCCTGCCAGCCGTTCTGGCGGTACTGGACCAGGACCTGGTTGACCCGGCGGACCAGGTCGTCGTTGCCCAGCTTGGCGGCGACTCCGTAGAACTCGGTGGTGAACGGCTTGCCCTTGAGCTCGACGGCCGGGTCCTGCGCGGCCTGTCCCGCCGCCAGCGCGTTGTCCGTGACGACGGCGTCGACCTCGCCCATCTGGAGCCGGGCCAGGCAGTCCAGCTGGTTCGGGACGGTGAACCGGTCCCGGTCCTCCTTCGTACCGTCGCCCTCGTCCTTGAAGGTGGCTCCGAAGGAGTCGGTCTCCAGGGCCTCGTAGGCGGTGGAGCCCTCGGCCGTGCAGACCCGCTTCCCGGCGAGGGAGGAGTCGTACCCGGTGATCGTCTCGTCGTCCTTGGCCGCCAGGACCTGCTGGCCGGCCTGGAAGTAGGCGGTGGAGAACGCGACCTGCTGGATCCGCTTGCAGTTGATCGTCATCGTGCGGACGACGAGGTCGACCTTGCCGGAGTCCAGGGCCGCGATCCGCTGGTTGGTCGGGATCGTGCGGTAGATGATCGCGTCCTCGCTGCCCAGCAGCTCCTTGGCGATCGCCTTGGCCAGCGTGATGTCGAAGCCTTCCAGCTCCCGGCTCTCGGGGTTGAAGTACCCCCAGTTGAAGCTGTTCTGGTCGACGCCGACGACGAGCTTGCCGCGCTCCTTGATCGCCGCCACCGCCGGGCCGTCCTCGGTGGACGGGGTGAGCGAGGCCTCCGGGTTCTGGCAGGTGTCCGCCCTGACCTGCACGCCGGTGCCGACACCGGGGCCGGTGACCACGGAGTGCGCGGCCGGCGGGCCGCTCCCGCCGCGGGCGAGCGGCAGCAGCGTCAGCGAGGCCGTCAGCCCGCAGGCCACCGCCATCGCGGCCACCCCGCCCCAGCCGCGCGGACGCGCCAGGGGACGGTCGCTCAGCAGCCCGGCGAGCCCGGCCGGGCCACGCCTCCTCGCGCCGTCGACGCCGTTCCGCATCCCGCCCCCTCTCACCGGTACTCCGACAGCCTGCGGTTGATCCCCATGACAGCGCCCGCCGCGCCCAGGATGCCGAGTGCCGCCGCGCCCAGCGGGAGGGCGGTCAGCGCGCCCCGGCCGCCCTCGGCGGCCTCGGTGAACTCGCGCTGCTCGTGGTCCAGGGCCTTCTTCAGGTCCGCGTCGACCTGGTCGAAGGACTGCCCCGTCGACCCGTCGCCACCCACGACGCCGGCCCGCGCGCCCTCGTAGTTGCCCGCGTTGTCCTTCTCCCGGGCGTCCTTGTGGCGCTGCTGCCACTCCTCGGTACGGGTCGAGGCGTCGGTCAGCGGAGTGCGCCCGGCGTCGTCGTCGGCGAGGCCTTCGGCTTGGGTGAGCGCGGCCGTCAGCGCCTTCATGCTGCTGACGTAGTCGGTCTCGTACTTGTCGTTCTTGCCGTCGTCGGTGAGGACCGCGCCGCGCGCGACCAGCGTCAGGTTCTCGTTCGCCCGGGCCTTCAGGGAGTTGATCCGGGCGGTGTTGAGGACCTGGAGGGAGTTCTGCCCGTCCGTGCGGGCGTCGCTCAGGCCGGCGCGGGCCACGGTGTGCGCCGCCGCCAGCCAGAGCAGGACGACCACGGAGGCGGCGGTCGCGGCCAGCAGCCCCTGGTTGAACACCCGGTTCGTCCGCGCGTACGTACGGCGCTGGGCCCAGACCAGGACGGCGAGGGCGACGATCCCGAGGGCGAGCGACATGAACGGCCAGTCCCTGGCCTCCTCGTCGTCCTGCTGGAGCCGCGCTGTCTCCGCCGCGTACAGCCGCTCGGCGGCCGGCAGCAGCTGCGTGGTCATCTTCTGGTTCGCGTACCGCAGATAGGCGCCGCCGAGCGGCAACCCCTGCCGGTTGGCGGCGCGGGCGCGCTCGACCAGGCCGGTGTAGAGGGGGAGTTGTTCGTTCAGGACGGTGATCTCGCGGGCCGACTCCGCCGAGCCGCCGGTGCTCGCCGCGGCCTTCACCAGCAGGCGGGAGGCGGTGGTGATGTCGTCCGTGTACCGCTTCTGGAGGTCCGCGGGGTCACGCTTCGTGGAGAGGAAGGCGCTGGCGGCGGCCGTGTCCGCGTCGGCGAGCGAGCGGTAGATGTCGGCGGCGTCGGCGCTCAGCGGCTGGCTGCGGCTCACCACGTCGTCGGCGGAGGAGGACCGGTCGGACACCTCGTAGGCCGTGACGGCCCCGAACGCGACGACCAGCAGGGCCAGTACGGCCCCGAGGATCTGGAGCCGGCCCGGCTCCGTCGTGGCGGCACGGCGCAGCACCGCCCTGGCCTCGCCCCAGGCCCCCCGGCCTTCGGGCGCCGGGGTGGCGGGTGCGTTCGGCGGCTGTGTCAACGTCAACGTGGCCTCCCCCTCGGTCCGACGTCCCCGGCCAGCAGTATGGCCTCAGGGACCCCACCCGCACACCAGGAATGACTGGATCTTGTTCCTATCGTTCCCATCGCGCCCCACCCGCGTGGGCGAATCCCCTGCTATCAATACGACTTTCCACCCCCGTCGGTTCCACTCCCCGCCCCACTCGAACGAGTGAACGATGGCGGTGGGTGGCGACGGTCGACGAGAACGGTGAACGATGACCGGGGCGCCCCCGCGAAGGAAGCGCCCCGGCGTCACCTCGCCCGAGGGACATCAGGCGTAGTGGCCTCGCAGCCGCGCCGCGGCCTCCGGTCCCGCCGCCACCTCGTCAAGGGCGAGGAGCGCCGCGCCGAGCACCGGCGGAGCCGTGACCACCCCGATCACGGCCTTCGGCGCCTTGACCGCGAGGAGTTCGGCGATCCGCACGTCCAGTTCCGGATGGCCCGCGGCCAGCACGCTGCCGCCCAGCATCACCGGAGCCTGCTCGTCCAGCAGCCCGAGCCGTCCGAGCGCCACCGTCGACAGCGCGGCGACCTCCTCGGCCAGCCGGTGGACCAGCGACCGGGCGACCCCGTCGCCCTCCGCGCTCGTACGGAACAGCACGGGCGTCAGCTCGTGCCGCCGCTCGTAGGGGATCCGCCCCAGGTGCAGCGCCTCGATCAGCGCGTACATCGTCTCCAGACCGAAGTGCGCGGGCAGCGTCCGCGCGAGCGCCGTCGCCTCACCCCGGCCGTCCTCCGCGCGGGCCGCGAACCAGAGCGCCTCCTCGGCCAGTCCGCTGCCCCCGCCCCAGTCCCCGGAGATCTTCCCGATCGCGGGGAACCGGGCGGTCCGCCCGTCCGGCAGCATGCCGACGCAGTTGATGCCCGCCCCGCACACCACCGCGACCCCGCGCGGCTCGTCGAGCCCGGCGCGCAGGATGGCGAACGTGTCGTTGTACACGCGGATCGAGCGGCTCCAGCCCCTCGCCTCCAGGGCGGTGGCCAACTCCGCCTCCTCCACCGGGAGATCGGCGTTGGCGAGACAGGCCGAGACGTGCGCGAACGCCGGCGGGAGGCCCGCCTCCGCGGCGGCGCGCCCCGTGATCTCCGCGAGCCCGTCCAGGGCCGGCTCGACCCCGATCACGGGCGGCTGGAACCCCCCGCCGCGCGCCGTGCCGAGCACGGTCCCGTCCGCCCCCACGATCGCCACGTCGGTCTTGCTGTTGCCCGCGTCGATCGCCAGGAGCAGGCCCTGAAGGTTCACGCCCACGCCAGGTGCTCCCGGTTGTGCGCGATCAGCCGGTCGGTGAGCCCGTCGGCGTACGCGTGCTGCCCGACCAGCGGGTGCGCGAGCAGCGCCTTGAACACCCGGTCCCGTCCGCCGCGCAGCGCCGCCTCCAGGGCCAGGTCCTCGTACGCGGTCACGTTCGCGATCAGCCCGGCGAACAGCGGGTCGAGCGGGGCGACCGACAGCGGCACCGGGCCGCTCGGCCCGACCGCCGCCTGCACCTCGATGACGGCGTCGTCGGCGAGGAACGGCAGTGTGCCGTTGTTGTACGTGTTCACCACCTGGTACGGCGAGCCTCCGCCGCCCAAGAGGGAAGCCGCCAGGTCCACGGCCGCCTCCGAGTAGAAGGCGCCGCCGCGCTTGGCGAGCAGGGCCGGCTTCTCGTCCAAGGACGGGTCGCCGTACATCTCCAGGAGTTCCTTCTCCATCGCCGCGACCTCGGCCGCCCGCGAGGGCTTGGTGCCCAGCTCCCGTACAACCTCGTCGTGCGCGTAGAAGTAGCGCAGGTAGTACGAGGGGACGACGCCGAGCCGGTCCACCACCGAGAGCGGCAGGTGCAGGTCCTCGGCGATGGCCTCGCCGTGCGCGGCGAGCAGCCGCGGCAGCACGTTCTCGCCCTCCGGACCGCCGAGGCGGACACCGGTCTCCCAGGTCAGGTGGTTGAGCCCGACGTGGTCGAGGTGGACCTCGGACGGGGCCACGTCGAGCAGCTTCGCGAACTTCCGCTGGAAGCCGATCGCCACGTTGCACAGACCCACGGCCTTGTGACCGGCCTGGAGCAGCGCGCGCGTGACGATGCCGACCGGGTTGGTGAAGTCGATGATCCAGGCGTCCGGGTTGGCGCGCCGGACCCGCTCGGCGATGTCCAGGACCACCGGCACGGTCCGCAGCGCCTTGGCGAGACCGCCGGCGCCGGTGGTCTCCTGGCCGACGCAGCCGCACTCGAGCGGCCACGTCTCGTCCTGGTTCCGGGCGGCCTGCCCGCCGACCCGCAGCTGGAGCAGGACGGCGTCCGCGCCCTCCACCCCGGCGTCGAGGTCGGAGGTGGTGACGATCTTCCCGTCGTGGCCCAGCTTGGCGAAGATCCGCCGGGCGAGCCCGCCGACCAGTTCGAGACGGTCGGTGGCCGGGTCGACGAGGACGAGTTCGGTGATGGGCAACGTGTCGCGCAACCGCGCGAATCCGTCGATCAGTTCGGGGGTGTAGGTGGAGCCGCCCCCCACGACAGCGAGCTTCATATCGTTCAGCTAGCCCTTCACTCCGGTCAGTGTGACTCCCTCGACGAACGCCTTCTGGGCGAAGAAGAAGACGAGGATCACGGGGGCCATGACCAGTACGGTCGCGGCCATGGTCAGATTCCAGTCGGTGTGGTGCGCGCCCTTGAAGGACTCCAGGCCGTAACTCAGCGTGTACGCCATCGGGTTCTCCGACGTGTAGATCTGCGGTCCGAAGTAGTCGTTCCAGCAGTAGAAGAACTGGAACAGCGCGACGGCGGCGATGCCCGGCCTGGCCATCGGGAGCACGATCCTGAGGAGGGTGCGGAACTCCCCGCACCCGTCGATCTTCGCCGCCTCGATGTACTCGTTCGGGATCGTCAGCAGGAACTGGCGCAGCAGGAAGATCGCGAAGGCGTCACCGAACGCCATCGGAATGATCAGCGGCCACAAGGTGCCGGAGAGGTCCATCTGCTTGGCCCAGAACAGGTACATCGGAATGATGATCACCTGCGGCGGCAGCATCATCATCGAGATGACGAGCAGCAGCGACAGGTGCCGGCCCCGGAAGCGGAACTTGGCGAGCGCGTACGCCACCGGGATCGAGGACACCACGACGAGCACGGTGCCGAGCCCGGCGTACAGCAGGGAGTTCTTCCACCAGTCCAGGAAGCCCGGGGTCTGGAAGACCCGGACGTAGTTGTCCCAGTGCCAGCTGTTCGGCGTCAGGTCGCGGGTCAGCGCCTGCTGGTCGCTCATCAGCGAGGTCAGGAAGACGAAGACGAACGGCAGCACGAAGAACAGCGCCGCGGCTATCCCGAGCGAGTGCACGGCGATCCAGTGCAGCAGCGCCTTGCGCCGGGCCGTCTTCTCGGCGGCCCCGCGGGAGGTCTTGCCGGGGGTCCTGCCCCCGGGGCGGTCGAGCGTGGATACGGAGGAGGTCATGATCAGTCACCCGAGCCGATCAGGCCGCCCCGCCGGCGCATCAGCAGCGCGGTGAAGGCCATGGAGAGCGCGAACAGGACGAGGGCCACGACGCTGGCCGCGCCGTAGTCGAAGCGGCCGAAGCCGAGGTTGTAGACCAGCTGCGGCAGCGTCAGCGTCGAGTCGTCCGGGTAGCCCGGCTCGAAGGTCTGACCGGAGCCGCCCATCACACCGGACGCCACCTTCGCCGCCACGATCGGCTGCGTGTAGTACTGCATCGCGCCGATGATCCCGGTGACGACCGCGAAGAGCACGATCGGCGAGATGTTCGGCAGGGTGACGTAGCGGAACCGCTGCCAGGCCGAGGCCCCGTCCAGCTCCGCCGCCTCGTACTGCTCCTTCGGTACGTCGAGCAGCGCGGCCATGAAGATGACCATCAGGTCCCCGACGCCCCACACGGCGAGGACGGTCAGGGCCGGCTTGGCCCACGCGGTGTCGTTGAACCAGGAGGGCGCGGGGATGCCGACGGCCTCAAGGAGCGAGTTGACCGGTCCCGTGCCCGGGTTGAGCAGGAAGACGAAGGCCAGCGTCGCGGCGACCGGCGGCGCCAGGTACGGCAGGTAGAAGAGGGTGCGGAAGACGCCCGCAGCCAGCTTGATCTTGGTGATGAGCATGCCGATGCCGAGGCCGAAGACCACCCGGCAGGCGACCATGACGACCGCCAGCCAGAGGGTGTTCTGCATCGCCGGCCAGAACTTCGGCAGGTCGGAGAAGACGTACGTCCAGTTGTCCAGGCCCCGCCAGGTCGGCGGGTTCAGCCCGTCGTACTTCATCAGTGAGAAGTAGACGGTCGAGACGAGCGGGTACGCGAAGAAGAAGCCGAAGCCGATCAGCCAGGGCGACATGAACGCCGCGGTGCGAAGCGCGTTGCGTACGCGCTTCGACCGCAGCGTCACCTGACGCCCTTCGAGGGTGTCGGAGGACATGAGGTACCGGTCCTGGTCTTACTTCGCCTGGGCGATGTCGCGGTCGATCTGGGCCGCGGTCTCCTCAAGGCCCTTTTTCAGGTCCTTGACCTGGCCCTTCTCGTACTTCTGGGCGAAGTCCTGGAAGGTGTCCTGGTACGTGGAGCCGTTCACCGCGCCGTCGGAGGTCGAGGACTTCGGGTGCTGGGCGATGTCCAGGAAGACCTTGAAGCGCTCGTCGACCTTCAGCTTCGGCGACTTCAGCGCCTCCAGGGTGGAGGGGACGTTGCCGATGCCGTTGGCGAACTCGACCACCGCGTCGGTGTCCATCGTCATGTACTTGATCAGTTCCCAGGCCGCGTTCTGCTTCTTGCTCTGCGGCGCGATGCCGATGATCGTGCCGGACAGGTAGCCCTTGCCGTACTCGGCCACCTCGTCGTCGGCGACCGGCAGCGGCGCGACGCCGACCTCGAAGTCGACCTTGGCGTCCTTGATGAAGTTCAGCCGCCACTCGCCGTCCAGCTGCATGGCGACCTGGCCGGTGTGGAAGGGGTGCTTCGCGCCCCACTCGTCACCGAAGGTGGTGCGGTACCTGTCCAGCTTCGCGAATCCGCCCAGGCCGTCGACCAGCGACTTCTG
The DNA here is from genome assembly GCF_032436795.1 of Streptomyces sp. P9(2023). Lineage (NCBI taxonomy): Bacteria > Bacillati > Actinomycetota > Actinomycetes > Kitasatosporales > Streptomycetaceae > Streptomyces > Streptomyces sp. P9(2023). The sequence continues at coordinate 88,517 of NZ_JAUPWM010000012.1, forward strand.
GTAGGTCAGCATCTCGGCGAAGCCGGGGTCCTTGGCGAGGTTGGACTTGCCGCTCTCGTCGAAGTACCTGTGGTCCCACTGCGACATGTAGTGGGAGGGGACGGTCTCGTAGCCGAGGTAGTTCGGCATGAAGCCGAGCTGTTCGTAGCTGTCGCCCTTCTCCTTGGTCAGCTTCTTCGCGACCTGCGCGAACTCCGACCAGGTCTTCGGCGGGGCGGTGATGCCGGCCGCCTTGAAGGCGTCCTTGTTGTAGTAGAGCCCGTACGCGTCGGAGAGCAGCGGCAGCGAGCAGCGCTTGCCCTCGAACTGGGTGTAGTCCTGCAGGACCTTCGAGAAGGTCTTGTCCAGGTCCACCTTGTCCTTCTCCAGGAAGGGCTTGAGGTCCGCGAACGCGCCCGAGTGGCAGAACTTGCCGACGTTGGAGGTGGTGAAGGAGGCCGCCACGTCCGGACCGTTCGAGCCGCCCGCGCGCAGCGCCTGGCTCAGCTTGTCGTCGTTGATGTTGCCGACGACCTTCACCTTGATGTTCGGGTGGGCCTTCTCGAAGCGGGCGACGTTCTCCTGGATCGCCTTGACCTCGGAGGGCGCCGACCAGCCGTGCCAGAAGGTGATCGTGGTCTTGGCGTTCGGGTCGTCGCTCGCCTTGTTGTCCGCCGAGCCCGTACAGGCCGAGGCGAGGAGGGCGACGGAGGCGGTGGCGGCGAGCGCGACGGCGGCTCTGCGCGTGCGTGCGGGCATGACGGGGTCTCCCTGTGGCGGACGGGGCGGAACTACGGGGGTGGTTCGGGGGTGAGACGGGGCTGCGGGTGGCCTACCGGGACGTGTCGAAGACCTCGTCGCGGGTGGTGGCGAGCGCGCTCTCCAGCGCCCCGCGCAGGACGGGGTGCCGGTCGACGTCGGCGAGGACGAGCCTCGGCCGGGAGGCGGCGAGCTCGGCCAGTTCGGCCTGGACGCGCTCGCGCAGGGGCTCCCCGCCGGCGACGATCACATCACCGGAGAGGACGACGAGTTCGGGGTCGAGTACGGCGACGAGGGAGGCGAGACCGGTCGCGAGGCGCTCGGCGTACTGGTCGAGCAGCGCCGCGTACCGGGGGTCGTCGCCGTGGTGGGCGGCCGCGTGGCCGAGCAGCCGGGACGCGGTGGGGACGTAGGGCTGATCGGCGGTCTCGATGCCGAGCGAGCGGGCGATCCGGGGTACGGACTGGACGCCGGCGAGCTCCTGGAAGCCGCCGGAGTTGGCCTTGGTGACCTGCCGTACGAGCGGGGTGCCGGGCACGGGCAGGAAGCCGACCTCGCCGGCGCCGCCGGTGAAGCCGCGGTGCAGCCGGCCGCCGAGGACGAGGGCGGCGCCGAGGCCCTCCTCGTTCCACAGCAGCACGAAGTCCTCGTGGCCCCGCGCGGCGCCCAGGCGCTGCTCGGCGACGGCCACCAGGTTGACGTCGTTCTCGTACTCGAACGGCATCGGCAGCACGGCCGCCAGCTCCTCCAGGAGCGTGGGGGAGTGCCAGCCGGGCAGGTGGGAGGCGTACCGCAGGCGGCCGGTGGCCGGGTCGAAGGCGCCGGGGGTGCCGATGACGAGCCGGTGCACGTCGGCCCGGGTGATCCCGGCGTCCTTGACCGCGCCGTCGAGGGCGGTGGTCACCTGGCGGACGACGCCGTCGCTCCCGCGGCCGGGAGTGCGGAGCTCGAACTCGCCGACGACCGTGCCGGTGATGTCGGCGACGGCGGCGCGGATCCGGTGCGGGTTCGCGTCGATTCCGGCCGCGAAGGCCGCCCGGGAGTTCACGGCGTACAGCTGCGCGCTGGGTCCCGGCCGGCCCTCGGTGGTACCGGTGGCGACGACGAGCCCGGCGGCTTCCAGGCGGGCGAGCAGCTGGGAGGCGGTCGGCTTCGACAGGCCGGTGAGCTTGCCGATCCGGGTACGGGACAGGGCCCCGTGCTCCAGGAGCAGATCGAGAGCCGCGCGGTCGTTCATGGCCCGCAGCACGCGCGGGGTGCCGGGGGTACCTGGGGTCGTACCGGCCATCACGACGCACCTGCCTCGCTCTACGGAATGCACTGTTAGGAAAGTTTCCTATTGGGTTGGGAGGACGGTAGGGCGGCCGTCACCGGGCCGTCAATACCCGGGCATGCGCGAAGCCCCCGAAGGCAACCAAAGCGTTACCTGCGGGGGCTCCGTGCGACCGCGTCAGTACGGGCATGGTTGCCCGTCCGCGCGAGGGCAGGCGATGAGCGACCGCGAGACGTACTGCTGGGACTTGGAGTAGTACCCGTAGACCACGTCGTTCCCGGCGGTCAGCCGCAGTGTCTCCCCGAGGGCGTATCCGCCGCCGTGCAGCTCGGCGAGCGTGATGCAGCTCTCCATGTTCCCGTCGTTGGCCGTTCCCCCGCCGCAGAGCGCGGCGAACGGCCCGGACACCTCCCGCTCGTACAGATCGCTCATTACCTGTTGTCTCCTGTCTCTTTTCGGTGGGGACCAGGCCCCGCCCCCGGACGGTCTTGCCGGACATCACCGGGGGGCGGGGAACTCCTTGATCGTCATCTTCGGCGGGCTGTGCGGGTGGTTACGGACCTCCACCACGCAGTCCACGGCGGCGGACTCGTCGTGCTGCGGACCGGTCCCCGTGTAGTGGTCGAACCACTGCACCAGGGACGCGCATGCGGGGCAGCCCGGAACCGGCTCGGGGCGGGGGCGGAGCCCGTGGTCGGCGGAGAGGACGTGCGTCGTCGATACGGGGGTGGTGAGCACCCGGATCCGCGCCCACTCGCCCTCTGTGGGCGGCCTGAGGTTCGCCGGCTCCGTGATCCACTCGGTGCCGCCGCCCGGCGGGCGCAGGTAGAGGGCCCCGCCGTCGTGGGCGGTCACCCTGCCGAGCCGGACGGCTCCTTCGCTGGTGTCCACGACGAACGAGCCGGGGGTGAAGGGAGGTTCAGGCATGGCAATTCCTCTCTGTAGCGAATCGGCTACCAGGGGTCGCCAGCGTGGCGTAGAGTCAATTCCCCTTCAACTGGGCGGATCCGAAGGAAGAGTTGTGGTCAATCGCAAGGAGTTAGATCCCGAGTCCAGTCCACGAGCGGCCTTCGGCGCCCATCTGCGCAGGTGGCGTGAGCGTCGAGGTTGGACCCAGGAAGACCTGGCCGGGCACACGACCTATTCGAGCCAGCACATCTCGGCAGTTGAAACTGCTCGCAAACCGCCGACCCTCCCGTTCTCGCGGGAGCTTGATCGGATCTTCGGTACGGCGGGGACGGCCGACTCGTTCGAGCGCCTGTGGAGCGAGATGCGGTACGGAAGTCTGCTGGAGGGCTTCCCGGAGTACGTCGGATACGAGGGGCGCGCCGTCGAGATCCGGTCGTTCCATATCGGGATCATTCCAGGGCTGTTGCAGACGCCGGACTACGCGCAGGCGCTTGCCGACGCCGATGTGCGGCGCGGCTCCATCACGCAACACCAGGCGGACGAACGCGTCGCGTTCCTCATAGAGCGCCAAGCGGCGTTGGTGAGGGACCGTCCGCCCATGTTGCTCGTGGTGATGGACGAGAGCTGTATCCGCTGGTCGGTCGGCGGGGCTGCGGTCATGGGCGCACAGTTGGAGCGACTGGCTGAGTTCGCAGAGCTGCCGAACAGCATGCTTCAGATGGCGCCGTACGAGATAGGCGAGCGCCGCTCGTTCGATCTGCCGGTCAACCTGCTCACGCTGCCGGACCGTTCGATGGTCGCGTACACGGAGACCCCTACGCAGGGGTACGTGGACCGTGAGCGCACCGCCGTAGTGTCCCTCTTGACGTCCTACCATCAACTGCAGGCCGAATGCCTCTCCCAGGCAGATTCCGTGGCCGTGATCGAGCAGGCACGAAAGGGCATGTCGTGACGTCCGAATCCCCCCGTTGGTACAAGTCCTCGTACAGCTCCAGTGGCGGTGAGTGCGTCGAGGTCGCCGCCAACCTCGCCGCCTCGCGCGGCATCGTCCCCGTCCGCGACTCCAAGAACGCCGAGGGCCCGGTCCTGGACCTCTCCGTCGCCGCGTTCTCCTCGTTCGTCGCGAGCGTCAAGGGCGGCGGGCTCGGCCGCTGACCGGGCTCGTACGTCGAAGGGGCGCCCCGCGACAAACGGCGGGGCGCCCCTTCGTCGTACCAGAAGCTACTTGCTGAGGTCCGGCCTCGGCAGGGGGCTCGCCGCCATGCCCTGCGGGGAGGTCGTCGAGGAGAAGGCCGAGGGGGCCGCCATCGACGCCGTCGGGTCCGCCGGGGAGTCCTCCGCCTGGGCCGGGAGGCCGCCGACGATCCGGATGCCGGCCGCGTCCAGGCCGTGCTTGATCCGCCACCGCAGCTCGCGCTCGACGCCCAGCGCCTTGCCCGGCATCGTCTTCGCCGAGACCCGGATCGTCATGGAGTCGAGGAGCACCTCGGTGAGACCGAGGATCTCCACCGGACCCCACAGCCGCTCGTTCCACGGCTCGTCCTTCGCCATGGACGCCGTGGCCTGCTCGATCACCGAGCGCACCCGGTCCATGTCCTCCGTCGGGCGGACCGTCACGTCGACCGCCGCCGTCGCCCAGCCCTGGCTGAGGTTGCCGATCCGCTTGATCTCGCCGTTGCGGACGTACCAGATCTCGCCGTCGACGCCCCGCAGCTTCGTCACCCGCAGACCGACCTCTATGACCTCGCCGGACGCCACTCCCGCGTCGACCGAGTCACCGACGCCGTACTGGTCCTCCAGGATCATGAAGACACCGGACAGGAAGTCCGTGACCAGGTTCCGGGCGCCGAAACCGATCGCCACACCGGCCACACCCGCGGAGGCGAGCAGCGGCGCCAGATCGATCTGGAACGCGCCGAGGATCATCAGCCCCGCCGTGCCCAGGATCACGAACGACGCGACCGAGCGGAGCACGGAGCCGATCGCCTCCGAGCGCTGCCGGCGCCGCTCGGCGTTGACGAGCAGGCCGCCGAGCGCGGTGCCCTCCACGGCCTGCGCGGAGCGGTTCATCCGCTCTATCAGCTTGGTCAGGGCGCGCCGGATCGCCATCCGCAGCAGCAGGGCGACGACCAGGATGAGCAGGATCCGCAGGCCGGTGTTCAGCCAGGTGGACCAGTTCTCCTCCACCCAGCCCGCGGCGTTGGTCGCCTTCTCCGCGGCCTCGTCGAGGGAGACGGGAACCTTCTGCGGATCGTCGGCGGTCGGCAGGGCGGACCAGGACACGTGAGACCTCCATGCGTGGTGTACGCGAACATCCACACTAACGGGGCATCGGGTGTGCTCCGGTGGTGCTGTTCGAGGGAGAGACCGACCTCACGCGGGGATGTACCAGGGGACGAATGCCTATGTGGTCGAGAACACTCCAAGCCCGTTACCGGCACGTGGTGGCGCTCCGACCAGGCATGAGGAGAGACTGAGAGCAGTTCGTCCCGGCGCGAGCCACGCGCCGCCGGCGTATTAGGAGGCATCCGTGCCGCATGTCCTGGTCCTCAACGCGTCGTACGAGCCCCTCGGCGTCGTACCGCTCCGCCGCGCGCTCGTCCTCGTCCTCGAGAACAAGGCACTCTGCCTCGAGGAGTCCGGCGCCTTCCTGCACAGCGAGACCCGCGTCATCCCCGCACCCAGTGTGGTCCGGCTGAAGCGGTTCGTGCGGGTCCCCTACCGGGGGCCCGTTCCTCTGACCCGCAGAGCCCTCTTCGCCCGAGACGGCGGGCGCTGCATGTACTGCGGTGGCGTCGCAACCAGCGTCGACCACGTCATTCCGCGCAGCCGCGGGGGCACGCACGCCTGGGAGAACGTCGTGGCGGCCTGCCGCCGCTGCAACCACGTCAAGGCCGACCGCCACCTGCACGACCTGGGCTGGCGGCTGCGCCATCAGCCGGCCCCGCCCAGCGGCCTGGCCTGGCGGATCATCGGGACCGGACATCGGGACCCACGCTGGCTGCCGTACTTGCAGCCGTACGGCGCGGACGACGTGATGGCCCGGATCGACGCCGTCTCCACCGCCCCCACGGGGGCCGTGAAGACGGGTTGAGCCGGGCCTTCGTCGTCCCGGCCGGTCCCGGCCTGTCCCGGCCGGTCCGGCCGTAGGAGGGGTGCCTCGCGGAGGCGCCCCTCCTAGGGCTGCCCGATCCGTTCCGGCTGCTCGGGCCCGTCCGCCGGTGTCGCCGGGTCCGCCCCGTCCTGCTGCCCGGCGTCCTCCGCCGGGGGCGGCGGGGCCACCGCGTACGTCTCCACCGACCAGAGCGAGTAGCCGTACCGCGTCGCCCGCGCGTCGCCCTGGACCCGCAGGAAGCGGGTGTCCGCCGCGTCCATGCGGACGCTCTCGCGGCCGCCCCGGCCGTCGGCGACCGTCGCCGCCGTGCGCCAGACGCGGCCGTCGGCGGAGACCTGGACGCGGTACCGGGAGGCGTACGCGTCCTGCCAGTGCAGGACCACCTGCCCTATCCGGGCCGGGTTCGTCAGCTCCAGCTGCCACCAGGCGCCGTCCTCGGCCTGGGAGGACCAGCGGGTGGCCGGATCGCCGTCCAGGGCCGAGACGGCCGGGAAGTCGGGGGTCTCGTCGCCGGAGGAGGAGGCCGTCGCGGTGCGCGCCAGGTCCGGGCCCGCCGTGCGCGGGAACGCGCGGACCGTCAGCACCCGCTCCTCGCCCGCGAAGGAGACCGGCACCTGGTACGAGCCCGCGGGCACGTCCGGGGCGACCGACACCTGGAGCGGCACCGTCGCGCGCGTGCCGCGCGGAATCCGGGCCTCCTTGGGCAGCCGGACCTGGATGCCCCGCGGCGCCCGCGCCGTCAGCGCCCCGCGCACCTCGTCGGTGCTGCGGCCCACCAGCCGGACGTCCACCCGCTGGGCGGGCCCGCCGATCACGGCGTCCGTCGTGGCGCGGGCCAGCTCGAGTTCGGCGGGCGGCTCGTCGGCGAACCACGGCACGAGGGAGCGCACCCGGGGGGCGCCCTGCCCGCCCGCGCCGTCCCACGCGATCCGGACCGCCTCCGCGCGCAGCCCCTTCAGCTCCGTCTGGGTCCAGCCGGTCGGCGAGACCGCGCCGAGCGCACGCCAGCCTTCGCCGGCGACGTACGCCTCCACGCGCGCGGAGTCGCCCGAACCCGGTTCCGTCATCACCGTCACCGTGTCCACGGGCCGCGAACGGTCGAGCCGGACGGTGTACGCGTCGGGCTCGACGTCCACGTCCAGGGCCGCCGAGCGGCCGGCGTCGCGCTGGCGGTCGGCGCCCGTCCAGGCCGCCGCCTCGGTCACCGCGCGCGTGAGGAAGGGATCGAGGACGCCCGCGCCGACGGTCGCCCGGCTCGCCTTCAGCGCCTCCCGCAGCGGCTCCAGCTGCAGCTGGGACTGCCAGGCCGCCGCGCCCTCGCCGCGGGCCTGGGCGAGCAGCATGTCGACCGCCGTCTCGCCCGCGAGGCCGTAGCGCGACAGCTGATCGAGCCAGGGCCCGATCTCGTCGTCCAGGGCACCGCCGGCGGTCCCGGCAAGCCGCTGGGGGGCCTCCCGCATCACGGTGAACGCCGCGCGCAGCTCGCGCGCCGCCTTCTCCCGTACCGCCGTGTCCGGGGACGTACGGCTGCGCCAGAACGCGGCCATCAGCGGCTTCAGGTACGCGGACTCGCCCGCCGGGTCGAGGAGCGACGAGGCGTCGTTGCCGGCCAGTGCGCGCAGCGCCTCGCGGGCGGCCGGGTGCGGTCCCGCCAGGTCGTCGACGGCGGCCCGCCAGGACTCCTGGGGCCGGTAACCCCGCGGGTTCCAGGCGTAGTCGGCGGCGGTGAAGAGCGGGATGCGGGAGACCGCGGCCTGCTCCATGGCGTTGGCGAGGAACGCGGCCGAGCCGGCCGCGACGGCCGGCTCGCGGCCCACGGCGGGGCCGAGGAAGAGACGGTCCTGCGCGTAGTCGTTGACCGGGTAGTTGTCCATGGTGACCAGCGGGTGGCGCAGCGCGTCCCGGGCCCCGGCCAGTTGGCGCCCGGTGATCGTGGGCGGCACGGCGCCCACACCGGTCCAGGCGACCTGGACCCGGCCGTCGAGGCCCGCGGCGAGCGCCGTGCGGTACGCGGTCGCGCCGTCCTGGTAGTACTCCGTCGGCATCAGCGTCAGCGGCTCCGCGCCCGGGTACCGGTCGGCCAGGTGCCGGGCCACCGCGTTCGCCACGCGCGCGTGGGCGGTCGCGCCCGCCTCGGGCCCGCGCCCGAAGGTGTCCTTGTCCTGCGAGCAGCGCCACTCGCTGTAGCTGACGTCCTGGAACTGGAGCTGGAAGGAGCGCACCCCCAGCGCCCACATCGCGTCGATCTTGCGGGTGAGCGCCTTCACGTCGGCGTCCGAGGCCAGGCACATGGACTGGGCGGGCGCCACGGCCCAGGCGAGGGTCACATGGTTGGCGCGGGCCCGCTCGGCCAGCGCGCGGAACTCGGCGCGCCGTTCGGCGGGGTAGGGGTCGCGCCACTGGGTCTGGCGGTACGGGTCGTCGCCGGGCGCGTAGAGGTACCGGTTCTGCTTGGTGCGGCCCATGAAGTCGAGCTGGGCGAGCCGCTGTTCGTGGCTCCAGGGGCGGCCGTAGAAGCCCTCCGTGAGGCCGCGCACGGCGGTGCCGGGCCAGTCGCGGACGACGACCCCGGGGATCCGCCGCCCGCCGTCCTCGCCGTCCGCCCGCCCTTCGATGAGCTGACGGAGCGTCTGGACGCCGTGGAAGAGCCCGTCCGTGCCGACGCCGTCCAGGGCGACGGTGTCCCGGCCCTGGAAGCGGCCCGTCGCGAGCCGGTAGCCGCCGGCCGGCAGATCGGCCCGCTCGGCCACGCGCAGCGCCCGCAGGGCTTCCTGGGCGGCTCCGGAGCCCACCCGCAGCACGGTCCCGCCGCCCGGCAGGGCCGTGTGGACGGTCCGTACGCCCGCCGCCCGCAGCACCTCGCGGAGCGCGGCCACCGCGTACGGGTCGGCGTCGGCGTCCGCGAGCAGCGTCACCTCGTCGCCGAGCGGCACGGCGGGACCTGCGGCCCGCAGGGACTGCGGGCGCGGCCACACGGCCGGCTCGGCCGGGCTCCGCGGTACGTCGGGGGTGGTGACGGGGGAGACCGGGGCGGCCTGGGCGGTGCCGGTGAGCCCGCCGCCGAGGAGCCCGCCGATCACCGCGGCGGCCACGGCCTGGGCCGTCCGCTTCCTGCGCCCGAGGTGCACGGGAACTCCCCTCTCCTGTGGGTGACGCCGCCGGTGCGGGTCGCGCGTGGCTACCGGTGGGTCACGAGTGGGTCACGAGCCCACCACCCGTCCGGCGGGGGTGTCAATGCGGGTGGTCGATGTGTCTGCTTTGCCCGGCGGGCTTTCGGCGAGGTGGCGTCGCTCCACCAACTTCCGCCGGTAAAACAGGGCGCGGTGGGTAGGGCTTGCTCGTTCCACCTGTCGAGACCAAGCCGGGAGACCCCCGTGACCGTGACCACCCCCCACCGCACCGACATACCGGTACCGAAACAGGGCCCGCTCACCAGTGAGCCGCCCCTCGCCGACGCCCTGCCGCTCACCAGCGAGCCGCCGCTCGCCGACGCGGCGCCCCTGACCAGCGAGCCGCCCCTGACCTCGGCGGCCCCGCTCACCAGCGAACCGACCGCCCCCTGGACCGCGGGCGGCCCGGAGTCCCCAGGCATCTGACCGCAGGGCCGCCGGGCCACCGGGCGCGTCCCCCACCGACCCAGACCTCTGGAGTGTGTGAAGTGACCCTGGCCCGCCTCGCCGCCGTCCACGGCGTCGCCACCGCGTACGAGCCGTCCGCGGGCGTCACCGTCCAGGTGCCCGACGCCACGGTCGTGGCCGTGCTCGCCGCCCTCGACGTCGACGCCGGTACGCCCGAGGCGGTCGCCGCCGCCCTGGCGGCGGCGCGGCGGGCCGAGGAGGCCCGGCTGCTCCCGCCCACCCTGGTGCGCCGCCGGGACGGCCGCCCGGTGCGCCCGCCCGAGGGCCTGCCGCCCGGCACCCGGCTGCGCGTCACCACGGAGTCGGGCGCGGTGGTGGAGGGCGAGGACTGGGACGGGCTGCCGCTCGGCGTCCACCGGGTGGAGGTGCTGGCCCCGGACGGGCGAGCCGACACCGGCACCCGGGGCGGTACGAGCACCCTGATCGTCGCCCCCGCGCGCGTGCCCCGGCCCGAGCGGCGGGTCTTCGGGCTGCTCGCCCAGCTGTACTCGGTGCTCTCCACCCGCTCCTGGGGCATGGGCGACCTCGGCGACCTGCGCGAACTGGCGACCTGGGCGGGCCGGACGCACGGCGCCGGCTTCGTCCAGGTCAACCCGCTGCACGCGGGCGTGCCCGGGGCGCCCACCGACCCCTCCCCGTACCGCCCGTCCTCCCGCCGCTTCCCCGACCCCGTCCATCTGCGGATCGAGGACGTCCCCGAGTACGGCTTCGTGGGCCCGGAGTACCGCGACGAGCTGGCCGCGATCGGGGCGGACGCCGCCGAGCTGCGCGAACGCGTGCTGCGCAAGGGCGCGTTGATCGACCGGGACGCCGTGTGGGAGGTCAAGCGGCGCGCCCTGGAGCTCGTACGGACGGTGGAGCTCGGCCCCGGCAGACGCGCCGCGTACCGCGACTTCCTCGCCGAGCGCGGCCGCGCCCTGGAGGACCACGCCACCTACCAGGCCCTCGCCGAGCGGCACGGGCACCACTGGCGGAGCTGGCCCGAGGAGCTGCGCGATCCCCGTACCGCCGCCGAGGCCGTCCGCGCCGACGACGAGCTGACCGCCCGGGTCGACTTCCACTGCCGGCTCGCCTGGCTGACCGACCACCAGCTGGCCGCCGCGAGCGCGGCCGCGCGGGAGGCCGGGATGGCGGTCGGGATCGTCCACGACCTCGCCGTCGGCGTCCATCCGGACGGCTCCGACGCCTGGGCGCAGCAGGACGCCTTCGCCGCCGGCATGTCGGTCGGCGCCCCGCCCGACGCCTTCAACTCCCGCGGCCAGGACTGGGGCCTGCCGCCGTGGCGCCCCGACGCCCTCGCCGCCTCCGGCTACGCCCCGTACCGCGGTCTCCTGCGGGAGCTGCTGCGGCACGCGGGCGCGCTGCGGATCGACCATGTGATGGGCCTGTTCCGGCTCTGGTGGGTCCCCGAGGGCCGCGAACCCACCGAGGGCACGTACGTCCGGTACGACGCCGAGGCGATGCTCGCGATCCTCGCCCTGGAGGCCCACCGGGCCGGCGCCGTCGTCATCGGCGAGGACCTCGGCACGGTCGAGCCGGGCGTCCGCGAACAGCTCGCGCTGCACGGGGTGCTGGGCACCTCCGTGCTCTGGTTCGAACGGGACTGGTCGGGCACGGGGCGGCCGCTCGCCCCCGAGGAGTGGCGCACCGACTGCGTGGCCACCGCCACCACTCACGACCTCCCGTCCACCGCCGCCCGGCTCTCCGGTGACCACGTCGCCCTGCGCCACCGGCTCGGGCTGCTCACCGGCGACCTGGCGCGCGAGCGCGCCCGGGACGCGGCGGAGGTCGCCGAGTGGCTGACGTACCTGGAGCGGCTCGGGCTGCTCCCGGAGGGGCCGGGCGACGAGGAGGCCGAGGTCAGGGCCGTCCACCGGTTCCTGCTGCGGACGCCGGCCACGATGGTCGGGGTCTGGCTGCCGGACGCGGTGGGGGACCGGCGGCCGCAGAACCTGCCCGGGACCTGGGACCAGTACCCCAACTGGCGGCTGCCGGTGGCCGGCCCGGAGGGCCAGCCGATGACCCTGGAGGAGCTGGCCGCCTCGCCCCGGGCACACCGCCTGCTCGCGGTGTTCGGATCCCCGGAGGGCGTCCGTACGGCACCCCCGGACGCGCGGCCGGTTTAGGTGTTCGCTACGTTTGCACCGTGGACAAGAAGAACGCCCTGCGCGCCGGTGCTGTCGCGGCCGGTACGACGCTGATGATGCTGCTCATGTCGTCCCCCGCGCTCGCGCTGACCCGCGACGACGGTGACGACCCGGCCCCCAAGCTGAGCGTCGTCGAGACGCTCGGTCTGTACGTGGCCGCGCCGATCGTGCTGTTCCTGGTGATCGCCGGTCTCGTGATGGTGCTCGACAAGTCCAAGAAGGCCTGAGGCCCCATCGCTGCACGAAGGCGCCGCACCGGTACGTGAGTACCGGCGCGGCGCCTTCGCGCGTGTCTCCTGGGCTCCAGGGCCCCTTCACGCCACCGTCGTCGCCAGGAGCCTGCGCAGCAGGCCCGCCAGCTGCTCCGCCTCCTCGGGCGTGAGCGCGGCCTCCAGCGCCGCCCGCTGCTGCGCGAGACCGGCGCCGACCGCCTGGTCCACCAGCTCCATCCCGCGCCGCCGGGCTCCTGTCGGCGCTCTCGATGTCGGCCGGCGTCGTCCTCACCAAGCGCTGGGGCAGGCCCGAGGGGGTGGGCGCGCCGGCGCTCACCGGGTGGCAGCTCACCGCCGGCGGACTGGTCATCCTGCCGATCGCCGCCCTGGTCGAGGGCGCCCCGCCGGCCCTGGACTCCACCAACCTGGTCGGTTACGCCTACCTCGCCCTCGGCAACACCGCGATCTCCTACTTCCTCTGGTTCCGCGGGATCGAGCGGCTGAGCGCCTCCTCGGTGACCCTCCTCGGCCCGCTCTCGCCGATCACCGCGGCCGTCGTGGGCTGGGTGGCGCTCGGGCAGGCACTCGGGCCGGTGCAGCTTGCCGGTATGGCGATCGCCTTCGGGGCCACCCTGGTGGGCCAGCTGACCCCGCGTAAAACGTTCAGTTCAACTGAACAAAACACCAAGAAAGTTTCGATGGACCTGGAGGGTTCCGTGGTGCGACGGTAGACGCCACACCGACCGAAAGGATCACCGTGGCACTCCTGGACCGCGTCCGTACCGCAGAGCAGCTCACCTCCGCCGCCCCGCGCCGCCTCGCGCGGGGCGCCGGCGTGGGGCTGCTCCTCGCGCTGGTCGCCACGGTCGTCTGGTCCGGCAGCTTCGTCGCCTCCCGCGCCCTGCACGACTCCGTCCCGCCCGTCCAGGCCGCCTTCTGGCGCTGGATCGTGGCGATCCTCGCCGTCGCGCCCTTCGCGGTCCGCGAGACCTGGCGGCAGCGGGCGCTGATCCGCCGTCACCTCGGCTTCGTCGCGCTCGCCGCGCTGCTCGGCGTCACCGTCTACAACACCCTGGTCAACCAGGCCGGACTCACCACCTCCGCCGGCAACATGGGCATGATCATGGCCGCCTCCCCGGTCCTGATGGCCGGGTACGAACGGCTCGGCGGCGGCCGGCTCGGCGCCCGCCGGGTGACCGGCATGCTGATCGCCTGCGCCGGCGTGCTGCTCCTGGTCGGCGAGGGCGCGCTGCCCACCCGGCTCGCGGCCGGCGACCTGTGGATGCTCGCGGCGGCCGTCAGCTTCGCCTCGTACAGCGCCCTGCTGAAGCGCCGCCCGGCCGAACTCGGCGGCCTGGCCTTCCTCTTCACCACCTTCGTGCTCGGCGCGCTGATGCTGCTCCCGGCCTACGGCGTCAGCCTCGCCGCGCAGGGCGGCTTCGAGCCCACGGCCGGCACGGCCGGTCCGCTCCTCTACGTCGGCGTCTTCTCCTCGGCCCTCGCCTTCTTCGCCTGGAACAAGGCCATCGCCCTGATCGGCGCGGCCCGCGCCGGGGTCGTCTACTACCTCCAGCCGGTCTGCGTGGCCCTCCTCTCGTACGCCCTCCTCGGCGAGCAGCTCGGCCTCCTCGGCGGCGCCTGCATGGCCCTCATCCTGGGCGGCGTGGCGCTGGCCTCGGCCCGGAGGGCCTGAGCGCGGCAGGTGAATCAGCGCCAGTCCGCCGGGACCAGTGGTGCGCGTGTGAGCGCGGCCGCGAAGAGGGTCTGGGACACGCGCAGGGTCAGCAGCGGTACCGGCGTCGACGCGAACAACAGGGGCCACAGCGGCAGCAGGAGCAGCCAGGCGAGCTGCCACCGGAACATCACCCCCGTGCGCCGGCTCGCCAGCCCGAAGATCCAGAGGATCACGACGGACGGCACGGCGATGCTCGGGGCGCCCTTCAGGCCGGTCGTCCAGTACGACTCGTATCCGGGCTCGTCCAGGAAGAGGGCGAGCGCGCCGAACGCCGCCGCGTACGTCAGGAGGTAGCGAGCGGTGACGTCGGCCGGCAGGAGGCCGAGTGCACCAAGTCTGGCCCAGGGGCCGCGGGTCGTCATGCGCCCATCCCGGCAGCTGAATTGAACGCGTTCAAGGTCTTTCTTGAACGCGTTCAAGCATGGATCCGCCCGCCCGCCCGGTAGGTTGCGCCCCATGAGCGAGTGGGACATCAAGAAGCTGCAGATCCTCCGTACCCTCCGTGATCGCGGTACCGTCACCGCGACCGCGGAGGCGTTGCTCATGACCCCCTCGGCCGTCTCGCAGCAGCTCACCAATCTCGCCAAGCAGCTCGGTGTGCAGTTGCTCGAGGCGCAGGGGCGGCGGGTGCGGCTCACCGATGCCGCGCATCTGGTGCTGCGGCACGCCGAGGTCGTCTTCGCCCAGTTGGAGCGGGCCGACGCCGAGCTGGACGGCTATCTGCGCGGCGAGGCAGGGCAGGTCCGGGTGGCCGCCTTCTCCACCGCCGTGCCCGCCCTGGTCGTCCCCGCCGTGCAGCAGCTCCGTACCGCCCACCCCGGGCTCGACGTCAAGATCCGCGAGGCCGAGGCGGCGGAGGCGTACGAGCTCCTCGGCACCGGCGACGTCGACCTGGCGCTCTCGCTCGCCGCGCACGCCCCCTCCGCGCGCGACCCCAAGTTCAGCCGGGTCCCGCTCCTCGCCGACCCGCTCGACGTCGCCCTGCCCGCCGGGCACCCGCTCGCCGACGCGCCCGGCCTCCGGCTCGCCGACCTCTCCGCCGAACCCTGGATCTTCGGCGGCTCCGGACCCTGGTCCGAGATCACCACCGCCGCCTGCGAGGCCGCCGGGTTCGTCCCCGAACAGGCCCACAGCGCCGCCGGCTGGACCACCATCCTCGCCATGGTCGAGGCCGGGATGGGCGTCGCCCTCGTGCCCCGGATGGCCTCCGCCGAGCGGCGCGGCGAACGCGGCGTCGTCATGCGCGTCCTCTCCGCCGACCAGCCGCGCCGCCATGTCGTCGCGGCGGTCCGGCGTGGCGCGGAGGAGGGCCCGGCCGTCGCCCGCGTCCTCGCCGCGCTCCGGCAGGCGGCCGTCCAGCGCGAGACCGTTCAGTAGCACCATCGTTCAGTACAGCTGAAAGTAATCATCGAAAACATTCGATGGACCCGGGCCCCGCCCGAGGCGCACCCTCGATCCATGAGCTTCGACGAGAACGCCGCGAACGCCGACCCGCACGCCAACGACGCCGCGCCCTACGGTGGCGGCGACCCGTACGCCGACTACCGCACCGGTGACTTCCCCTTCACCGAGCTGGTCGACCTGGCCGACCGCCGTCTCGGCGCCGGTGTCGTCGCCGCCAACGACGAGTTCTTCGCCGAGCGCGAGAACCTCCTCGTCCGCGAGCGCGCCGTCTTCGACCCGGAGCACTTCGGCCACAAGGGCAAGATCATGGACGGCTGGGAGACCCGCCGCCGCCGTGGCGCCGACGCCGAGAACGTCTTCCCCGCCGCCGAGGACCACGACTGGGCGATCGTCCGCCTCGGCGCCCCCGGCGTGATCCGCGGCATCATCGTCGACACCGCCCACTTCCGCGGCAACTACCCGCAGCGGGTGTCGGTCCAGGCCGCCGCCGTCGAGGGTTCGCCCAGCCCCGAGCAGCTGCTCGCCGACGACGTGAAGTGGGAGGAGCTCGTCCCGCCCACCCCCGTCCGCGGCCACGCCGCGAACGGCTTCGCGATCGACGCCGAGCGCCGCTTCACCCACCTCCGGGTCTGCCAGCACCCCGACGGCGGCATCGCGCGGCTGCGCGTCCACGGCGAGGTCGTGCCGGACCCCGAGTGGCTGGAGCTGCTCGGCACCCTCGACCTCGTCTCCGTACTCAACGGAGGCGTGTACGAGGACGCGTCGGACAAGTTCTACTCCTCGCCGACCCAGATCATCCTGCCGGGCACCTCCCGCAAGATGGACGACGGCTGGGAGAACCGCCGCCGCCGGGTCCGGGGCACCAACGACTGGGTCCGCTTCCGGCTCGCCGCCCAGGGCGCCGTACGGGCCGTCGAGATCGACACCGCGTACCTCAAGGGCAACTCGGCCGGCTGGATCGCGCTCCAGGGACGTAACGGCGAGACGGGCGAGTGGTTCGAGATCATCCCCCGGACCAAGCTCCAGCCCGACACCCTGCACCGCTTCAAGCTCCCCGCGCAGGCCGTCGTCACCCACGTCCGCCTGGACGCCTTCCCCGACGGCGGCGTCGCCCGGATGCGGCTGCACGGCGCGCTGACGGAGCAGGGCGCGGCCGACCTCCGCGCGCGGTACGCGGCGCTCGGTGGCTGAGCCGGCCGACCCGGGATCTCCGCCCGGCGGGCGGCCGCGCACCGACGCCCGCCCGCCGAGCGGACTCGAAACGGACGAAGGGGCACCTCCGTGGGGGAGGGTGCCCCTTCGTCTTTCACCTACCGCGTCGTCACGCGGCGGCCGCGTCCGCCGCCTGCGCCTTGAGCGCGCGCTCCACGCCCGCCCGGCACTCCGTCACCAGGCGCTTCAGCGCCGGCGCCGGGTCGTTCGCCGCGATCCAGGCGTCCGTGGCGTCCAGCGTCTCCTGCGAGACCTGGATCGTCGGGTAGAGACCGACCACGATCTGCTGGACGATCTCGTGGCTGCGGGTCTCCGAGATGCCCTTGATCGAGGCGAAGTACTTCGCCGTGTACGGGGCGAGCAGCTCACGCTGGTCGGTCTGGACGAAGCCCCCGATCACCGCCTCCTGCACCGCGTTCGCCAGCTTGTCGGACTCCACGACCGACGCCCAGGCCTCGGCCTTCGCCGCCTCGGTCGGACGCGCCGCCCGCGCCGTCGCCGCGTGCCGCTCGCCCGCCGCCGTACGGTCCCGCTCCAGCTCGGCCGCGATCTGCGGCTCGTCGAACCGCCCGGTCGCCGCGAGCCGCTGCACGAACGCCCAGCGCAGCTCGGTGTCCACGGCCAGACCCCCGATGATGTGCGTGCCGTCGAGCAGACCGGCCAGTACGTCGAGCTCCGCGTCGGTGCGCGCGGTCGCGGCGAACGCCCGCGCCCACGCCAGCTGGTGGTCGCTCGCCGGCGCCGCCGCCCGCAGCTGCTCCTGCGCGGCCTCCGTCCAGCGCGTCAGACCCGTCGGACGCCAGTCCGGCGCCGCGTACAGCTCCAGGGCGGCCTTCACCTGACCCTGCAGCGACTGGACCATACCGATGTCGCTCTCCTTGGTGATTCCGGAGAGGACCAGGTCCAGGTAGTCGCGCGTGGCCAGCTCGCCGTCCCGCGTCATGTCCCAGGCCGAGGCCCAGCACAGCGCGCGCGGCAGCGACTCGGCGAAGTCCCCGAGGTGCGCGGTCACGTTCTTCAGCGACACCTCGTCGAGCCGGACCTTGGCGTACGACAGGTCGTCGTCGTTGAGCAGCACGACCGCCGGGCGGCGCTTGCCCGCCAGCTGCGGTACGGCGGTCAGCCCGGCCGCCTCGATGTCCAGCTCAAGACGGTCGGAGCGGACCAGCTTGCCCGCCGCGTCCAGGTCGTAGAAGCCGATCGCGATCCGGTGCGGACGCAGCGTCGACTCGCCCTTGGCCCCGGCCGGCAGCGCCGGCGCCTCCTGCTTGACCGCGAAGGAGGTGATGGCACCGTTCTCGTCGGTCTCGATCTCCGGGCGCAGGATGTTGATGCCGGCCGTCTCCAGCCACAGCTTCGACCAGACCTTCAGGTCACGGCCGGAGGTCTCCTCCAGCGCGCCGAGCAGGTCGGCAAGGCGCGTGTTCCCGAAGGCGTGCGCCTTGAAGTACGCCTGGACGCCCTTGAAGAACTCGTCCTGGCCGACGTACGCCACCAGCTGCTTGAGGACCGAGGCGCCCTTGGCGTACGTGATGCCGTCGAAGTTGACCAGCACGTCCTCGAGATCGTTGATCTCGGCCATGATCGGGTGCGTGGACGGCAGCTGGTCCTGGCGGTACGCCCAGGTCTTCTCCGCGTTGGCGAAGGTGGTCCAGGCGTTCGGCCAGCGGGTGCCCGCCACCGAGGCCTGGCAGGCGACCGAGGTGAAGGTCGCGAACGACTCGTTCAGCCAGAGGTCGTTCCACCACTCCATGGTGACCAGGTCGCCGAACCACATGTGCGCGAGCTCGTGCAGGATCGTCTCGGCCCGGCGCTCGTACGCCGCGTCCGTCACCTTCGAGCGGAAGACGTACTGGTCGCGGATGGTGACCGCGCCCGCGTTCTCCATCGCGCCGGCGTTGAACTCCGGCACGAAGAGCTGGTCGTACTTGGCGAACGGGTAGTCGTACGCGAACTTCTCCTGGAACCAGTCGAAGCCCTGGCGCGTGACGTCGAAGATGTGGTCCGAGTCGAGGTACTCGGCAAGCGACGGGCGGCAGTAGATGCCGAGCGGGACGGTCTGGCCGTCCTTCTCGTACGTCGAGTGCACCGAGTGGTACGGGCCGACGATCAGCGCGGTGATGTACGTGGAGATGCGCGGGGTGGGCTCGAAGACCCACAGGTCGTCCTTGGGCTCCGGCGTCGGCGAGTTGGAGATCACCGTCCAGCCGCTGGGCGCCTTCACGGTGAACTGGAAGGTCGCCTTCAGGTCCGGCTGCTCGAAGGAGGCGAAGACCCGGCGGGCGTCCGGCACCTCGAACTGGGTGTAGAGGTACGCCTGTTCGTCGACCGGGTCGACGAAGCGGTGCAGACCCTCGCCCGTGTTGGTGTACGCGCAGTCGGCGACGACCTTCAGCTCGTTCGGACCCTGGTGCAGATGGGCCAGGGCGATCCGGGAGTCCCGGAACACGGCGGCGACGTCGAGCGCGTGGCCGTTGAGGACGACCTCGTGCACGGCGGGGGCGACGAGGTCGATGAACGTCTCGGCGTTCGCCTCGGCGGAATCGAAGCGGACGGTGGTGACGGACCGGTAGGTGCCGCCCTCCTGCGCACCGGAGAGGTCCAGTTCGACCTCGTACGCGTCCACGGTCAGCAGCTTCGCCCGCTGCTGCGCCTCTTCACGGGTCAGGTTTGTGCCAGGCACCCGGTCAACTCCTCGGTTTCGTGACGTTTGGGCCATCCTTCCACGCGCCGCGTCAGCGTCGCACCGCGCATTTCCACGGCCCGTCGCCGCTGATCCGCAGCAGCCCGGGGCCGGGCACGGGGGCGCTGACATGGACCTCGCCGATCTCGTTGACCAGGAGGTCCTGGTCCTCGGCGTCGTACTCGGGCTCGCGGGGCGGGGTGTGCCGGTGGACGGTGAAGTTGGACTCGCCGTGGTGGGAGAAGTCGAGGACGCCGGGCGGCCCGTCGTAGACGACGAGGTCGTGGGCGTGGCCCTCGATATGGCTGTCGAAGCGGCGGGCGTGGGTGAGCGGGAGGACCCGCAGCGTCCAGGGGGTGTCCGCGTCGACCCGCAGCGTCAGCGGCCGGTCGGGCGGGACGAGCGCCACGGTACGGGCGCGGACGTCGTCCTCGTACGCCATGAGCAGGAAGTCCTCGGCGCGGCCGTGGGCGTCGCAGGACTCGATGGTGGTGGAGATCGAGTGGTACGACTCGATCTCCAGGAGCGCCCAGCCCGGCGGGAGGGTGGGGTCGCAGTGCACGGTCTCCTTGCCGCGGCCCTGGTGGGTGGAGGGCCGGAAGGAGGAGGAGAAGGGGTCGGCGACGTACGTCGGTGCGGGTGCGGGGGGTACGTACCCCGGGCCCGGGATCGGGGCCGGCGGGGCCTCGACAACGATGCCGAAGTCCGTCGCGAGCCCGGCGAGCCCGGAGGCGTACCCCTGCCCCACCGCGCGGAACCGCCAGCCGCCCTCCTGCCGGTAGAACTCGCCGAGGACGAACGCCGTCTCGCGCGTCGCGTCCCCGATGGCGAAGTACGCCACCGGCGCGCCCGAGAGATCCGTGACCCGGACGTCAAGACCCGGCACCTGCCCGAACGCGCCCCCGTCGGCGGAGGCGGCGACCACGATCCGGCCGATCGCGGGCTCCACGCGCGCGAGGTCGAGCCAGAGCCAGTCCGCGGCGGCGCTGCCCGGCGCGCCCGGCGCCGACTTCCCCAGGTGCCGAACCGCGCCCGAGGGGTGCTCGGCTTGGTTGTAGAAGACGAGATCCCCGTCCCCACGCACCCGCCCACCACCGTCGAGCAACAGCGCGGACACGTCCACGAAGGGCGCCCCGGGAACGGCCCGCCAGGCGACGGCGACCTGGAGAGCCGCCTGGGTAGGCACGGGGACGTTCGCGCCCCGCGGTAACTGGGTCATGCTCGGCTCCTGTCACTCCGGGGTCCGGTTTCGAACGCGTTGCTCGAATTCCGCCGGACGGTGGCCACGGCATGCCGAAGGGCGGCCGCCCTCCCGGACGGCCGCCCCTTCACGTGAATCGGGGGCGTCAGCCCTTCAGCTCCGCCGCCACCAGCTCCGCGATCTGGACCGCGTTCAGTGCCGCGCCCTTGCGGAGGTTGTCGTTGGAGAGGAAGAGCGCCAGGCCGTTGTCGACGGTCTCGTCCACGCGGATGCGGCCCACGTACGACGCGTCCTTGCCGGCCGCCTGGAGCGGGGTCGGGATCTCCGAGAGCTCGACGCCCTCGGCGTCCGCGAGCAGCTCGTACGCGCGCTCGACGCTGATCGGGCGCTCGAAGCGGACGTTGACCTGGAGCGAGTGGCCGGAGAAGACCGGCACGCGCACGCAGGTTCCGGAGACCTTCAGCTCGGGGATCTCCAGGATCTTGCGGGACTCGTTGCGGAGCTTCTGCTCCTCGTCGGTCTCGTGCGAGCCGTCGTCCACCAGGTTGCCGGCCAGCGGCAGCACGTTGAAGGCGATCGGGCGGCGGTAGACGCCCGGCTCGGGGAAGGCGACGGCCTCGCCGTCGTGGGCCAGCTCCGTCGCGCGCTCGGCGACGGCCTTGATCTGGCCGTCCAGCTCGGCGACGCCGGCCACGCCCGAACCGGACACGGCCTGGTAGGTGGTGGCGATGAGCGCGGTCAGGCCGGCCTCCTGGTGGAGCGGCTTGAGGACCGGCATCGCGGCCATCGTGGTGCAGTTCGGGTTGGCGATGATGCCCTTGGGGCGGTCCTTGATCGCGTGCGGGTTGACCTCGGAGACCACCAGCGGGACCTCGGGGTCGCGGCGCCACGCGGAGGAGTTGTCGATCACTACCGCGCCCTGGGAGGCGACCTTCTCGGCGAGCGCCTTCGAGGTCGCGCCACCGGCGGAGAACAGGACGATGTCCAGGCCGGTGTAGTCGGCGGTGGAGGCGTCCTCGACCGTGACCCCGTCCACCACGGTGCCGGCGGAGCGGGCGGAGGCGAAGAGCCGCAGCTCGTCCACAGGGAACTTCCGCTCGGCCAGGATGCTGCGCATGACTGTGCCGACCTGACCGGTGGCTCCGACGATTCCGACCTTCACGGGGACTCCTCCGTACGTTTGTGCAGGCTGCTGCCGTCCATGATGCGTATGTCCCGGCCTGCCTTGTCCAATCCATTGTCCGAGGATCGGGACGCGAAAGGGGCGGGCACCGGTTTCGGCGCCCGCCCCTCACTCACACAGCGGTGTTACGGCGTGACCTTGCCGATCACGACGCTGCCCACGCCCGCGACCGTGCCGCGCGCGTTCACCAGCTGGACCTCACCGAAGAACTGCCGGCCCTCGGGCGCGGCACCGGCGACGAGGACCTCGGCGCCGACCTTCGCGGTCCCGCCGTTGGCCAGCGGGTAGCTCTTGGCCGCGTCGACCTGGACGCTGCCGAGCGCGGCCGAGTAGAACACGTCCTTGTAGTCGTAGGTCGTACCGCCCTCGGCCTGCACCGAGTAGCCGTCGATCACGACCGTGTACGTGCCGGCGGCCGGCTTCAGCAGCGAGACGGCCTCCTCCGAGTCACCGTCCGCGGCCTGGCCCACCTGGACACCGTTGAGCAGGACCGTCAGGTCCAGGTCGGCGGCCTTGTCGGAGGTGTTGCCGATCGCCACGTCGAGCCGCTCGACACCTTCACCGATGGTGACGGTCTTCGTCTGCTGCTCGTGGTGCTTGATCGTCGGCGTCTCGGCCTTCACGGAGCCCAGCGGGCCGCCCTTCAGCTTGCCGTCGATGCCGGCGAACTTGTTGGTGACGGTCCACTCGACGGCGGCCGGGGTGCCGACCTTCGCCTCGGCGACGGTCTGCGTGGCCGGGTCGAAGTCGGCGCCGAGCACCGAGACGTCCAGCTTGAACGGGTTGTCCAGGTCGGGCGAGGTGCGACGCGACTCGACCTCGATCTCCCAGACGCCCGGCGTCGGGTTGGCGTACGAACGCAGGTCCGGACGGCAGGTGTTGGCCGGGTTGTAGTGCGGGTAGCACGCGGTGGACGCGGTCGACTCGAACGCCACACCGTACGGGTGGATCGCGATGAACCGGGTCTGGCTCTTCTCCTTCAGACCGCCGAGGGCGACCTCAAGGGTCTTGGCGCCCGCCGGAACGGTCACGAAGTACGACTTGTGGCTGTTGCGCTGGACCGAGCCGGTCGCGGAGAGGCCGTAGCCGGGCGCGACCAGGTCGGACGCGACGACCGAGGTGGCGAGGATCTGCTTGTCGACGCCCTCGGTGCGGTCGTCGTCGGCCTCCAGGATCACGCTGTGCACACCGGCACTGCGCGGCGCGGCCTGGACCTTGACGGTGACCGGCGTGTTCAGCGGCAGGTCGACCTCGTCGTCGCCGAGGATCCGGAAGGTGCCGTCGTTGTACTTCAGCTTCAGATCGTGCTCGATCGGCCGGTTCGGGCCGCTCGTGCGCGTGACGGTGACGTCGTAGACCTTCTTCTGGCCGACCTTGAGGCCGCCCTCACGGTCGTACACACCGGTGCCGGTGTGCGGGGCCGGGAAGATCGCGGTGTCGACCGGGGCCTGGACCTTGTAGTCGTGCGCCGTGGCGCCGTCCTTGATCGACTCCCAGGCGTCGTTGATGTCGATCCGGCCCGAGCCCTGCTCGTGGGCCGCGACACCGGGGATCCGGTCGGCGGTCGAGGTCAGCGCGGTGCGCAGGGTCAGCGGGTCGAGCTCGATCCGCTTCTGCTTCGCGGCCGAGATCAGCAGCGCGCTCGCGCCCGCGACCTGCGGGGAGGACATCGAGGTGCCGTTGAGCATCCCGTAACCGGCGGGCAGCGCGTAGCCCGCCTCGGCGACGCCGGAACCGGCCTGCCAGGTCGGGATGGTGTTCACGGCCGAGCCCGGACCGGTGATGGTCGGGGTGAAGCCGCCGTCCTCACGCGGGCCGCGCGAGGAGAAGGGGAACATCGCGTACGACTTGCTGACGGCCGAGCCGTAGTTGGCGGCCCAGGTCGACTGGGAGATCGCCGCGCCGACCGAGACGACCTTGTCGGCCAGGCCGGGGTCGCCGATGGTGTTGATGCCCGGACCGGAGTTGCCGGCCGAGATGACCAGCTGCACGCCGTACTGGTCGATCAGCCGGGTGTAGAGGCGGGCGCGGACGTTGTCGCCGTCGTTCTGCGCGGGCAGACCGCCGATCGACATGTTGACGATGTCGACGCCACGGTTGACGACGAGGTCCGTCATGCCCTCGGTGAGGGCGGTGTTGGTGCAGCCGCCGGTCCACGTGCAGGCACGCGAGGAGACGATCTTCGCGCCGGGCGCGGCACCGTTCATCCTGCCGCCGAAGAGGCCATTCGCGGCGGTGATGCCGGCGACGTGCGTGCCGTGGGCGGACTCGACGACGCCGATGTTGACGAAGTCGGCCTTCTTGCCGACCCAGGTCCCGCCGAGCGGGTCCATCGCGACGTCCTTGCGGATCTCGACGACGAACGGGATCTTCTCGACGACCTCGGTGGCCGGGTTGTCGGTACCGAAGTAGCCGATCTGGTACCCGTCCTTGTACGGCTTCATCGGCGCGTTGTCCGTGAAGTCGTTGTTCTGGTCGGTGTCCACGCGGACGGTGCCGGCGGCCGCGTCGTACAGCATGCCGAAGAGGTCGGCCTTGTCGCCGTCGCGGTTGATGTCACCGGCCGGGTCGCCGCCCGCGGTGATCGCCTCGTTGAAGCGGCTGAACTGGTAGGAGCCCTCGGGCGCCTTCCAGGACTGCGAGGAGGCCGTGAAGACCGGACCGGCGACGGGGGTGATCTGGGCGCGCCAGGTGCCGTCCTGCTCGGTCAGCGGGTCGGTGGCGGTGACCCAGTCGACGATCTTGCGCTCGCCGGTGGTGGTCTTCTGCAGCGCCGGGTGGCCGAGGTCCACACCGGAGTCGAGGATGCCGATGGTCACGCCGCGGCCGTCGGCCCGCGGGTTGTCCTCGACGAACTCGACCGCACCCGTCTCGTGGGACGGGTTGTACGGGTTCTTCGCCGGGGTGTTCCTGCCCGGCGCCGGGTACGTCTGCGAGACGGTCGTTCCCTCGACGGCCCCGGCGGTGCCGGCGTCGGGGGTCGGGTCGTCCAGTGGGATCTCGGCCTGGAGGTCGATCGACTGGACGGAGGAGAGCCCGGTGGCCGCCTTGATGGCGGCCTCCGCCTTGGCGGTCGGGATCGTGGCGCGGACGTAGCCGAGCTTGTCGTCCTGCCGGCCGACCGAGGCGCCCGCGACGGCGTCGAGCTGGCCGGCGACCTGCTCGGTGGCGCCGGGCGCGGTGGCCACGAGGATCGTGACGTTCTTCTCGCCGGTCGCCTCGGCCTCGGTGAGGCGCTGGGCGTCGGTCGGGCCGAGCTTGTCGGCGGATTCGGCGGACTTGACCGGGGGAGTGGTCGCCGGATCGTCGGCGGCCAGGACCGGGGCGGCGCCGCCCGCGATGAGCGCGGTCACGAGTCCCGCGGCGGCGGCGATCCGGGCGGCGCGTCTGTGCCCGGGGGTCGAGCGCCCGGATATGGAGCTCTGAGTTTCGGGGGTGGTCATTTACATCCCTGATTGTGAAAGAAGAGGGTCCGGATTCCGGTACCGGATGACCGCTCAGCCTTTCGCAAGTGACAGGGGTTTGTGGAGGGTTGGAATCGGCGGGATGTGGCCATGGCACACATCCGCCACAGGGCGCGCTGCGCCATCGGGGACGTAACGCCGTGGAACGTGACGATCCGACTCCTGCTTACCGCCGGTTAGTTGTCCTTTGTACGGGCGTAGTGGCGGGAGGCCTTGGCCCGGTTGCCGCAGATCGCCATCGAGCACCAGCGGCGGGTGCCGTTCCGCGAGGTGTCGAAGAAGTGCAGGATGCACGCCTCGTGGGCGCAGGACCGGATGCGGTCGGGCGCGGTGCGCAGCAGGTCGAGGTAGTCGCGGGCGGCGGTCCAGCCGGGGCCCCACGCGGGGTCCGCGAACTCGGGGAGCTCGCCCGGGCCCTCGGCTGTGAGCGTGGCGCGGATGCGGCCGTGGTCGAGGACGGCGTCGACGCGGGCGACGGCGGCGGGGTCGCCGGGCCGGTCGGCCAGTCCGTTGAGGGCGTCCCGGGCGGTGAGGGTGTGGCGGAGGGTGGACGCGTCGGCGGCGAAGCGCGCGTCGAGCCCGTTGGCGGTGAGCCAGACGGCGAGGCCGTCGGCGTCCGTGAGCAGGTCCTGGCGTACGCCGTCCAGCATCCAGCGGGTGTTGAGCAGGTCGAGGGAGACGGGCTCGCCGACCAGGGGCCGTGGGTCGGAAACGGTCATGGCGAGCACCTTCCTCGTGGAACTAACCCCTCAAGGTTACGTGACAGGTTGCACAACCATTCTCTAACCCCTAACGTCGTAGTCACTGGTTAGCGACCGGTTGATCGGTCGACGAGAGGGGAGTCGCCATGGCGGCGATCGGAACGCTGAAGACCAACCACGTCGGACTCAATGTCACGGACCTGGAGCGCTCGCTCGGGTTCTACGGGGATGTGCTGGGCTTCGAGGTGCTCGGCGAGGGCAAGGAGGAGGGTCGGCGGTACGCGTTCCTGGGTCAGGACGGCACGCTGGTCCTCACGCTCTGGCAGCAGGCGGAGGGCGCGTACGACTCCGGTCGCGCGGGCCTGCACCACCTGGCGTGGGAGGCCGGGTCGATCGAGCGGGTGAAGGCGGCGGAGGACGCCCTGAAGGCGCGCGGCACGGAGTTCGCGTACGACGGCGTGGTCCCCCACTCCGAGGGCGGCGCCTCAGGCGGCATCTTCTTCCACGATCCCGACGGCACCCGCCTGGAGATCTTCGCCCCCACGGGCGCGGAGAACACGGAAGCCCCGACGGAGGGCGCCCCGACCTGCGGCTTCTTCTAAGCCTGACCTAGGTGTGGGCAATCGTTCCGCAGGGCGGAACGGGTGGGCACACCCCACGAACGCGCTGCCCGCGCCGAGGGCCCGCCCCCCGGCCCCGGCCCGGGCGGCCCCGCACACGAAGGACCCGAAGGACATGGACCCCTACAACCCAGGCTCTCGCGCCGTTCAGGACATGGTCGGCGTCCGCGACCTGGCCGCACACATCGCCCCCTCCATCACCACCGGCATCCGCCCCGTCGCCGCCGCCTTCCTGGAGCTCCAGCCCATGCTCGTCCTCGCCGCCGCGGACGAGAACGGCCACGTCTGGAGCACCCTCCTCACCGGCACCCCCGGCTTCGCCCGGGCGACCGGCCCGCACACGATCTCGGTGGCGGCCCCACCCCCCGCCCCCGGCCCCGCCCCCGTCGGGACGATCGCCCTGGACCCCCGCACCCGCCGCCGCATGCGCCTCAACGGCATCGCCCGCCCCAGCGCCCGCGGCTTCACCGTCGAGGCGGAGCAGGTCTTCTCCAACTGCCCGAAGTACATCCAGAAGCGCGAGCTGTACGCGCCCGACCTCACCACCCCGCCCGGTGCCCCGCGTCACGGCACCGCGCTCACCCCCGCCCAGGAAGGGTTCGTCCGGGCCGCCGACACCTTCTTCATCGCGACCACGGCCTCCGACGGCACGGACGCGAGCCACCGAGGCGGCTTCCCCGGCTTCGTGCGCGTCGTGAGCCCCACCGAGCTGAGCTGGCAGGACTATCCCGGCAACGCGATGTTCCTGACCCTGGGCAACCTGGAGACCGACGACCGCGCGGGCCCCCTCTTCCTCGACTGGCGGACCGGCACCACGCTCCAACTGTCGGGCACGGCCCGCACCACGTACGGCGAGGACGGCATCCGCACCACCCGCCTCGCCGTGGAACGAATCGTCGAGACCCCGTCGGCGAGCCCCCTGCGCTGGTCGGACCCGGAATTCTCGCCTGCCAACCCACCCGTCGACCCGCCCCAGGACCCCGCATGACGACAGCCGCCCCCGCCCGCCCGCACCCCCGGGCCGTGGCCCTGGCGACCACCGTGAGCGTCACCGCCCTGCTCGCCCTGGTGGCCGTCGGCACCGTCCTCCACCAGCCGCTGCTCATCCCACCCCTGGCGGCCAGCATGGCGCTGGTGGCGGGCGCCCCCGACCTGCCGCTCGCCCAGCCACGCTCGGTCGTCGGCGGTCAGCTGCTCTCCGCGCTCACCGGCTTCGCCGTCCTCCTCGTCACCGGCCCCGGCCTCTGGGGCGCCGCCCTCGCCGGCGGCCTCGCGCTCGGCGTGATGATGGCGGCCCGCACCCCGCACTCGCCCGCCGCCGCCACGGCCGTGATCGTCGCCCTCCAGAATCCGCCGTTCTGGACCTTCCTCGCGCTGCTCGCGCTCGCGAGCGTCCTGCTCGTCGCCGTCGGCCTCGCGGGCGCCCGGGCGACGGGGCGGACGTACCCCACGTACTGGTTCTGACGTTCTAACCTCACTCCATGAAACAGGAGTTGAGGGTGGCGGCCTACGCCGTGTGTGTCCGTGACGACGAGATCCTGCTGGCCCGCTGGGTGGACCGCGCCGGGGCCAAGCGGTGGACCCTGCCCGGCGGCGGGATGGACCACGGCGAGGAGCCGGTGAACACCGTGGTCCGCGAGGTCGAGGAGGAGACCGGCTATCTGACCGAGCCGGTTGCCCTGCTCGGCATCGACTCCATCCGCCGCGGCTGGCTCCGCAAGCTCGCCGCTCCCGGAGACTTCCAGGGCCTGCGGATCATCTACGAATCCCGGATCGCCGGCGGTTCCCTGCGCAACGAGACCGGCGGCTCGACCGACCTGGCCGCCTGGCATCCGCTCGCCTCCGTCCCGGACCTCACCCGCGTCGAACTCGTCGACATCGGCCTGCAGCTGTGGCGCGAGCGCCCGCCCGTCGGCCGCTCCCGCCTGGCCGATCCGGCGAACGGCTGAATCCGGCTCAACCGGAGCAGCCCGGCTCAACCTCCACGCCCACCCCCGGGTCCCCTCCCGCGACCGCGCACACGAATACGAGGGGAACCCGCATGACAACGGCACGCACCGCCCGCACCACACGAAACGCCCGCACCACCCGCACCACCCGCACCGTCCTCGCCGCCACCGCCGTGGCGGCGCTCACCGCCGGGGCGCTCGCCGCGCCCGCCGTCGCCGCGAGCACGCCGAAGAAGCCGGACCACACCGCCACCCAGCGGGCCCTGGACGCGGCGGTCGAGGAGGGCGTGCCGGGCGCCGTCGCCCAGGCACGGACCGGCCACGGCCGCGCCTGGACCGGGACGGCCGGCGAGCGCGGCGGCCAGGACCGCTACCGGGTCGGCTCGATCACCAAGACCTTCGTGGCCACGGTCCTCCTCCAGCTCCAGGCCGAGGGCCGCCTCGACCTCGACGACCCGGTGGAGAAGTGGCTGCCGGGCGTGGTCCGCGGCAACGGCCACGACGGCCGGAAGGTCACCGTCCGCCAGCTCCTCAACCACACCAGCGGCATCTACAACGTCACGTCCGACCCCGGCTTCCAGCAGAAGGTCTTCGGCCCGGAGTTCCTGAAGAACCGCTACGACACCTGGACCCCGGAGCAGCTCGTCGCCGTCGCGATGACCCACGAGCCGGACTTCGCTCCCGGGACCGCCTGGACCTACTCCAACACCAACTACGTCCTGGCGGGGATGGTGATCGAGAAGGCGACCGGCCGTCCGTACGGCAAGGAGGTCGAGCGGCGGATCCTCAAGCCGCTGAAGCTGCGCGCCACCAGTGTCCCCGGTACGAAGGCGACGATGCCGCAGCCGAGTTCACGGGCGTACTCGAAGCTCTCGATCGACGAGAACGCGACGACGATTCACGACGTCACCGAGCTGAACCCGTCCCTCGCCCACGCGGCGGGCGAGATGATCTCCGACTCCAACGATCTGCAGACGTTCTACCGGGCCCTGTTCAAGGGGAAGTTGCTGCCGAGGGCCGAGCTGCGCGAGATGACGGCAACCGTGCCGGTCAGCGCCGAGAACCCGGAGTTCTTCTACGGCCTCGGTCTCCAGCAGACGAAGCTGAGCTGCGGAAAGGAGGTCTGGGGCCACGGCGGGGGCATCCACGGCTCGTCCTCGCAGGCCGTCACCACCCGGGACGGCGAGCACTCGCTCGCGATGAACTTCAACGCGGACTGGACGGGCGACAGCCAGAAGGTGATCGAGGCGGAGTTCTGCGGGAGCTGACGCGTCCCCGGGTCACCGGGGCAGGACGACGATGTACGCGGCAGGCTGCCGGTCCGACGCGGCCATCAGGGCCGTACGGACCACGGTGGCCTGCTGGTCCATGGCCTCGCGCAGCTTGCGCGGGGTGATGTGGACGACCGTGATGCCGAGCCGCTCCAGGTGCTCGCGTTTACGGGTGTACTCCGACCACAGCGCGTCGTCGTCCTGCCGGGGTGCCCGGGTGTCCAGCTCGACCGCGACCGCCTGGTCGGGCCAGTAGGCGTCGAGCCCGCCGAGGTGCGGGCCGCCGGGGAGCCGAAGGTCCACGTTCCACATCGGGTCCGGGAGGGCGAACTCCCGCACCATCTCGTACAGCCGCTCCTCGGCAATGCTCCGGCCCTCCGCGAGGAGCGAGTCGACGGCGTCCACGACGTGCGGCCGGTTGAGCAGCCGTGCGCGGTTCAACTCCCGTACGACCGCGCCGGGTTCGCAGTGTCCGGCGCGTACCGCCTCGGTGAGCAGCCGGCGCACCGTGGCCGCGTCGGTCAGCCCGGACACGGCATCGGCGAGGGCCCGCGCGACCGGCGCGACGGGCACCCCGGCGAGGTCCAGCGGTACGGGCAGCTCCTGTGCGCGCACCACCCGCACCTCGGCGGTGGAACGCGGCCGGCG
The DNA here is from genome assembly GCF_032436795.1 of Streptomyces sp. P9(2023). Taxonomy (NCBI): domain Bacteria; kingdom Bacillati; phylum Actinomycetota; class Actinomycetes; order Kitasatosporales; family Streptomycetaceae; genus Streptomyces; species Streptomyces sp. P9(2023). Next base: position 118,620 of record NZ_JAUPWM010000012.1, read on the forward strand.
GGTACGGGCGACGAGGACGTCGATCCGGTCCAGGGCCGGCAGCGGGGGAACGGACGAGAAGCGGTGCAGGGCGAGCGCGGCGAGCCCGGTGATCATCGCCTCGGAGTCCCGGGTGTGGTCCAGCGCGGCCCGCAGCCGGTCGGAGGTGAGGGGGAGGGGGCGGGGGGTGATGGGGGTGTTGTGGTTCATGCGGGGGGTCTTCCGCGCTTGGCCCCGTCACTAACCGCTGTTACAAGCACGTCGCCGAACCGGGACAACTCAGCCCTAAAGTACGCCCGTTCGACTGCCGATGAGCGGTACCCCGCGAGCCCCTGGCCCGTGGGCCTTCGCTCGGCTGGGCCGGCGCCCCCCGCCACCCCGTTGTGGGCGGTCGGGCTGGCGCCACGCGCGTTGTGGGCAGCGGTTCCGCTGGGGCTCTCCCCGCCCCCCCCGTTGTGGGCAATCGTTCCGCTGGGGCGGAACGGGTGGGCACAACGGAACGGCGCCCTTGGCGGGCGCGTCCGCCCCGTTCCCCTCGCCCACCCCCAAGGGCCTTGAACGTGCAACGGCCCCGGGGTACAGGGGGGGCGCATGTGCGGAAGGCGCCCGCATAGGGCGCCGCCCCGTGTGCCCACCCGTCCCGCCCCAGCGGGACGATTGCCCACACGGGGCGGGGGTGCGGGAGGCCCCCGCCCGCCGGGCCCCCGGGCGGGCGGCCACGTAAAGCTAAGCGGCCCCGTCGCGCGCCTGCGCGCGGAGCGCTCGGGCCAAGTCGTCGCGCGACTCCAAGACCAGGCGTCGCAGCGCCGGCGCAGCCGACCCGTGCCCCGAGAGCCACGCGTCCGTAGCCGTCAGCGTCGACTCGTCGTCCTGGAGGCCGGGGAACAGACCCCGGACGACATCCATGCCGATCTGGATCGACCGGTCCGCCCACACCCGCTCGATCGCAGCGAAGTACTTCGACGCGTACGGCGCGAGCAACTCCCGCTGAGACGGCTGCGCGAAGCCCGCGATCGTCGCCTCCACCAGCGCGTTCGACAGCGCGTCCGACTCCACGACCTGCGCCCACGCCTGCGCCTTGACCGCCGCCGACGGCCGCGCGGCCAGGCAGCGGACCTGGTGGCGCTTGCCGGTCGCCGTGTCGTCGCGGGCCAGCTCCTGGCCGATCCGCGCCTCGTCCGCCCGGCCGTGCGCGGCCAGCGGCTCCAGGAACGCCCAGCGCAGCTCCTGGTCGACGTCCAGGCCGTCGATCTTCGCCGTACCGTCGAGCAGCCCCTCGAGGAGCTGGAAGTCCGCGTCCGAGCAGGCCGCCGCCGCGAAGAACCGCGCCCACGTCAGCTGGTGCTCACTCCCGGGCGACGCGAGCCGCAGCTCCCGCAGCCCGCCCTCCGCCAGCAGCCGGCCGCCCTCCGCGCGCCACGCCGGCGCCGCGTAGTGCGTGACCGCCGCCCGCGCCCAGGCGTGCACCATCTGCAGCACGCCGATGTCCGTCTCGCGCCCCGCGAACTCCAGCGCGACCGCCACGAAGTCCCGCGCGGGCATGAGCGCGTCCCGCGTCAGGTTCCACAGCGCCGACCAGCACAGCGCCCGCGCCAGCGGGTCCGTGATGTCGCCCAGGTGCGCCCGCAGCGTCGCCAGCGAGCCCTCGTCGAAACGGACCTTGCAGTACGTCAGGTCGTCGTCGTTCATCAGCACCAGGTCCGGCCGCGCCGACCCCGCCAGCTCGGCGACCACCGTCCGCGCGCCGACCACGTCCGCCTCGGCCCGCGCGTACCGCACCAGCTCGCCGTCCACCGACAGCTTGTACAGGCCGACGGCCGCCCGGTGCGGGCGCAGCTCGTCCCCGGCCTGGACCACGGCCAGCTCGGTGATCCGGCCCTCCGCGTCGTACGTCACCTCCGGCGTCAGCGTGTTGACGCCCGAGGTCTGCAGCCAGGACTGCGACCAGGCCTTCATGTCGCGCCCGGAGGTCTCCTCCAGGACGGTGAGCAGGTCGGTCAGGCGCGTGTTCCCGTAGGCGTGGCGCTTGAAGTAGCGCCGCGAGCCCTCCAGGAAGGCGTCCCGCCCCGCGTACGCCACCAGCTGCTTCAGGACCGACGCGCCCTTGGCGTACGTGATGCCGTCGAAGTTCAGCTTGGCGTCCTCCAGGTCACGGATGTCGGCCGTGATCGGGTGCGTGGACGGCAGCTGGTCGGCCCGGTACGCCCACGCCTTGCGGTTGTTCGCGAAGGTCACCCAGCTGTTGGTGAAGCGGGTCGCCTCGGCCAGCGAGAACGAGCCCATGAAGTCCGCGAAGGACTCCTTCAGCCACAGGTCGTCCCACCAGACCATGGTGACCAGGTCGCCGAACCACATGTGCGCCATCTCGTGCAGGATCACGTTCGCCCGGCGCTCGTAAGCCGCCTGCGTGACCTTGCCCCGGTAGACGTACTCCTCGCGGAAGGTCACCATCCCCGGGTTCTCCATCGCGCCGAGGTTGTACTCGGGGACGAAGGCCTGGTCGTACTTCCCGAAGGGATACGGGTAGTCGAAGTTGTCGTGGAAGAAGTCGAAGCCCTGCTTGGTGACCAGGAAGACGTCGTCCGCGTCGAAGTGCTTGGCGAGCCCCTTGCGGCACATCGCGCCCAGCGGGATCTCGAGATCGCCGCGCCGGTACGTGTCCGTCACGTAGTGGTACGGCCCGGCGACGACACACGTGATGTACGTCGAGATCGGCGCCGTCTCCGCGAACCGCCACACGCCCTCGGCGTCCTGCTCGCCCGCGCCGTTGCTCCACACCGTCCAGCCCTCGGGCGCGGTCACCGAGAAGCGGTGCGGGGCCTTCAGGTCGGGCTGCTCGAACGTGGCGTACACGCGGCGGGCGTCGGCCGGCTCGTACTGCGTGTAGAGGTAGACCTCGCCGTCCTCCGGGTCGACGAAGCGGTGCATGCCCTCGCCGGTCCGGCTGTACGCGCACTGGGCGTCCACGACCAGCACGTTGTCGTCGGCCAGGCCGTCCAGGGCGATCCGCGAGCCGTCGAAGACGGTGGCCGGGTCGAGCGCGCGGCCGTTCAGCTCCACCGACGTGACGGCGGGCGCGATCAGATCCACGAAGGTCGTGGTGCCGGTCCCCGTGCGGCGGAAGCGGAGGGTCGTCACGGAGCGGAACGTGCGGACTCCCTCGCTCGACTCGCCGACGGCCGAGCGAAGGTCCAGAGCGACCTCGTACCCGTCGACGGACAGCAGCTCGGCCCGCTCGCGGGCCTCGTCGCGGGACAGATTCTCACCGGGCACGGTCACTCCTTCGTGGCTCGTTCGAAACAGCACCGATCCTCCCATGTGGGCCTGACACGCGGCACGCCGGGAATGCCCCGGTCGGGGCGTGGCGTTGCTCCTTGCGGCGCACGCATCCATCCATGAGGAGAAACATGTCCGAGAGCAGGATCACCGCCGACTTCTGGTTCGACCCGCTGTGCCCGTGGGCCTGGATGACCTCCCGCTGGATGGTGGAGGTGGAGAAGCTCCGCCCGGTCGACGTCCGGTGGAACGTGATGAGCCTGGCCGTCCTCAACGAGGACAAGCTGGACGAGCTCCCGGACGACTACCGGAAGATGATGGAGACCCAGGCCTGGGGCCCGGTCCGGGTGGTGGTCGCCGCCCAGCAGCTGCACGGCGACGAGGTCGTCGGCCCGCTCTACACCGCGCTCGGCACCCGCTTCCACAACAACGGCGAGGGCCCGACGCGCGAGGCGATCATCGGCGCCCTGGCGGACGTCGGCCTGCCGGCCGAGCTCGCGGACTACGCGGACAAGGACACGTACGACACCGAGCTGCGCGTCTCCCACAAGGAGGGCATCGAGAAGGTCGGCCAGGACGTCGGCACGCCGGTCATCGCCGTGCCGGGCGCGGACGGCGACGAGGTCGCCTTCTTCGGCCCGGTCGTCACCCCGACCCCGCGCGGCGAGGCGGCGGCCCGGCTCTGGGACGGCACGCTGCTGGTGGCCGCGACGCCCGGCTTCTACGAGATCAAGCGCACGCGCACGGCGGCGCCGAGCTTCGAGTAGAACCCCCGTGTACGGAACGACCCCCGCGAGTCCTGTCCTCGCGGGGGTCGTTCTTTCATCCGCCTGCAAGTGAAGGTTGAGAAGACGATCACGAGCAGGACGTTCTTCAGATGGAGATCAGCGGCACCGACGCCTTCGCCGCCTGGTAGCGCCTGCTCACGTCCTGCCAGTTGACGACCTGCCACATGGCCTCGATGAAGTCGACCTTCTGGTTCTTGTACTGCAGGTAGAAGGCGTGCTCCCAGGCGTCGAAGACGAGGACCGGGATCGAGCCCTGGCCGACGTTGCCCTGGTGGTCGTAGACCTGCTCGACGATCAGCCGGCCGCTGATCGGCTCGTACGCGAGGACACCCCAGCCGGAGCCCTGGGTGGTCGCGGAGGCCTTGGTCAGCTGGGACTTGAACTTGGCGAAGGAGCCGAAGGACTCGGTGATCGCGTCGGCGAGGTCACCGACGCCGTCGGCCGCCAGCGGCTCGCCGCCGCCGCCGTCCTTCGGGCTGTCCATGTTGTTCCAGTAGATGCTGTGCAGGATGTGGCCGGAGAGGTGGAACGCGAGGTTCTTCTCCAGGCCGTTGATCGCGCCCCACTGCTCCTTGTCGCGCGCCTCTTCCAGCTGCTCAAGGGTGTCGTTGGCGCCCTTGACGTACGCGGCGTGGTGCTTGTCGTGGTGCAGCTCGATGATCTGCGGGTTGATCACCGGCTCCAGCGCCGCGTAGTCGTACGGCAGTTCCGGAAGGGTGTAGATCGCCATGTGCCGAGCCTCTCGCTGCTGCTGTCGCTTATTGCAATCTATATGCAGGTGCAGGCTAACAGCAGCAGTGCCCCCGAGTTGATCAGTCCTTGGGCCTAGGACTCGTGGCGGAAAACGGGGAACCCCCGGACCGAGGACCGGTCCGGGGGTTCCCTTTCGACAAGCGTGCGTCAGGCGTCCTGGGGCTCCCGCTGCCCGCGCTTCTTCTGGAGCGCGAAGCCGCCCGCCGCGAGCAGCACCGTGAGGGCGCCCGTCCAGTACAGCTGGACGCGGGTGCCCTCCTCGCGGGCCATCAGGTAGAAGATCGCCGCCATGCCGGCCAGCGCCACCCAGGTCAGCACCGGGAAGGCCCACATCTTCACGACGAGCTTCTCCGGGGCCTCGCGCTCGGTGCGGCGGCGCAGCAGCAGCTGCGAGACGGCGATGAAGAACCAGACGACGAGGATGATCGCGCCGATGGTGTTCAGGAGCCAGATGAAGATGTCCTCGGGCCGCCAGTAGCTGAGCAGCACGCAGAGGAAGCCGAAGACCGAGGAGACGAGCACCGCGGGGCGTGGGACGCCGCCGAAGGTCCGGCCGAGCGCCTTCGGGCCCTGGCCGCGGGCGACCAGCGAGGTGGCCATCCGGGAGGCGCCGTAGATGTTGGCGTTCATGGCCGACAGCAGGGCGATCAGCACGACGACGTTCATGATCTGGCCGGCGGCCGGGATGCCCAGGTGGTCGAGGGTCGCGACGTACGGGCCCTTCTCGACGACCGCCTTGTCGCCCCACGGGACCAGGGTCACGATGACGGCCATCGAGCCGATGTAGAAGAGCGCGATGCGCCACATCGCCGTACGGACCGCCTTGGCGACGCCCTGCACGGGGTGCTCGGACTCGGCGGCGGCGATGGTGACGGTCTCCAGACCGCCGTACGCGAAGACCGAGGCGAGCAGGCCGACGATCAACCCCTCGGAGCCGTTCGGGAAGAAGCCGCCGTCGCCGGTGAGGTTCGTGGTGCCGGGGGCGTCCGCGCCGGGCAGGACGCCGACGATGGCCAGCACGCCGATGCCGAGGAAGAGGACGATCGCGCCGACCTTCAGGGCCGCGAACCAGAACTCGAACTCGCCGAAGTTCTTCACCGCCGCCAGGTTGGTCGCGCAGAACACCAGCATGAAGAGGGCGACCCAGGCCCACTCCGGGCTGCCCGGGAACCAGCCGGTCATGATCTTCGCCGCGCCGATGCCCTCCAGGCCGACGGCCACGCAGAGCAGGAACCAGAAGGCCCAGCCCGCCGTGAACCCGGCCCAGGGGCCGATCGCGCGCTCGGCGTGGACGGAGAAGGAGCCGGAGGCCGGGTTGGCCGCCGACATCTCGCCGAGCATGCGCATCACGAGCATGACGAGCAGCCCGGAGATGGCGTACGCGACCACGATCGAGGGACCGGCGGCGGCGATACCGGCACCGGAGCCGACGAAGAGTCCGGCGCCGATGACACCACCGAGGGCGATCATCGACAGATGGCGCTGCTTGAGGCCGTGCGTGAGTCCCTGTGCGGGGGGCGTCCCTTCGACCTTGCGGTCGACGGGCTCGGGCGCGGTGGTCCGTGACATGGGCAGCCCTGTTCATTGGCTGAGACGGGGGAACGGCCCACAGTCTGAGTGCGCGCACCGCTTACAGGGAACAGATGTCCGCTATACGGGCACGAGCTTCACACATGGTGAAGGACTACTTCCGCTTCGTGCGCAATTCTCGCACCCACGCCACCAGGAGTACGGCCCCGGTCGCCGCACCCGACCACAGCACCTGCGGCCGGGCCCCGTCGTCGGTCAGCATCAGCACCAGGACGGCCGCCATCCCGGCCAGCGCCGTCCAGGTCAGCCAGGGGAAGCCCCACATCTTCAGCGTCAGCGTCTCCGGTGCCTCGCGCTCGATCCGGCGGCGCAGCCGCAGCTGCGAGACCGCGATCAGACCCCAGACGAAGAGGAGCACCGCGCCGACCGCGTTGAGCATGTAGAGGAAGACGGAATCCGGCCACTTCAGATTGAGCAGTACGGAGACGAAGCCGAAGGCCACCGACGCGAGCACCGCCCGGCGCGGCACTCCGCCGACCGACACCCTCAGCAGGCCCTTCGGCGCCTCGCCGCGTTCGGCGAGCGAGAAGACCATCCGCGAGGAGCCGTACAGGTTGGCGTTGAGCGCCGAGAGCAGCGCCACGAAGACCACGACGTTCATGATCTGGCCGGCCGCCGGGACGCCGATCGAGTCGAGCACGGCCACGTACGGCGACTCGCCCGGCTTCATCGAGGTCCAGGGCAGCAGGGTGACGATGACCAGCATCGAGCCGACGTAGAAGAGGAGGATCCGCCACACGGCGCTGCGCACCGCACGGGCCACGTTGCGCGCCGGGTCGTCCGACTCGGCGGCGGCGATCGTGACGACCTCCAGACCGCCGAAGGCGAAGACGACGGCGAGGACACCGGAGACGACGCCGCCCCAGCCGTTGGGCAGGAAGCCGCCCTGGCCGGTCAGATTCGCCATGCCCACCGGATCGGTGTCGGGAAGCCGGCCGGCGATCGCGAGCGTGCCCAGGATCAGGAAGAGCACGATCGCGCCGACCTTGAGCGCCGCGAACCAGAACTCGAACTCGCCGAAGTTCTTCACGGCGGCGAGGTTCGCCCCGGTGAACACCACCATGAAGATCAGCACCCAGCTCCACTGCGGGACGCCGGGCACCCAGCCGTGCGCGATCTGCGCCGCGCCGGTCGCCTCGACGGCGAGCACCACCACAAGCAGGAACCAGTACAGCCAGCCCACCGAGAAGCCCGCCCAGCGGCCGAGCGCGCGCTCGGCGTGGACGGAGAAGGCGCCCGAGGCGGGCATCGCCGCCGACATCTCGCCGAGCATCCGCATGACCAGCATCGCGAGCGCGCCCGCGATCAGATACGAGAGGACGATGCCGGGCTCCGCGACCGCGATGCCCGCGCCGGAACCGACGAAGAGCCCGGCCCCGATCACCCCGCCGAGCCCCAGCATGGTCAGGTGACGCTGCTTCAGTCCGTGGGAGAGCGGCTCCGGTTCGGGGGCCAGGGGGGCCGAGGCGGCAGGCGGTGCGTCGTACATGAGGGGGTTCGTGCCTTCGGAAGCGATACGGGAGCGGTGGGGGAGCGTTTATGGAGACCCCACAGTCTCTCTACTGATGGCCATCTGGCGCAAAATGGCCCCCACGCCAGCTCCCCGCCGTGACAAGCGTCACGTGGTGCGAGGCATGGATCCCGTTCTTTGTGTGATCTCCACGAAGCGTTCAACCTCCCCTTTGTGGGCGACTGATGGTGATCGAGCGTTCACTCCTCGACTACGGTCAAGCTGTCCTGACCTCCCTCACCCCTGCGGAGTACCGATGAGCACCGCCGCCGCCCCCGTCCGTTCCCTCGGCTCCCTCCGCTCGGGAACGGTCCTCGCCGACCTGCTGCCGTCCTCCCGTGCCAGGGACATCGCCCTCGTCGTGGGCGGCGCCGCGCTCACCGGCATCGCCGCGCAGATAGCCGTCCCGGTCCCCGGCTCGCCGGTCCCGGTGTCCGGCCAGACCTTCGCGGCCCTGCTCGTCGGCACGGCGCTCGGCGCCCGCCGCGGCTTCCTCTCCCTCGCCCTGTACGCGGTCGTGGGCATGGCGGGCGTGCCGTGGTTCGCCGAGGCCAAGTCCGGCTTCGCGATGCCGTCCTTCGGCTACATCCTCGGCATGCTGCTCGCCGCCACGGTCGTCGGCGCGCTCGCGCGGCGCGGCGCCGACCGCTCCGTGCTCCGCACGGCGGGCGCGATGGTGCTCGGCTCCGCGGTCATCTACGCGGTCGGCGTCCCGTACCTGGCCTTCGCCACCGGCATGACCCTCCCGCAGGCGATCGCCGCGGGCCTCACCCCGTTCCTGATCGGTGACGCTCTCAAGGCCGCCCTCGCGATGGGCGCCCTGCCGGCCACCTGGAAGCTCCTGGGCCGCAAGGCCTGAAATTCAGCCCCGCCGGCGATTGAGGCGCGGGGTCTGGGGCGGAGCCCCAGTTCGGGAAGGGGCGGGGTGGGGAAGGAGCCCGCCGCAGGCGCCCCCCACCCACCGGCCCGCACTCGCAGGCGCCGCCAGATACAAGAAGGCTCTCCGTGCAACCGACGTCGTCGGTGTACGGAGAGCCTTCCGGTTACCGGGGAAGCTACTTGTCCGTGAGCTGCGAACCCTTCGCGAACCGGTCCTTGACCAGCGCGATCACCAACACCAACGCCGCCACGAGCAGCGAAAGCACGACCTGCTCCCGCGCGCTACCACCGTCGTAAAGCATGTAGCCGAGGACGAAGACGATCATCGCGATCGTCGCCCACGTCAGGTACGGGAAGAGCCACATCTTCACGACGAGCTTCTCCGGCGACTCCCGCAGGATGATCCCGCGCATCCGCAACTGCGTCACGCAGATGACCAGCCAGACGAAGAGCGCGACCGCGCCGGACGAGTTCAGCAGGAACGCGAAGACGGTGTCGGGCCACTGGTAGTTGAAGAAGACCGCGACGAAGCCGAAGACGACGGACGAGAGGATCGCGGCCGTCGGCACGCCCCGCTTGTTGGTCTTCGCGAACGCCTTCGGCGCGTCGCCGCGCCGGCCGAGCGAGAAGGCCATCCGGGAAGCGGTGTACAGACCCGAGTTCAGGCAGGACAGCACGGCCGTCAGGACGATCACGTTCATGACCTGGCCGGCGTGCGGGATGCCGATCGAGTCGAGGGCGGCGACGTACGAGCCCTTCTCGACGATCGACTTGTCGTTCCACGGCAGCAGCGTCAGGACCACGAAGATCGAGCCCAGGTAGAAGACGCCGATCCGCCAGATCACGCTGTTGGTGGCCTTGGTGACGGCCTTCTGCGGGTCCTCGGACTCACCGGCGGCGAGGGTGACGATCTCGCTGCCCATGAAGGAGAAGACGACCATCAGCACACCGGTGAGGATCGCGCCCGCGCCCATCGGGAGGAAGCCCCCGGCGTCGGAGAGATGCGCGAAGCCCGCGCCCGGGTTGTCCGAGCCCGGCAGCACGCCGAAGACGGCGAGGAGGCCGACCACCACGAAGGCGGCGATCGCGACGACCTTGATGCCGGCGAACCAGAACTCGAACTCGCCGTACGAGGAGACGGAGGCGAGGTTGGTCGCGGTCAGCACCACCATGACGATGAGCGCCCAGGCCCACTGCGGCACGGCCGGGATCCAGCTCTCCAGGATCACGGCGCCGGCGGTCGCCTCGACGGCGAGCACGACGACCCAGAAGAACCAGTACAGCCAGCCGATCGTGAAGCCGGCCCAGCGGCCCAGCGCCTGGTCGGCGTAGGCGGAGAACGAACCGGACGACGGCCGGGCGGCGGCCATCTCGCCGAGCATCCGCATCACGAAGACGACCATCGTGCCGACGAGCGCGTACGAGAGAAGGATGGCGGGACCGGCCGCGGCGATGCCGGAGCCGGAGCCGACGAACAGGCCGGCACCGATCACACCACCGATGGCGATCATCGAGAGGTGACGGTTCTTGAGACCGGCCTTGAGTCCGTCGGAGGGCTGCGAATCACCGGTGTTTCCGGTGGTCTCGCCTTCCTTCGCAAGGGTCGGCTGCGTGTTCATGAACGCTTCCTTACATCTGTGGGGCACTCGGGTCACGAGCCCGAGCATTCAACACCGGAGTCCGGGGCGATCGGAAGGGCCGACTCCGGATCGTTGCGTAAGGGCCAAAGGTCCGCACCGGTCCGGACGAAGGCCTCGACCGATCCGGACCAAGGGCCCGACCCCGCTGACCGCTACCCCGCCCCTCGCGTGCCACACTCGGAACCATGCGCGTGTACCTCGGCTCCGACCATGCCGGCCTCGAACTCAAGAACCACCTCGTCGAGTGGCTGAAGGCCCATGGCCACGAGCCCGTCGACTGTGGTCCCCACATCTACGACGCCCTGGACGACTACCCGCCGTTCTGCCTGCGTGCCGCCGAGAAGACGGCCGCGGACCCGGACAGCCTGGGCATCGTCATCGGCGGCTCGGGCAACGGCGAGCAGATCGCCGCGAACAAGGTGAAGGGGGTGCGCGCCGCCCTCGCGTGGAGCGTGCAGACCGCCGCCCTGGGCCGCGAGCACAACAACGCCAACGTCGTCTCCATCGGCGGCCGGATGCACACCCAGGACGAGGCCACCACCTTCGTCGAGGTCTTCCTCAAGACCCCGTACTCCGGTGAGGAGCGTCACACCCGCCGAATCGACATGCTCACCGCGTACGAGACCACCGGCGAGCTTCCCCCGATCCCGGCCCACCACCCGCAGCAGGGCTGACCCGCCCGAGTCCGTGCCGCCGGACCGGTCCGGCGGCACGGCCACGCCGTCCCGCACGTCCAGGAGAACAGCAGTGCCCGAGGGGCATACGATCCACCGCCTGGCCGAGGATCACCTCGACCGCTTCGCAGGGTGGCCCGTCCGCGTGAGCAGCCCGCAGGGGAAGTTCTCCGACAGCGCGGCTCTCCTCGACGGGCGGATCCTGGACGGCGTCGACGCCCACGGAAAGCACCTCTTCCTCGGCTTCGAGGACACCGGATGGGTCCACGTCCACCTCGGACTCTTCGGCAAGCTCGGCTTCGGTACGACGCCGGCGCCGCCGCCGACGGACACCGTCCGGTTGCGTCTCCTCAACGACGACCACTACGCGGACCTGCGCGGCCCGACCACCTGCACGCTGATCACCGAACCCGAGAAGCGGGCGATACACGACCGCCTCGGGCCCGACCCGCTCCGGAACGGCGACGACCCGGAGAAGTCCTGGCACCGCATTTCCCGATCGAGGACGACGATCGCTGCGCTACTGATGGACCAGAAGGTCATCGCGGGCGTAGGGAACGTGTACCGGGCGGAGGTCCTGTTCCGCCACGGCGTGGACCCGTACCGCGCGGGCAAGGACGTCACGCGCGAGGAGTGGGCCGCGATGTGGACGGACCTGGTCGGCCTGATGCGCGAGGGCGTCCGCAACAACCGCATCGACACCGTCCGCCCCGAGCACACCCCCGAGGCGATGGGCCGCCCGCCGCGCGTCGACGACCACGGCGGCGAGGTCTACGTCTACCGCCGGGCCCGCCAGGCCTGTCACATCTGTGGCGGCGAGATCCGCACCGCCGACCTCGCCGCCCGCAACCTCTTCTGGTGCCCGGGCTGCCAGCAGCGCTGACGCGCGACCCCTTGTGGGTAATCGTCCCGCAGGGCGGGACGGGTGGGCACAAGGGACGGCGCCCGAGCGGGCGCCTCCGCCCCGTGCCCCCCACCACGAGCCCACCGCGCTAGAACCCGTGCGGCAACCACGGCGCGACAGGCGACCCGAACGCCACGGACGCCTCCACCAGCGCCCCGCCCCGAAGCTCCCGCACCCGCCCGGCCGCGGCCAGCGAAACCAGCGAGTTACCGCCGAGGTAAGCAGCACCCAACTCCCGTACGGACAAGGAAAGATCAGCGGCCTCGTCGGTACGCGTACAGATCGCCCCCTTCGCGTCCCCCGTAAGCCGCCACCGCCCCTCATTCCAAGGACAGAACGCGTCCGAGACCTCCAACACCACATCCACCGGCGCCTGATACGTCCGCGCCTCCAACGCCGCCCCCACCTCCACCAGCCGCAGATGCAGCGCGTCCCGCAGCGTCGGCTCGCATCGCCGTACGTCCGACACCAGGTGCTGCCACGCGTCGTCCACCGGCCGGCTGTGGATCCGTACCGTCGACGTCAGGTCGATCGAGCAGAGGAAGCGCCACAACGCCCCCTCCGCCGCCGGATCCAGCGCCTCCAGGTCCTTCACGAGCACCACGCCCTCCGCCCCGGCGTGCGACCACTCCGACTTGATGGCGTACCGCGCGTACCCGACGACCTCCCCGTCGCGCTCCGCGAGCACGCACAGCCGCGGCGAGGCACCGCCCCGCTGGCTCTCCGGGTCGAGCAGCGGCACCTTCTCCCACCCGGGCCGGCGCGCCAGCATCCCCGGCCGGCCCGCGACCCGCCGCGCGTACACCGCCTCGCACGCCGCCGCCGACTTCGTCAGGTCGGCCTGCCGCAGGGTCACACCGTCCGTGCCGTCGGGCACGGTCAGCCGCACCCGGTTCGTGTCGATCGTCGCCCGCGCCGTGTACGTGGCGACGCCGTAACCGAACCGCCCGTAGATCGCCGGCTCCGAGGCCGTCAACACCGCCAGCGGCTCGCCCCCCGCCCGTACGTCGTCGAGCTGGCGCCGCATCATCGAGGTCAGGATCCCGCGCCGCCGGTGCGTCGCGGCCACGCCCACCATCGTGACGCCCGCCGCCGGCACGACCGCCCCGCCCGGCACGGACAGCCGGAACGAGAACGCCCCCGCCGAACCCACGCAGCGCTCGCCGTCCCAGACGCCGATCGAGCGGTCGTACTCGGTCAGCTCCTGCCAGAGCGCGCGCTCCTCGGGAGCTTCCGGTACACCGCCGAAGGCGAGCTCCAGCATCCCGTACCACTCGTCCCACTCGGCAGACTCGAGTACGCGCAGTTCAGTCGTCATATGCCATCGATACCAGCGCCCGGCAGCCCGGGGCGACCCGATTTCGCGCGCAATGTCTCAGGGGTCCCCCTGCACGAGGTCCGACCGGGTGGATAGGGTCCAGGCCAATGGGAAATCGAGCGGGTGTCGCCACGTACCCGGCCCGGATGCGCAGGAGCGCCCACCGGGTCCGCGTCGCGCTGCGCAGATCCGGCGTCGACTACTTCCGCGGTGAGGGCTCCGACTGGGTCGCCTTCGCCGCGCTGCTGCTCACCATCCCGGCCATCACCTGGGGAACCCTGGCCGACCCGGTGTGGTGCGCCCCCGCCACCCTCGTCCTGCCGATCGTCGCCGGGGGGCTGCTGCTGCGCCCCGCGAGCCTGCTCGGTCTGTACGCGGCCGCCGCCGGCGCCCTGATCGTCGAGTCCCTCGTGCTCGGCCCGTACACGCAGGGCCCCGCCCGGGTCACCCCCGGAACGGTCCTGGTCGTCGCCGCCTGCGGGCTCTTCGGACTGCTCATCGCCCAGTTCCGGGCCCGCGTCGGCGTGCCGTGGCGGCGCGGCGGCACCATGCTCTTCGACCTGCGCGAGCGGATCAGGGCCCAGAGCGCCCTGCCCCGGCTTCCGAAGGGCTGGCACCGTGAGATGGCGCTCCGCCCGGCCGGCGGCCAGTCCTTTTCCGGAGACTTCGTCGTCGCGGCCCGCACCCACGGCGGCCGGACCCTGGAGGTCCTGCTCACGGACGTCTCCGGGAAGGGCATGGACGCCGCGTCGCGCTCCCTGCTGCTCTCCGGGGCCTTCGGCGGGCTGCTCGGCTCGCTGCCGCCGCACGCCTTCCTGCCCGCCGCCAACGGCTACCTGCTCCGCCAGGACTGGGACGAGGGCTTCGCCACCTCCATCCACCTCGTCCTCGACCTGGAGTCCGGGGACTACGAACTCCTCTCCGCCGGGCACCTGCCCGCGCTCCAGCTCCACGCGGGCACGGGACGCTGGGAGGAGAAGTCCGGCGAGGGCCCGCTGCTCGGTGTCTACGACGGCGCCGAGTTCCACCCGGTCAAGGGCTCCCTGCGCCCAGGGGACGTCCTGATGCTCTTCACCGACGGCCTGGTCGAGTCCGCCGAGCGGGACATCGCCGAGGGCATCGACCGGCTGACCGGCGAGGCCGACCGCTACGTCGCCGCCGGCTTCGAGGGCGCGGCCTGGCATCTCATCGAGGCCTGCGCGAAGGACGTCAACGACGACCGCGCCCTGCTCCTCATCAGCCGCAAGGCCTGACCGCCCGAAGGCCGCCTCCTGTCCACCCACCTGACCGCCCGCGCCGCCACCCGGCGCCGTAGAGTCGGCGCATGCCGCGCCTCACCCTCGCCCAGGTCGAGTCCCTCGCCGTCGCCGCCCACGAGGGCCAGACCGACAAAGCGGGCCGCCCGTACGCCGAGCATCTGCGGGCGGTCGCCGAGGGGGTGCGGGCGCGGGGCGGGAGCGAGGAGCAGATCGCGGCGGCCTGGCTGCACGACGCCGTCGAGGACGACGCCCTCTCCGCCGAGTGGCTGGATTCGGCCGAACTCCCGTGCGCGGTCAAGGACATGGTGCTCGCCCTCACGAAGCGGACGGGCGAGGAACTGGAGTCGTACACCCGCCGGATCCTGGCCGTCCCCGGCGCCCTCCTCGTCAAGGAGGCCGACCTCGCGCACAACGCCGACCCGGCCCGCCTCGCGGTTCTCGACGAACCGACGCGGACCCGGCTGACCGCCAAGTACGCGACCGTACGCGGGCTGCTCGGGCTGTCCGCCGACTGACGCCGGGCGGCCGGCCCGAAACGATCAAGACGAAAATCGCTCGGGTTGGCTCGATTCGTACGTCGACGATTCGTCACCCGGCGTCAGTGGGCAAGAAGTTGGTGGCACGATGGATGCAGCGGGGGTGTTCTGTGACGTGCGCTCCCGGGCGGCAAGGTGGGACCGACCGAGGGTGTGATCAGTTGTGGCCATTTCGCTATCCGTGGTGCTGCTGTTGGCGGTCATCCTGGTGGTGCTGATCCGCGGCGGGAACCTGAAGGCCGGCCCGGCCGTCGTCGCGGTCCTCTTCGGCTTCTTCCTTGCCTCCACGGGCATGGCCGACGACATCCAGCGCTTCCTGGACTCGATAACGTCGACGGTGGGCTCCATCAAGTTCTGAGGCCCGCGCCGGTCCCGCGCGCCGGGCCCCGCCGCGACTCAGACCTTCTTCGCCGGGGCCTTCTTCGCGGCGGTCCGCTTCGCCTTCGCGCCTCCGCCGGCGCCGCTCCGCGCGCGCTTGGCGGGCGCGGCCTTCCGGCTCCGCGCGGACTTCTCCGCACGCGCGGGCTTCGCGGGCTTCTCCGGGCTCGCGGCCGCCGGGGCCGACGCCTCCCGGGACGTCCCCGCCGGCCAGGAGAACTCGATCTCCAGCTCGATCTTCCCGTCGCCGACCTCCCACTCCACCTCGGCCCAGAGTTCGTCGGGGATCCGCAGGGTCAGCACTCCGGTGATGAGCGACAGCTCCGCCACACCGCCGCTCCTCATCGCCTTCGCGAGCTCCTCCAGCACTTCCGCCGCCTCGATCACTGTCATCGGGTGGCTCTGCTCGAACTTGAGATCCTTCACGACTGCCTCCGATGCGGCAGAAACAGGGGACAGTGCCCATTCTCTGGCCGCACCACGGAAAACGCCTCGGGGCCGGGCCGGAGGAGTGAACCTCCGGCCCGGCCCCGAGGCCGGAAGAGCGGGCGACGGGAATCGAACCCGCGTAGCTAGTTTGGAAGACTAGGGCTCTACCATTGAGCTACGCCCGCAAGTGACGCGCCGCAGGTCACGAGGGCCGCGGCACGGACAGCATCGTAGCGGGTCCCGGGCGGTCCCCGCACGCCCCATAAAGAGGGGGCGTCGCACTGTCTCCGTGCATGTACCCTACGTGTCGCACCGACGGGGTGTGGCGCAGCTTGGTAGCGCGTCCGCTTTGGGAGCGGAAGGCCGTGGGTTCAAATCCCGCCACCCCGACCATCGAGATCACACATCACGAGATCACGCGTCACAAGATCGCGTTGTGGGCCTCATCCCGCTTGCGGTTACTATGCAAGCTGCGTGCCCGTGTGTCTCTCTGACCGGGCCGATCGGCCGGAACCGCCCACCAAGCGGCATCGGCAGAATCCAAGAATCAGCCACCAAGGAGACCGAACCGTGAAGAGCGCCGTGGAGACCCTGAACCCGACTCGGGTTCGGCTCACTGTCGAGGTGCCCTTCGAGGAGCTCAAGGACAGCCTCGACGCGGCGTACAAGAAGATCAACCAGCAGGTCACGGTCAAGGGCTTCCGTAAGGGCAAGATCCCGGCTCGTGTGATCGACCAGCGGTTCGGCCGTGGTGCGGTGCTGGAGGAGGCCGTCAACGACGCCCTCCCGAAGTTCTACACCGAGGCCGTCAACGAGGCCGAGGTCAACCCGCTGGGTCAGCCCGAGGTCGACATCACCGAGCTGAAGGACGGCGAGCTGCTGGCCTTCACCGCCGAGGTCGACATCCGCCCGACGATCGAGATCCCGGACTACTCCGGCATCGAGGTCACCGTCGACGCGGTCGAGGTCACCGACGAGGACATCGAGAAGTCCGTGGAGCAGCTGCGCGAGCGCTTCGCCTCCACGAACCCGGTCGAGCGCGCCGCGGCCGACGGTGACGTCGTCACCATCGACCTCGAGGCCAAGGTCGACGGCGAGGTCCTCCCGGACGGTGTCGCCCAGGGCGTCTCGTACACCATCGGTTCCGGCGAGCTCCTCGACGGCATCGACGAGGCCGTCACCGGCCTGGAGGCCGGCGGCGAGGCCACCTTCACCTCGCAGCTGAAGGGCGGCTCCGCCGAGGGCAAGGACGCGGAGGTCACCGTCAAGGTCGCCGCCGTCGCCGCCCGTGAGCTCCCCGAGCTCGACGACGACTTCGCGCAGCTCGCGTCGGAGTTCGACACCCTCGACGAGCTCAAGGCCGACAGCCGCAAGCGCCTCGAGAACATGAAGCAGTTCGACCAGGCCACCCAGGCCCAGGAGCGCGTCCTCGACGAGCTGCTGAAGCTGGCGGAGGTCCCGATCCCCGAGAAGCTCCTCGAGGACGAGATCAACACCCGCAAGCACAACCTGGAGCACCACCAGCTCGGCCAGATGGGCATCGACCTCGCGAAGTACCTGGAGATCCAGGGCAAGACCGAGGAAGAGTTCCTGGCGGAGACCAAGGAGCAGGCCGAGAAGGGCATCAAGACGCAGTTCATCCTCGATGAGCTCGTCAACAAGGAGAAGCTGAACGTCAGCCAGGAGGAGCTCACCGAGCACCTCATGCGCCGCGCCGCCTCCTCCGGCATGTCCCCCGACCAGTTCGCCCAGGCCGTCGTCGAGGGTGGCCAGGTGCCGATGCTCGTCGGCGAGGTCGCCCGCGGCAAGGCCCTCGCGGTCGTCGTCGAGGCCGCCAAGGTCGTCGACACCAACGGTGAGACCGTCGACCTCGAGGACGACGAGGACGAGACCGAGACCGCCGCCGAGGCCGTCGAGGCCGTCACCGGCGAGGCCGAGGTCGCCGAGGAGAAGAACGAGGCCTGAGCCTCGCGCTGAACCGATGAACCGCTGGTCCACGGGCCCGGACGCACTGCTGTGCGCCGGGCCCGTGCCCGTATACGGACCCCGTACGCACGCCCCGTGGAACGGCTCGTAACCTTGCGCTCCCAGCGAACAGTTCGGGAACCGGGATGGCGTTGTCCTACCTGCGCGTTAGGGTCCATGAATACGAGGGCAATGCCCTCCGAACGAGACGCTGAGACGGCCCGTCGCCGTCGGAGACGAGCAGGTGGATACGTGACGAATCTGAAGCCTTACGCCGCGGGTGAGCCGTCCATCGGTGGTGGCCTCGGCGACCATGTCTACAACCGGCTGCTCGGCGAGCGGATCATCTTCCTCGGCCAGCAGGTCGACGACGAGATCGCCAACAAGATCACCGCGCAGATGCTTCTCCTGGCCGCAGACCCGGAGAAGGACATCTTCCTGTACATCAACAGCCCCGGTGGCTCGGTGACGGCCGGCATGGCCATCTACGACACCATGCAGTACATCCCGAACGACGTCGTCACCATCGGTATGGGCATGGCGGCCTCGATGGGCCAGTTCCTGCTCACCGGCGGCGCCGCCGGCAAGCGCTTCGCGCTGCCGAACACCGACGTCCTGATGCACCAGGGCTCCGCCGGTATCGGTGGCACCGCCTCGGACATCAAGATCCAGGCCGAGTACCTCCTTCGTACGAAGAAGCGCATGGCCGAGATCACCGCGCTGCACTCCGGCCAGACCGTCGAGACGATCATCCGCGACGGTGACCGCGACCGCTGGTTCACGGCGGAGGAGGCCAAGAGCTACGGCCTCATCGACGACATCATCACGCACGCCGCGGGCGTTCCCGGCGGCGGCGGCACGGGCGCCTGAGCCCGGCAGCCCGCCAGAGCCCCAGCCCCCGCCGAACGCCACCAGGACGGTGAACATCCAGATGCAGAACAACCTCTCCCCGAGCGGCCTCTACACCGGCGCGCCGATGGACAACCGGTACGTCGTCCCGCGCTTCGTCGAGCGCACCTCGCAGGGCATCCGCGAGTACGACCCGTACGCGAAGCTCTTCGAGGAGCGCGTGATCTTCCTCGGCGTGCAGATCGACGACGCCTCCGCCAACGACGTCATGGCGCAGCTGCTGTGCCTGGAGTCGATGGACCCGGACCGTGACATCTCGATCTACATCAACAGCCCGGGCGGCTCGTTCACGGCCCTCACGGCCATCTACGACACGATGCAGTTCGTGAAGCCGGACATCCAGACGGTCTGCATGGGCCAGGCGGCCTCCGCCGCGGCCGTGCTGCTCGCCGCCGGTACGCCCGGCAAGCGGATGGCCCTGCCGAACGCCCGCGTGCTGATCCACCAGCCGTCCGGCGGCACCGGCCGTGAGCAGCTCTCCGACCTGGAGATCGCGGCCAACGAGATCCTGCGTATGCGTACGCAGCTGGAGGAGATGCTGGCCAAGCACTCCTCGACGCCGATCGAGAAGATCCGCGACGACATCGAGCGCGACAAGATCCTGACCGCCGAGGACGCCCTCGCGTACGGCCTGGTCGACCAGATCGTCTCGACCCGCAAGACCACGGCGGCCGCGGCAGCCTGACGCCCGACCTTCCCCTGGCACGGTCCGCGTGGCCGAATCCCGACCATGTGAACCGTGCCAAGGGGGGCCCGAACGGGGGGCCCGGCAAGGTACCGTCGAATATGAGGCACCAGGAGTCGCTGAACCAAGCGCTCCCAGGCGAAGGGGAAGCACCTCGTGGCACGCATCGGTGATGGCGGCGATCTGCTCAAGTGCTCGTTCTGCGGAAAGAGCCAGAAGCAGGTGAAGAAGCTCATCGCGGGACCCGGTGTGTACATCTGCGATGAGTGCATCGACCTCTGCAACGAGATCATCGAGGAGGAGCTCGCCGAGACGAGCGAGGTGCGGTGGGAGGAACTCCCGAAGCCCCGCGAGATCTACGAGTTCCTTGAGGGGTACGTGGTCGGCCAGGAGCCGGCCAAGAAGGCGCTCTCGGTAGCGGTGTACAACCACTACAAGCGCGTCCAGGCCGGCGAGAACGGCGGCGCGGCGGGCCGTGACGACGCGATCGAACTGGCGAAGTCCAACATCCTGCTGCTGGGCCCCACGGGCTCCGGCAAGACGCTCCTGGCCCAGACGCTGGCGCGCATGCTCAACGTCCCGTTCGCCATCGCCGACGCGACGGCGCTGACGGAGGCCGGCTATGTCGGCGAGGACGTCGAGAACATCCTGCTCAAGCTGATCCAGGCGGCGGACTACGACGTCAAGAAGGCCGAGACCGGGATCATCTACATCGACGAGATCGACAAGGTCGCCCGCAAGAGCGAAAACCCGTCGATCACGCGCGATGTCTCGGGCGAGGGCGTGCAGCAGGCCCTGCTCAAGATCCTGGAGGGCACGACGGCCTCCGTCCCGCCGCAGGGCGGCCGGAAGCACCCGCACCAGGAGTTCATCCAGATCGACACGACGAACGTGCTCTTCATCGTGGGCGGCGCCTTCGCCGGCCTGGAGAAGCTCATCGAGTCGCGGGCGGGCGCGAAGGGCATCGGCTTCGGGGCGACGATCCGCTCGAAGCGCGAGATCGAGGCGAGCGACCAGTTCCAGGAGGTCATGCCGGAGGACCTGGTGAAGTTCGGGATGATCCCGGAGTTCATCGGCCGCCTCCCGGTGATCACCTCGGTCCACAACCTCGACCGCGAGGCCCTGCTCAAGATCCTCGTGGAGCCGCGCAACGCGCTGGTGAAGCAGTACCAGCGCCTCTTCGAACTCGACGGCGTGGAGCTGGACTTCGACCGCCCGGCCCTGGAGGCCATCGCCGACCAGGCGATCCTGCGCGGCACGGGCGCGCGAGGCCTGCGCGCGATCATGGAAGAAGTCCTGATGTCGGTGATGTACGAGGTCCCGTCCCGCAAGGACGTGGCCCGCGTGGTCATCACGGCGGACGTAGTCCGCAACAACGTGAACCCGACGCTGGTCCCGCGGATCGTGAAGAACGACGGGCGACACGAGAAGTCGGCGTAGCGCTTCGCGCACCAGTCGCACGTGAGGAGGGGCGCCCCCGATGGGGCGCCCCTCTTTGCCGTTCAGCTGGGATCATGCCTTGAGGCGAACTTCCTTGCGCAACCGTGCGGCGATGCCCGCCGCCTCCTCGGGCGGGGCGAACTCGCCCCGCCGCGAATGGTCGGCTCGGTTGAGCGTCCGCGCCGTGAGCTTGTACGGACCGTCGTCGGAGGGGGAGGCTCGCGGCGGCTGAACAGGGGGCAGCCGCACACCGCCCGTGGCCGAGGTCGACCCGGAAGGCCCCCGTCACCCACCACGCCGCACGCCCCTCCCACGACCGCCATCGCCAGCGCGCCGACGGCCAGGCGTGTCCGCCGTTCGATACGCATGGCCGGGCGCTCCCTTCCTGGGAAGACGGGAGCGTCCGGCCGACTCCTTCGAACCGGCCGGGCGTCGTTGGCTTTCCCAGCGGGGACGCCTTTGTAGAACGATCAAGCCAATCCCGAGCTCAGGAGTTGATCATCCAGCGCCTCTGTAGAACGCTTGGACGCGACCAAGATATTTGACCGACTGTCGTGTTGGGGGAGATGTGCATGACTAGTTCGAAGGTTCAGCGAATACTTGCCGCAGTGTGTGTGGCTGGCGCTGCGAGCATCCTGCCCGTGGTGGCCGCCGCTCCTGCGCAGGCGTCAGTGATCACCTGTCAGACGTACCTTCATGATGTGGGCTACAAGGTCGGCCCGAAGGTGACCACGGCCTGTGAGTGGGGTGCAAGTTTCACCCACGGGGGCTTTTGCTACCCCGCTCTTGTGTCCATAGGGGTCAAGGACCGTCACGCGACCCAGGCGTGCCGCCTGGCCTGAGGGGCCAGAGTTCCCCCATCTGGGGTCAACGGTCTGCGGACGGGGACGCCCGGCCAGTTCGTCCAACTGGCCGGGCGTCTCTACGGGCTGACTTGACCCGAGCTACTTGACCGCAACCCGGACTTCCTTGCGGAACTTGGCGGTGATGGCCGCGGCGTCCTCCGCGCTGCCGGGCTTGCCGGTGGCGATGGAGGCCATGTCCATCGGCGTCACGAAGCCCACCGTGCTGTGGTCCGCCCACACGCAGACCGTCATGGTGAACGCGGGAGTTCCTTCGGCGGGATCGGCCTTGCCCTTGGCCTGCTGGCACTTGAGGATCGCGCCGTCGAGTTCCGCCGGCTCGTACTCCTGTGGGCTGCCGACCAGTTCGGGCGCGTCGCCCTTGTCCCCGTTCTTGGCCTTGTCCTCGTCGGCCTTCGTCTTGATGGTGGCGAAGACGCTGTCGACGACCTTCTCGGGGTCGTCGATCTCACCGTAGAGGCCGCTGAAGGAGATGATTTTGGTGCCGAGCGGGTTGGCCTTGTCCTTCACCTGATATGAGGCGCTGACGTTCGTGGCGTTCTTGACGCCGTTCTGCTGGGCCTCCTTGAGGGCGCCCTTGTCGCCTCCGCTGTCAGGGCTCTTCTTGTACTCGGTGAGCACCGTCTCCGGGGTGATCAGCTTGTGCGGGCCGTCGTTCGCGACCGACGAGCCGCCATCGCCCATGGTGAAGAACCAGACGCCACCCGCGATCACCGCGAGCGCCACGACGGACGCGCCGATGATCAGGCCCGTCTTCTTCTTCGGGGCCGGCGGGGGCGGCGGGTAGCCGCCGGGGCCCTGGGGGGCGCCGTAAGGGGGCTGCTGGCCGTACTGGGGCTGCTGCTGCGGGTAGCCGTACGGCTGCTGCTGCGGCGGCACGCCCTGGGGCGCCTGCTGGGGGTAGCCGTAACCGGGCTGCGGCGCCTGCGGCTGCTGGCCGTACTGGCCCGGCTGCTGACCGTACGGGCCCGGCTGGCCGTACGGCCCGGGCTGCTGAGGCTGACCGCCGTACGGGCCCGGCTGGTTGTAACTCATGGACAGGTTCCCCTCACAGGATGTTTATGCCTAGCGAACATCCTGTCGGAAGCCGTGCTCCGGATGGGCGGCGGGGGGCACACCGTTACGGAACTATCGGGTTTCGGGACACCCCCGCCGCACCCCTAAACTGAGCCCGTGACCGAGAACACTCAGCAGCAGACAGCGCCCACCACCGAACTGCCGACCCAGTACGCGCCGGCCGAGGTAGAGGGGCCGCTGTACGAGCGCTGGGTAGAGCGCGGGTACTTCGAGGCCGACGCGAAGAGCGAGAAGCCGCCGTACACCATCGTCATCCCGCCGCCGAACGTCACCGGCTCGCTCCACCTGGGCCACGCCTTCGAGCACACGCTGATCGACGCCCTCACCCGCCGCAAGCGCATGCAGGGCTACGAGACGCTGTGGCAGCCCGGCATGGACCACGCCGGCATCGCCACCCAGAACGTCGTCGAGCGTGAGCTCGCCAAGGAGGGCAAGTCCCGCCACGACCTGGGCCGCGAGGCGTTCGTCGAGCGCGTCTGGCAGTGGAAGGGCGAGTCCGGCGGCCAGATCAGCGGTCAGATGCGTCGCCTCGGCGACGGCGTCGCCTGGTCCCGTGAGCGCTTCACCATGGACGAGGGTCTCTCGCAGTCCGTCCAGACCATCTTCAAGAAGCTCTACGACGACGAGCTGATCTACCGCGCCGAGCGCATCATCAACTGGTGTCCGCGCTGCCTGACGGCGATCTCGGACATCGAGGTCGAGTACCAGGACGACGACGGCGAGCTCGTCTCCATCCGCTACGGCGAGGGTGACGCGTCCATCGTCGTCGCGACGACCCGCGCCGAGACGATGCTCGGTGACACCGCCGTCGCCGTCCACCCGGACGACGAGCGGTACAAGCACATGGTCGGCACCGAGATCGAGCTGCCGCTGACCGGCCGCCGGATCCCGGTCGTCGCCGACGAGCACGTCGACCCCGAGTTCGGCACCGGCGCCGTCAAGGTGACGCCCGCGCACGACCCGAACGACTTCGAGATCGGCCAGCGCCACAACCTGCCGAACCTCACCGTCATGGACGAGCGTGCGGTCATCACCGCCCACGGCCCCTTCCAGGGCCTGGACCGTCTTGAGGCCCGTTCCGCCATCGTCGCCGCGCTGCGCGCCGAGGGCCGGATCGTCGCCGAGAAGCGTCCGTACGTCCACTCGGTCGGCCACTGCTCGCGCTGCAAGACCACGATCGAGCCGCGCCTGTCGATGCAGTGGTGGGTCAAGGTCGGCCCGCTCGCCAAGGCCGCCGGTGACGCGGTCCGCGACGGCAAGGTCAAGATCCACCCGCAGGAGATGGAGAAGCGGTACTTCGACTGGGTCGACAACCTGCACGACTGGTGCATCTCGCGCCAGCTGTGGTGGGGTCACCGCATCCCCGTCTGGTACGGCCCCGACGGCGAGATCGTCTGCGTCGGACCCGACGAGCAGCCGCCGACCGGCGAAGGCTGGCACCAGGACACGGATGTCCTCGACACCTGGTTCTCGTCCGGCCTGTGGCCGTTCTCGACGATGGGCTGGCCCGAGCAGACCGAGAGCCTCGCGAAGTTCTACCCGAACTCGGTCCTCGTCACCGGCTACGACATCCTCTTCTTCTGGGTCGCCCGGATGATGATGTTCGGCCTGTACGCGATGGACGGCACCCCGCCGTTCCACACCATCGCCCTGCACGGCATGGTCCGCGACCAGTTCGGCAAGAAGATGTCGAAGTCCTTCGGCAACGCGGTCAACCCGCTGGACTGGATGGACACCTACGGCTCCGACGCCGTCCGCTTCACCCTCGCGCGCGGCGCCAACCCGGGCGTCGACGTCCCGATCGGCGAGGACTGGGTCCAGGCGTCCCGTAACTTCGCCAACAAGATCTGGAACGCGACCCGCTTCGCGCTGATGAACGGCGCGACGGTCGAGGGCCCGCTCCCGGACGCCTCCGAGATGTCGGCGACGGACCGCTGGGTCCTCTCCCGTCTCAACAAGACGGTCGCCGAAGTCGACGCGCTCTACGACGACTACCAGTTCTCGAAGCTGTCGGAGGCGCTGTACCACTTCGCCTGGGACGAGGTCTTCGACTGGTACGTCGAGCTGTCGAAGACCACGTTCTTCGCGGGCGGCGAGGGTGCCAAGGTCTCCGGCCGGGTCCTCGGCGAGGTCCTGGACGTCATGCTGCGGCTGCTCCACCCGGTCGTCCCGTTCGTCACCGAGACGCTCTGGACCACGCTCACCGGCAAGGAGTCCGTCGTCATCGCCGACTGGCCCACCACTGTGCTGGTTCCTGGGGCTGACGCCCCGGGCGGCTTCCGCGACGAGGCCGCCGAGAAGGAGATCGAGCTGGTCCAGCAGCTCGTCACGGAGGTTCGTCGGTTCCGTTCGGACCAGGGTCTGCAGCCCGGCCAGAAGGTTCCGGCCCGCCTGGACCTGACCGGTACCGCGCTCGCCCCGCACGAGGCGGCCATCCGCCAGCTGCTGCGCCTCCAGCCGGAGGGCGAGGGCTTCTCCGCCACCGCCTCCCTGCCGGTCGCCGGGGCCACGGTCGCGCTCGACCTGTCCGGCACGATCGACGTGGCCGCGGAGCGCAAGCGGCTCGCGAAGGACCTGGCAGCCGCCGAGAAGGAGAAGGCGCAGGCGAACGGGAAGCTCGGCAACGAGGCGTTCCTGGCGAAGGCGCCGGACAACGTGGTCGACAAGATCCGTACGAGGCTCGCCAAGGCGGACGAGGACATCGCCCGCATCCAGGCGCAGCTGGAGCGGCTGCCGCAGGCGTAGGTGTAGGTGTAGGTGTAGGTGTCTGTGACGGAGGGGCCCGGAACCGTACGGTTCCGGGCCCCTCCGTGCTGTTGTCATGCTTCGCGCATCAAACGGCAGAATGACCGAAGTGCCCGATCTCACGCGAGAAGGGAACAAGGTCCGGGGCGGTGGGTCGAAGGACCTTGGATGATGGAAGGCATGTCCCGACTGCCCGCCTTCCCCGCGCTGCGCCGCCGCGTGGAGCGGTGGGCCGGCTCGCCGCCCGCCCTCGACGTCGTCACCGCCGTCAGCGCCTTCGCCCTGATGGTCCTGGACGTGCCCGGGCTCGCGCGCGCCGACAACTCGCTGACCGGGGTCACCGCGACCCTCGTCCTCGCGGCCGGCGCGGCGACGCTGGTGCTGCGGCGCCGGCTGCCGTGGATCCCGTACCTGGTGGCGCTCGCCCTGATGGGCTGGCTGCACGAGCTGACGATGATTCAGTTCGCGCTGTACTCGCTGGGCCGGTTCCGGGGCCGTAGGGTCGCCGTCGTCGCCACCGTTCTCTACGTGGCCGTGGCGTACGCGCTGTTCCAGCTGCCCGGCTGGCCCGCCCGGCACGGGGAGACGGTCAGCGAGTTCCTCAGCCTCGTCGTGCCCATCGGCGTGCTCGCGGCGGGCGTCGGCATCGCCGCGTACCGGCAGGACCTGGTGCGCGCCCTGGAGTCCCAGCGTGCGGAGGCCGCGGCGCGCCAGGCCGTCCAGGAGGAGCGGATCTCGGTCGGCCGGGACGTCCACGACCTGGTGGGGCGCGAGCTGACCGTGCTCTCGGTGCGGGCCGAGGTGCTCGCCGTACGGGCCCGGGGCGAGACGCACCACAAGGACTTCGAGGAGCTGTCGGACACCGCGCGGCGGGCCCACCACATGCTGAACGAGACGATCGTGCGGCGGGCGGACCGGGGCACGGTGACCCCGGGCCTCGAAGGGCTCGCCGCGCTCGCGGAGGAGAGCGAGCGGATGGGCAGCCCGGTCGAGCTCACGGTCGCCGACGAGGCCAAGGCGCTCTCGCCGCTGCGCCAGGCGGCCGTCCACCGGGTCGTCCAGGAGTGCCTGACGAACGCGGCCAAGCACGCGCCGGGCCTTCCGGTGACCGTCGTGATCTCGGTGACCGGCCGCGACCTGCGCGTCGAGGTCCGCAACCCGCTCCCCGAGACCCCGCCGGACCGCGCCCCGGTCTCGACGGGCACGGGCCTGTTCTCCATGCGGGAGCGCGTCACCAGCATGGGCGGCAGCCTCTCGGCGGGCCCGCACGGCGGTACGTACACGGTGACGGCCCTCCTCCCGGCGGGCTTCGACCGCACCTAGGCAGCCTTCGACCGGCGCAGGGGACGGTGGGGCGAAAGTCCCGAAAGGGGTGGGTCCATGGTCCTGTCGGTACCCCTCCGTAGACTGGGCCCGTGAGTGAGCACCGCGACCAGTTCGACGAGTCCGAGCCGTCCGACAAGTCCGACGAGTTCGGCGAGTCCGACCCGTTCGACGACATCGTCGCCTCCGAGACCGACCGAGACCCCGACCTGGCGGTGATCGAGGCCGGCAGCCGCACCCTGCGCGCGCAGGCCGGTTCGCCCCAGGGTGACCCCGTGCCCGCCCGGCCCGCCGACCCGGAGGTGGACAGGGCGCTCCGTGAGGTCGAGACCGAGCTGTCGACCCGCTGGGGCGAGACCAAGCTGGAGCCCTCGGTCACGCGTATCGCGGCGCTCATGGACGTCCTCGGCGAGCCCCAGCGCGCGTACCCCTCCATCCACATCACCGGGACGAACGGCAAGACGTCCACGGCCCGGATGATCGAGGCGCTGCTGGCCGGGTTCGAGCTCCGCACCGGCCGGTACACCTCGCCGCATGTGCAGACGATCACCGAGCGCATCAGTCTGGACGGCGCCCCGATCTCCGCCGAGCGGTTCATCGAGACGTACCAGGACACCAAGCCGTACGTGGAGCTGGTCGACGCCCGCGAGGAGTATCGGCTCTCCTTCTTCGAGGTCCTCACCGGAATGGCGTACGCGGCCTTCGCCGACGCGCCGGTGGACGTGGCGGTCGTCGAGGTCGGCATGGGCGGCACCTGGGACGCGACCAACGTGATCGACGCGCAGGTCGCCGTCGTCACCCCGATCGACCTGGACCACACCGACCGGCTCGGTGGGACCCCCGGCGAGATCGCGGGCGAGAAGGCGGGGATCATCAAGCAGGGCGCGACGGTCGTCCTCGCCCAACAGCCGGTGGACGCCGCCCAGGTCATGCTGAAGAAGGCCGTCGAGGTCGACGCGACGGTGGCCCGTGAGGGCATGGAGTTCGGTGTCGTCGCCCGCGAGATCGCGGTCGGCGGCCAGCTGCTCACCCTGCGCGGGCTCGGCGGCGAGTACGAAGAGGTCTTCCTGCCGCTGCACGGCGCGTACCAGGCGCACAACGCGGCGGTCGCCCTCGCGGCCGTCGAGGCCTTCTTCGGGATCGGCGCGGAGCACGCCCGCACCCTGGACAACGACACCGTCCGCCGCGCCTTCGCCTCGGTGTCCTCCCCGGGCCGCCTTGAGGTCGTCCGCAAGTCCCCGACGGTCGTCCTGGATGCCGCGCACAACCCGCACGGCGCGCGCGCCACGGCCGACGGCGTCAGCGAGTCGTTCGGCTTCTCCCGGCTCATCGGCGTGGTCTCCACCAGCGCCGACAAGGACGCCAAGGGCCTGCTCGAAGCCTTCGAGCCGATCTTCGCCGAGGTCGTGGTGACGGCGAACTCCAACCCGCGTGCCACGGACGTGGACGCGCTCGCGGCCATCGCCGTCGAGGTCTTCGGCGAGGACCGGGTGGTCGTCGAGCCCCGTCTGGACGATGCCATCGAGGCCGCGATCACCCTCGCGGAGGAAGAGGGCGAGTACGCCGGCGCGGGTGTGCTCGTGACCGGTTCGATCTTCACGGTCGGCGACGCCCGGCTGCTGCTGGGAAGGCGCTGAATCCGATGCGTACGCTCTGTGCCTCGACGCTGATCGGCGAGTTCTTCGTGATCGGCTTCGCCGGGCTCGTCGCCATGAAGGACGACAGCCTGTCGACGTCCACGGTCTGGTGGGTCTGCGGCGTCGCGATGCTGCTGACGGTGCTGCTGTGCGGGATGCTCACCCGCCCGGGCGGGGTCCAGCTGGGCTGGGCGCTGCAGATCGGGCTGGTCGCCAGCGGTTTCTTCGTGCCGACGATGTTCTTCCTCGGCGCGGTCTTCGCCGTCCTGTGGTGGGCCTCCTGCCACTACGGCGCGAAGATCGACGAGGTGAAGGCGCGCTGGGCCGCCCAGGCGGAGGCCGCGGAGGCCGCGGGCGCCGCGGGACCCGAGCCGGAAGCGAGCTAGGAGGCCGGGGCGCCCGGACGTCGGCCCCCCGGCAGCCGGGGCGCCCGGACGCCGGCCCCGCGGCTGCGGAGGGCTTGACGCTGCGTAATCGGCGGCGGTCCGGGCCCTGTAGCCTCTGAGTCCCGCACACCGGATTTGAAGGAGTCCCCACCGTGAGCCAGCGCACGCTCGTCCTGCTCAAGCCCGACGCCGTCCGCCGTGGCCTGATCGGCGAGATCATCGGTCGTATCGAGCGCAAGGCCGGCTGGACCATCTCCGCGCTCGAACTGCGCGAGCTGAGCCAGGAGACGCTGGAGCAGCACTACGGCGAGCACAAGGGCAAGCCCTTCTACGAGCCGCTGATGGGCTTCATGCAGTCCGGCCCCGTCGTCGCCCTGGTCGTCGACGGCGAGCGCGTCATCGAGGGTCTGCGGACCCTCGCCGGCCCGACCGACCCGATCGCCGCCACGCCCGGCTCCATCCGTGGCGACTACGGCACCATCGTCCGGGAGAACCTGATCCACGCCTCGGACTCCGAGGAGTCCGCCGCGCGCGAGCTGAAGATCTTCTTCCCGGGTCTCGTCTGACCCACCCGGCTGACCCGGTGTCAGCCGAACAGCGCCACCACCTGGGGCGACCGAACGAATTTCGGTCGCCCACAGGCATATGAACGTCACTTCCGGGAACGGATCGCCGCGTCCTACCGTCACCTATACAGAGGTGGACCACCGCGCGCGGCGCCGAGTGGGCGGCACTACGATGGAAAACTCCACGCCGTACCACCCCGCAGCACCTACCACCTCGCCTACCTGAGAAGCCGTCAACGCTCCGATTGGGAAGGCTCGACGCATCCTCATGGGAAACAAGGGGAACTCAATGTCGTTCATCGGCCGTGACATGGCTATCGACCTAGGTACTGCCAACACGCTGGTGTACGTCAGGGGTCGCGGCATCGTCCTGAACGAGCCGTCCGTCGTCGCGATCAACACCAACACCGGCGGGATCCTCGCGGTGGGCGCCGAGGCGAAGAAGATGATCGGCCGGACACCCGGCAACATCGTCGCCGTCCGCCCGCTGAAGGACGGCGTGATCGCCGACTTCGAGATCACCGAGCGCATGCTCCGCTACTTCATCCTCAAGATCCACAAGCGCCGCTACCTGGCCCGCCCACGGGTCGTCGTCTGCGTGCCCTCCGGCATCACCGGAGTGGAGCGCCGCGCCGTCATCGAGGCCTCCACCCAGGCCGGCGCCCGTCAGGTGCACATCATCGAGGAGCCCATGGCCGCGGCCATCGGCTCGGGCCTGCCGGTCCACGAGGCCACCGGCAACATGGTCGTCGACATCGGCGGCGGCACCACCGAGGTCGCCGTGATCTCGCTCGGCGGAATCGTCACGGCACAGTCCATCCGGGTGGCCGGCGACGAGCTCGACAACGCGATCATCCAGCACATCAAGAAGGAGTACTCGCTCCTCCTCGGTGAGCGCACCGCCGAGCAGATCAAGATCACCATCGGCTCGGCCTACGACCTCGACAAGGACGAGCACACCGAGATCCGCGGCCGTGACCTCGTCTCCGGTCTGCCCAAGACCGTGGTCATCTCGGCCGCCGAGGTCCGCAAGGCCATCGAGGAGCCGGTCAACGCGATCGTCGACGCCGTGAAGACGACGCTCGACAAGTGCCCGCCCGAGCTCTCCGGTGACGTGATGGACCGCGGCATCGTTCTCACGGGTGGCGGCGCACTGCTGCGCGGCCTGGACGAGCGGCTGCGCCGCGAGACCGGGATGCCGATCCACATCGCCGAGGACCCGCTGGACTCGGTGGCGCTGGGCTCGGGCAAGTGCGTGGAGGAGTTCGAAGCCCTCCAGCAGGTCCTGGACGCCCAGCCCCGCCGCTAGGTCGATAACAAGTGCGCAGCACTTCACTTCGATTCGGCTGTACGGGTGGCAAGGCCCCCCGTACAGCCGATCGTTGATATAGCGCCACAAACCGCACGGAACAACCGAACCCAGAGGAAAGGCACGGCCGCCGCACGTGAGGGACACACGAGAGAGCCGGCTGCTCCTGGTGCTGCTGATCGCCATCGCGTTCGCACTGATCACGGTGGACATCCGCGGCGGCGCGGAGTCACCGGTCGACGGTGCCCGGCAGGCAGCCGCCGCGGTCTTCGGACCTGTCGAGAACGGCGTCGCGGCGGCCGTCGATCCCATCGGCAATGCCATAGGGGCGGTACGTGACTCGGGCGAGCGGCACGATCGCATCGCCACCCTGGAGCGCGAGAACGCCGCCCTCAAGGCCAAACTCGGCAGCGACGACCGTAACCGCAGCCGCCTGCGCGAGCTCGACACGCTGCTCAAGACGGCCGGCGCCGGCCAGTACGGCATCAAGGGCGCCGAGGTCATCGCCATAGGAGCGGCCCAGGGCTTCTCCTGGACCGTCACCATCGACGCCGGCGCCGACGACGGCATCGAGCGGGACATGACCGTACTCAACGGCTCCGGTCTGGTCGGCCGCGTCACCACCGTCGGCCCCTCCACCGCGACCGTGCTCCTCGCCAGCGACCCCGACTTCACCGTCGGCACCCGCATGGAGAAGTCGGACGAACTCGGCTTCGCCACCGGCCAGGGCAACGGACCGCTCCTGGTCCAGCTGCTCAACGGCAAGGCGAAGGTGAAGAACGGCGACCGGCTCGTCACGTTTGGCTCGCAGGCGAACAAGCCCTTCGTGCCCGGCGTCCCGGTCGGCGAGGTCGTCCGCGTCGACCCGCTCGGCGGCGGCCTCACGCGCAACGTCTACGTACGCCCGTACGTCGGCTTCTCCAAGCTCGACATCATCGGCGTCGTGGTCCAGGCCCCGCGCACCAACCCGCGCGACACGGTCCTGCCGCCCAAGCCGAAGCCCGCGCCGACCGTCACCGTCACGGTCACCCCGCCGCCACCGGAGGGTGAGCAGCAGGGCGAGCAGCCGCAGGGCCAGGTGCAAGGCCAGGTGCAGGGGGAGCAGCAACCAGGGCAGCAGCAGCCAGGGCAGCAGCAGCCGCCGGGATGGCAGCAACAGCAGGGGCAGAAGCCCGAGAACGAGCAGCAGGGGGACTGAGACGTGAAGTTCAACCGGATCCTGCTCTCCACCGCGCTCGTCGTCGTCGCCCTGGTCGTCCAGGTCTCCGTCCTCGCGCGCCTCCAGCTCCCCGGCGCGGTACCCGACCTCGTCCTGCTGACCGTCCTCGGCCTCGCCCTGGTGTACGGCCCGGTCAGCGGCTCCCTGATCGGCTTCGGGGCCGGCCTCCTCTCCGACCTGGCCCCGCCCGCCGACCACGCCGCCGGCCGCTACGCCCTGGTCCTCTGCGTCATCGGTTACGTCGCCGGGCTTGCCCGTCCCGACAACGGCAAGCTCAAGTCCGCCAGCGGCCCGATGGCCGTGGTCGTCGCCGCCGCGCTCGGCTCCACGCTGCTGTACGCGGGTGTCGGCGCCCTCGTCGGTGACACCGCCGCCCGCCATGTCGGCCTCGGCTTCCTGCTGTTCACCGCGGCCGTCTACGACCTCCTGCTCGCGCCCTTCACCGTGCCGCTGATCATGGCCCTGGCCCGGCGCGCGGAGAACGACCCGCTCGCCGCCGACAGCTCGGGCGGAACGGATGTCGCCTCCGGCTGGCTCAGCTCGGGCACCGGCCTGCAGATCGGCACCCAGCGCGGTGGCCTGCGCGTCAAGGCCGCCCGGACCAGAGCCGCACGGGCCGGACGCATCAAGGGAGTCAAGCGACTGTGACCGAGCGACCGTGACCGAGGGGGCAACGGCAGCATGAGCAACATCCCGGAGACCGGGCGGACCCCGAGGGTCCAGACCCGGCTGATCGTCATCCAGATCCTCGTCGTCTCCCTTCTCCTCACCCTCGGCGGACGCCTCTGGTACCTCCAGATCCGCAACGGCAAGGAGTACGCGGACGAGGCCAGGAGCAACAACATCCAGCAGGTCGTCCAGCCCGCCGTCCGCGGCGCCATCCTCGACGCCCGGGGCGTCCCGCTCGCCGACAACGAGACCCGGCTCGTGGTCTCCGCGTCCCGCACCGACCTGATGAAGATGAAGGACGACGGCAAGGCCGTCCTCACCCGACTCGCGGGCGTCCTGGGCATGCAGCCCAAGGAGGTCATGGACAAGGTCCGGCTCTGCGACTCCAAGACCCCGAAGCCCTGCTGGAACGGTTCCCCCTACCAGCCGATCCCGATCACCGACGAGGCCACCACGCAGCAGGCCCTGCGGATCCGGGAGAGCACCGAGGACTTCCCCGGCATCACCGCCGAACTCACCGCCGTACGCCGCTACACCGCGCCCGGTCAGGCCCGCACCGCCCAGGTCCTCGGCTACCTCTCGCCCGTCACCGACGAGGAGATCCAGAAGGCCAAGGACACCGACTCGCCGCACCTGCGCTCCGACCAGGTCGGCCGCTCCGGCCTGGAGCGCACCTACGACAAGGAGCTGCGCGGCAAGGCGGGCGTCACGTCCTACGAGGTCGACAAGATCGGCCGGGTCATGGGCCAGACCGAGGCCGAGCCGGGCGTGCCCGGCTCCACCCTCGTCACCAGCATCGACGCCCGGGTCCAGTCCGTCGCCGAGTACGAGCTCCACCAGGCGATGAAGACCGTCCGGGGCGAGACGGACAAGATCACCGGCCGTAAGTACGAGGCGGATTCCGGCGCCGTCGTCGTCATGGAGTCGAAGACCGGCCGGGTCGTCGCGATGGCGTCCCAGCCCGACTACGACCCCAACGCCTGGGTCGGCGGCATCTCCGGCAAGGACTACGCGCAGCTCACCAGCAAGGACTCCAACTACCCGCTGCTCAACCGGGCCATCCAGGGCCAGGCGCCCGCCGGCTCCGTCTTCAAGGTGGTCTCGGCGAGCGCGGCCGTGCGCGCGGGCTACGACTTCAACGACAAGTACCTCTGCAGCAGCTCCTACAGCATGGGCAACCGGAGCTTCGCGAACTTCGAGTCCAAGGGACAGGGCCCCATCACCCTCGGCGACGCCCTCAAGTTCTCCTGCAACACCGTCTTCTACCGTCTCGGCCACCAGGAGTGGCAGCGCGACGGCGGCCTCAAGCCGAACAAGGACGCCCAGGACTGGTTCTACCGGACCGCCCGCGACTACGGATTCGGCGCCGAGACCGGCATCGACGTGCCGAACGAGGTCAAGGGCCGCATCCCGGACCGTCAGTGGAAGCAGAGCTTCTGGGAGGCCAACAAGGACTCCTGGTGCAAGCAGGGCAAGAAGGGGGGCACGTACGTCGAGCAGATCGCCTACGAGAGCTGCCTCGAAGGCAACCAGCTGAAGGCCTTCGACAGCATCAACTTCGCCATCGGTCAGGGCGACGTCCTCATCACCCCCATCCAGCTGGCCACCGCCTACGCCGCCATCAGCAACGGCGGCACCCTCAACAACCCCACCATCGGCAAGGCCGTGATCAGCCCCGACGGCAAGCGGATCGAGGAGATCGCGCCCAAGCCCCACGGCAAGCTGCCGGTCGACGCCCAGACGATCCGGGACCTCGACAAGGGCCTGCGCTCGGTCGTCGAGCCCGGCGGCACCGCCGCCTGGCGGTTCGGCGGCTGGCCGCAGGACAAGATCCCGATGCGGGCCAAGACCGGTACGGCCCAGGTCTACGGCAAGCAGACGACCTCCTGGTTCGCGACGTACACCGACGACTTCACGATCGTCATGACGATCTCCCAGGGTGGTACGGGCTCCGGCGCCTCCGGCCCCGCCGTGCGCAACATCTACGACGCCCTCTACGGCCTCGACGACGAGGGCAACCAGGACCTCAAGCGCGCCCTGCTGCCCAAGCCGCAGTCGACGCTGCCGAAGGTCCAGCCCGACGGCTCCATCGACGCCCCGGACGTCAAGGCGTACGACCCCAAGTCCCAGCTGGTCGACCCGGAGAAGAAGGCCGACGGAGAGCAGCCGCTCGCGGGCCCGCCCTCCAGGACTGGAGACTGAACCGATGACCGCACCTCACGGCTTCTCCGTCTCCCGGTACGCCCCCGAGCGCGGCACACTGGCGAAGCTCACCGCCCGCGACTCGGTGGTGCGCCGGCTCGACTGGCCGATCCTGCTCTCCGCGCTCACCCTGTCCTTCATCGGCGCGCTGCTCGTCTGGTCCGCCACCCGCGGCCGCACCGAGCTGAACGCGGGCGACCCGTACGCCTTCCTGTTCCGGCACTCGCTCAACACCGGCATCGGGCTCGTCCTGATGATCGGCACGATCTGGCTCGGCCACCGCACCCTGCGCGGCGCGGTCCCGATCCTCTACGGCATCTCGATCCTGCTGATCCTCGCCGTCCTCACCCCGCTCGGCGCGACCATCAACGGCGCGCACGCCTGGCTCGTGATCGGCGGCCTCTCGCTCCAGCCCAGCGAGTTCGTGAAGATCACGATCATCCTGGGCATGGCGATGCTGCTGGCCGCCAAGGTCGACGCCGGTGACCAGGTGCACCCGGACCACCGCACCGTCGCCAAGGCCCTGCTGCTCGCCGCGCTGCCGATGGCGATCGTCATGCTGATGCCGGACCTCGGCTCGGTCATGGTCATGGCCGTGATCGTGCTCGGCGTGCTGCTCGCCTCCGGCGCCTCCAACCGCTGGGTCCTCGGCCTCATCGGCACCGGAGTCGCCGGCGCGGTCGCCGTCACAGCGCTCGGTCTGCTCGACGAGTACCAGATCAACCGCTTCGCCGCCTTCGCCAACCCCGAGCTCGACCCGGCGGGCGTCGGCTACAACACCAACCAGGCGCGCATCGCGATCGGCTCCGGAGGCCTGTACGGCGCCGGGCTCTTCAACGGCCACCAGACCAGCGGCCAGTTCGTGCCCGAACAGCAGACCGACTTCATCTTCAGCGTCGCGGGTGAGGAGCTCGGCTTCCTCGGCGGCGGACTCATCATCGTGCTGCTCGGCGTCATCCTCTGGCGGGCCTGCCGGATCGCCCGCGAGACGACGGAGCTCTACGGCACGATCGTCGCGGCCGGCATCATCGCCTGGTTCGCCTTCCAGTCCTTCGAGAACATCGGCATGGCGCTCGGCATCATGCCGGTGGCGGGCCTGCCACTGCCGTTCGTCTCGTACGGCGGCTCGTCGATGTTCGCGGTGTGGGTGGCGATCGGGCTGCTCCAGTCCATCAGGGTGCAGCGGCCGATGACCGCCTGATCCGGGACCGACGCGGACTCCCCTTCCGTTCACTTCCCGTCTAGATTCGATTCATGGCGGAGACGAAGCGCGAGATCGAGCGGAAGTACGAAGCCACGGCCCGGACGGAGCTGCCCGACCTGACGCGGGCGGCGGGGGTCGCCTCGGTCGTGGACCGGGGCGACACGGAGCTCGACGCGACGTACTACGACACGCCGGGCCTACGCCTGGCGGCGGACTCGCTCACCCTGCGCCGCCGCACGGGCGGCGAGGACGAGGGCTGGCACCTCAAGTTCCCGGTCGCGTCCGGGATCCGCGACGAGATCAGGGCCCCGCTCTCGGAGAACCTCCCCAAGTCGCTGGCGGCCCTGATCCGCTCCCGCACCCGCGCCGAGTCCGTCGTCCCCGTCGTCCGCCTCCGCTCCTCCCGCGCGGTCCGTCACCTCGTGGACGAGGAGGGCACGCTGCTGGCGGAGGTCTCCATCGACACGGTCCGGGCCGACCGCCTCCCCGCCGGCCCCGACACCTCCTGGACCGAGATCGAGGTCGAAGTCGCGGACGACGCGGACCCCGAGATCCTCGACGCGGTCGAAAAACGTCTGAAGAAGGCGGGCATCAGCCCGTCGACGTCGTCGTCGAAGCTGGCAAGGGCGCTGGAGGAGACGGGGGAGGCGGCAGTCCGAGCCGAGCCCGTGGTGGGGGAGACCGACACCGCAGGTGCCCGCGTCCTCGCGTACGTACGGGAGCAGGTCGACGCGATCGTCGCGCTCGACCCCGCAGTCCGGCGCGACCTCCCCGACTCCGTGCACCAGATGCGCGTCGCCTGCCGACGCCTCCGCAGCGCCTTCAAGAGCTACCGCAAGGTCCTGGACCGCACCGTCACCGACCCCCTCGGCGACGAGCTCAAATGGCTCGCGGGCGAACTCGGGTTCGCCCGCGACCAGGAGGTCCTCAACGAACGCCTCCGCGCCCGCCTCGACGAACTCCCGCGCACCCTCGCTCTCGGCCCCGTCCGCGCCCGGCTGCGGATCTGGAACAACGCCCACGGCGGCGGCGCCCGCCGCAAGACCCTCGCCGCCCTCGACTCCGCCCGCCACCTCGCACTCCTCGACGCCCTCGACACGCTCCTCGCCGACCCGCCGCTCCGCAAGGCCGCCCACGACGACGCCGAGTCCGTCCTCGCCCGCGCCGTACTCAAGGACTACGACCGCCTCGCCACCCGGGCCGACCACGCCCTCGCCCTGCCCGCGGGCCACGACCGCGACCTCGCGATGCACGAGGCCCGCAAGGCCGCCAAGCGCGCCCGCTACGCCGCCGAGGCCGCCCGGCCCGCCCTCGGCAAGCCCGCCAAGCGCTTCGCCAAGCGGATGAAGGCCGTCCAGACCGTCCTCGGCGACCACCAGGACAGCGTCGTCGCCCGCGACGCCCTGCGCGACCTCGCCATCCAGGCCCACGCGGCCGGCGAGTCCGCCTTCACCTGGGGGCTCCTGCACGGCCAGGAGGAGGCCGCCGGCGCGGCCGGCGAACGCGAGTTCCCCGAGGTCTGGGCCAAGGCCTCGGCCCCGAAACTGAGGGCGCCACTCACCCACTGAGCAACGGGTACGCTTGAGAGTCGCCCCCTGCCAGCTCACGAAGGTTCGAGATGTCTGCTGCCGAGTCTGTCTTCCCGCAGCTCGAAGCTCTGCTCCCGCACGTGCAGAAGCCGATTCAGTACGTCGGTGGAGAGCTGAACTCCACGGTCAAGCCGTGGGAGTCCGCCGACGTCCGCTGGGCACTCATGTACCCGGACGCGTACGAGGTCGGTCTGCCCAACCAGGGCGTCATGATCCTCTACGAGGTACTGAACGAGCGCGAGGGCGTCCTGGCCGAGCGCACGTACAGCGTCTGGCCGGACCTCGAAGAGCTGATGCGGGAGCACGACGTCCCGCAGTTCACCGTCGACAGCCACCGACCGGTCGGCGCGTTCGACGTCTTCGGCCTGAGCTTCTCCACCGAGCTCGGCTACACCAACATGCTCACGGCCCTCGACCTGGCGGGCATCCCGCTGGAGTCCAAGGACCGCACCGTCGACCACCCGATCGTGCTCGCCGGCGGCCACGCCGCCTTCAACCCCGAGCCGATCGCGGACTTCATCGACGCGGCGATCATCGGCGACGGCGAGCAGGCCGTCCTCGACATGACCGAGATCATCCGCGCCTGGAAGGCCGAGGGCCGCCCGGGCGGGCGCGAGGAGGTCCTCCTCCGGCTCGCCAAGACCGGCTCGGTCTACATCCCGGGCTTCTACGACGTCGAGTACCTGCCCGACGGCCGGATCGCCCGCGTCGTGCCGAACCGCTCGGGCGTGCCGTGGCGGGTGTCCAAGCACACCGTCATGGACCTCGACGAGTGGCCGTACCCCAAGCAGCCGCTGGTCCCGCTCGCCGAGACCGTCCACGAGCGCATGTCCGTCGAAATCTTCCGCGGCTGCACCCGCGGCTGCCGTTTCTGCCAGGCCGGCATGATCACGCGCCCCGTGCGGGAGCGAAGCATCACCGGCATCGGCGAGATGGTCGAGAAGGGCCTCAAGGCGACCGGCTTCGAGGAGGTCGGCCTCCTCTCGCTCTCCTCCGCGGACCACACCGAGATCGGTGACATCGCGAAGGGCCTCGCGGACCGGTACACGGACGACAAGATCGGCCTGTCGCTGCCGTCGACCCGCGTCGACGCCTTCAACGTCGACCTGGCAAACGAGCTGACCCGCAACGGCCGTCGCTCCGGTCTCACCTTCGCCCCCGAGGGCGGCTCCGAGCGCATGCGCAAGGTCATCAACAAGATGGTCTCGGAGGAGGACCTGATCCGTACGGTCTCCACCGCGTACGGCAACGGCTGGCGCCAGGTGAAGCTGTACTTCATGTGCGGCCTGCCCACCGAGACCGACGAGGACGTGCTCCAGATCGGCGACATGGCGGTCAACGTGATCGCCAAGGGCCGCGAGGTCTCCGGGCAGAACGACATCCGCTGCACCGTCTCCATCGGCGGCTTCGTCCCGAAGCCCCACACCCCGTTCCAGTGGGCCCCGCAGCTCTCGGCGGAGGAGACGGACGCGCGGCTGCAGAAGCTCCGGGACAAGATCCGCGGCGACAAGAAGTACGGCCGCTCGATCGGCTTCCGCTACCACGACGGCAAGCCCGGCATCGTCGAGGGCCTGCTCTCGCGCGGTGACCGCCGGATCGGCGCGGTCATCCGCGCGGTGTACGAGGACGGCGGCCGCTTCGACGGCTGGCGCGAGCACTTCTCGTACGACCGCTGGATGGCCTGCGCCGAGAAGACGCTGCCGGACATGGGCGTCGACGTCGACTGGTACACCACGCGCGAGCGCACCTACGAGGAGGTCCTGCCCTGGGACCACCTGGACTCGGGCCTCGACAAGGACTGGCTCTGGGAGGACTGGCAGGACTCGCTCGACGAGACCGAGGTCGAGGACTGCCGCTGGACGCCGTGCTTCGACTGTGGCGTGTGCCCGCAGATGGACACGCAGATCCAGATCGGCCCCACGGGCAAGAAGCTGCTGCCGCTGACGGTCGTCAAGTAGCCGCGTAACACTCCGGCGACGGCCCGGCGCGAGGGGAAACCCTCGGCCGGGCCGTCGCGTCATTCCCAGCATGAACATGGAGAAAGCCGGTCCCCGACCCGAACCGGAGGGCTGCCTGACGGTGGCGATCAGGATCCCGATCCGGATCGTGGTGCTGGTGATCGTCGTCCCCGTCCGGATGGTCTGGGACGTCCTGGTGGTCGCCGCCCGCGCCCTCGACCGAACGGTCCTCCGCCCGACGGGCCGCGCGCTGACCTGGCTGGGCAAGGCCCTCTTCGTCCGGCCGTGGGTCTGGCTGTGGCGTCAGCTGGTGCTCCCGGCCGTCCACTACGGGCTGGTGATCCCCGCCGTCTGGCTGTACGGCCACGTCCTGACCCCCCTGGGCCGAGCCCTCGCCACCACCGCCCGCCGGCTGGGCATGGTGTTGTTCGTGTGGCCGTGGGTGGGGCTGTGGCGGTACGTGGTCGTGCCCGTGGCCCGGTACGGGTTCGCCGTGCCCGCCGTCTGGCTGTACCGCGAACTCCTCACCCCGCTGGGCCACGCGCTGGTCTGGTTCCTCACCCGGCTGGGCTGGGGCCTCGGCATGGTGTTGTTCGTGTGGCCGTGGGTGGGGCTGTGGCGGTACGTCGTCGTGCCGGTCGCGCGGTACGGGATCGGTGTCCCCGCCGCCTGGATGTACCGGTGGATCCTCACCCCGATCGGCGCGGGACTCGCCTTCCTGGCTCTGGGGCTGTGGCGGTACGTCGTCGTCCCGGTGGCCCGGTACGGAGTCGCGCTGCCGACGATCTGGCTGTACCGCCAGGTCCTTACGCCACTCGGCCACGGCCTGGCCTGGGTCTTCACCGGCCTCGGCCACGGTCTGGCCTGGGCGTTCACCGGGATTGGGCGGGTGCTTCGGTGGGTTGGGATGGCGGTGTTCGTGTGGCCGTGGGTGGCCGTGTGGCGGTACGTCGTCGTGCCTGGCGTTCGGTACGGGGTCGTCGTGCCCCTCGGGTGGCTCTGGCGGCGGGTGCTCGTGCCGGTCGGGCGGGAGGTTCTCGACGCGCTCCGGGTCTGCTGGCGTGTCGCCGGATTCATCTCCCGGGCCGTCGGGCGCGCCCTCAAGTGGGCCGCCTGGAATCTCGTGGGCCGGCCCACCGCCTGGGTCTACCGAAGCGTCTGCACACCCCTCGGGCACTGGGTCCGTGACCAGGTCTGGGCCCCCGCCAGGAAGGCCGCCGTCGGCGCCGGCCGGGTCGCGCGGGAGGCGCTCGCCTCGGCGCGCGCGACCGTACGGCAGACGCGCAAGGACGCGTGGCGCGCGCTCGTCGGCGCACCCCGGATGCCCGAGCCCCGGGAACCGGTGGTGGCCGCTACGCGTACTCTGGGTAGTACAACAACCGCCTCCGGCGCGGCGCCCACCCCCGAGACCTCCCTGCGAAAGCCGGGGTGAGCCGGTCGGGCCCCCCAGAGGCCACCCGTCTGTTCGAGGGCGGCGCGGCACCCGCGCCCGCCCCGCACCGAGGAGAAGAACCACTGGGCAAGCGACAGCCCGAAGGCCCGCCGCCCGCACCGGCGGTGCAGCGCATCCGACTGCGCTACACCAAGCGCGGCCGCCTCCGGTTCACCAGCCACCGTGACTTCCAGCGCGCCTTCGAGCGCGCGCTGCGCCGCGCCGAGGTGCCCATGGCGTACTCGGCCGGCTTCACCCCGCACCCCAAGGTGTCGTACGCCAACGCCGCCCCCACGGGTACGGGCTCCGAGGCCGAGTACCTGGAGATCGCCCTCACCGAGGCGCGGGACCCGGAGACTCTGCGGGTGCTGCTCGACGAGTCGCTCCCCGCAGGCCTCGACATCACCGACGCCGTCGAGGCCCGTACGTCGGGACTCGCCGACCGGCTCACCGCCTCCGTGTGGGAGCTCCGGCTCGACGGCGTCACCTTCGAGGACGCCGAGAAGGCCGTCGAGGCCTTCCTCGCCGCCGAGACCGTGGAAGTACAGCGCAAGACCAAGAACGGCATCCGCACCTTCGACGCCCGCTCCGCCGTCGCCGACCTCGTCGCCGACCGTCCACAGGCGCGTCCACAGCCTGATAGGCCCCTGGACAATGCCTGTGCGATACTGCGGCTGGTTGTTCGGCACGTGACACCTGCCGTGCGACCCGACGACGTCCTGTCCGGTCTCCGAGCTGTGGCCGACCTGGCGCCGCCGGTCCCCGCAGCGGTGACCAGGCTGGCGCAGGGGCTCTTCGACGAGGAGTCCGGCACGGTGACCGACCCGCTCGCGCCCGACCGCGAGGCAGTCACGGCCGCTTCACCCACGGCCGCCGCGACCGCCTCAGCGACGGCGCCGGGTACCGGTTCCGCGTAGGGAGCGGTCGTTGTAGCGCAGCCCTGGCACTCGGGAGCCACCTGGGTCGGGCCGCGCACTGACCAGGAGACTTTCGCCAGGCCGTCCGCAGAACGCGTACGGAACCGGCGAGCCAGACATCAGCTCCCGTGCGGCGCCCGCGCCCCGGACGGCGGCACCGCGCATCGTGCGCGATCGTGCCGCCGGACCGGACCAAGGCGCGGCGCCCGGGGGCGTGACGGGAGAACCGCCCGCATGCTCGAGCAGCACGAAGAAAGCAACGAGAACAACAACGCACCTGGTGACAAGCTGCCGCCGCGCCGCAGGCGCCGCGCCGCTTCCCGCCCCGCCGGTCCGCCGGTCGCGGCGGAGGTCACCGAGACCGTGGCCGAGGTCGTCGTGGAGACGCCGGCCACCACCCCGGCCGCCGCGCCGGAGCCCGTGGAGGAGCCGGCCGCCCCCGCCCGCACGCGTCGCCGTGCCACGCGGAAGGCCACCGCCCCCGAGCCGGTCGCCGAGACCGTCGAGACTCCCGCCGTGGTCGAGGAGGCTCCGGTCGAGGAGCCCGCCGCCCCCGCTCGTACGCGTCGCCGTGCGACCCGTAAGGCCACCGCACCCGAGCCGGTCGCAGAGCCGGTCGTGGAGACCGAGGTCGTCGAGACCCCCGCCGTGGTCGAGGAGGCTCCGGTCGA